>JALZBR010000265.1 GCA_030863485.1 Actinomycetota bacterium
CCTTCAGGATGTCGTTCTGGACCGTTCCGGTGATCTGCGGGCCCGGGACCCCTTGCTTCTCGGCAACGAGCTCGTACAGCAGCAACAGGATGGAGGCGGTCGCGTTGATGGTCATCGAGGTCGAGACCTCGCCCAGGGGGATCTGGTCGAACAACAGCTCCATGTCCGCGAGGGAGTCGATGGCCACTCCGACCCGGCCGGTTTCGTCCATCGCCTTCGGATGATCGGAGTCATAGCCCATCTGAGTGGGCAGGTCGAAGGCCACCGAGAGCCCGGTCTGACCGGCACCCAGCAGGTAGCGGAAACGCTCGTTCGTCGCCTCGGCGCTCCCGAAACCCGCGTACTGGCGCATCGTCCAAAGCCGCCCGCGATACATGCCCTTGTAGATGCCGCGGGTGAAGGGCCACTCCCCGGGAGACCCGAGGTCGCGCTCTAGCTCCAGGTCCACGGAGTCGGGCCCGTAAACGCTATGTATCTCGATGCCGGAATCGGTGGTGCGTTCTTGGTCCATCCCTAGATGCTAGTGCCAGAACCCCGCGGTTAGGATTTCCGGCGATGGCGACCGTCGAGAACATCTACGAAAAACATCGGCCCGAGGCCTTCAGGCCCGACCGCCGGCCGTCGTCTTTCGAGGTGTGGTCCTGGTTCTTCATGCGGATCTCCGGCGTGATCCTCCTCTTCTAGGTCCTCATCCACCTCTTCATCATGCACGTCATGGAATCCGGGGTAGAGCGGGTCAGCTTCGAGTTCGTCGCGGCCCGCTGGAACAACGTGGGCTGGAAGACCTTCGACTGGGTGATGTTGTTCCTGGCCCTCCTCCACGGATCCAACGGCCTGCGGATCGTGATCGAGGATTACGTCCACTCACCCGGGAAGCGGACCTTCATCAAGGGCACCCTCTACGCACTCACGACGGTCCTGATGATCATGGGCACCGCGGTCATTGTGATGTTCGATCCTGCCGCGACGGCCTGACGCAATTGGCCCACTTCCACACGTATGACGCGGTCATAGTCGGGTCCGGGGGGGCCGGGCTGCGGGCCGCGCTCGAGGCCGGCAAGAGGGTCAAGACCGCAGTCGTCTCCAAGCTCTACCCCACCAGGTCCCATACCGGGGCGGCTCAGGGGGGGATGTGCGCCGCGCTCGCCAACGTCGAGCAGGACTCGTGGGAGTGGCACGCCTTCGACACCGTGAAGGGATCGGACTTCCTCGCGGATCAGGACGCCGTCGACATCATGTGCAAAGAGGCGGTCGAGTCGGTTCTCGATCTCGAGAAGATGGGCCTTCCCTTCAACCGAACGGACGAGGGAAAGATCGACCAGCGCAGGTTCGGGGGACATACCAGGAACCACGGCGAGGCGCCGGTGAAGCGGGCCTGCTACGCGGCAGATCGAACCGGCCACATGATCCTGCAGACGCTCTTCCAGCAATGCAACAAGGAGGGCGTGGAGTTCTACAACGAGTTCTTCGTGCTCGACCTCATCATGGTCGACGGCGCGTGCGCGGGCATCGTGGCCTACGAGATGGCGACCGGCGAGCTGCACGTCTTCCGCGCCAAGTCGGTTCTGTTTGCCACGGGCGGCTACGGAAAGATGTTCAAGATCACCTCGAACGCCCACAGTCTCACGGGTGACGGCCCCGGCGTCGTCTACCGCAAGGGCCTGCCGCTCGAGGACATGGAGTTCTTCCAGTTCCACCCGACCGGTCTCTACCGTCTCGGGATCCTCTTGTCGGAGGCGGCGCGCGGCGAGGGCGGGATCCTACGCAACGCGGACGGCGAACGGTTCATGGAGCGCTATGCCCCCACGATCATGGACCTCGCCCCGCGCGACATGGTCTCGCGCGCGGAGTTCTTCGAGATCAAAGAGGGTCGCGGAGCCGGGCCGGACAAGGACTACATCCTCCTCGATCTCACCGAAGTCGATCCTGAGGTCGTCGAACGCAAGCTCCCCGACATCACCGAGTTCGCGCGCACCTACCTCGACGTGGATCCACTCAAGGAGGGGGTACCGATCGTCCCCACCGCCCACTACGCCATGGGCGGCATCCCCACGAACGTCACGGCCGAGGTCCTGCGCAACAATCACGCGGAGCCGGTACCGGGCTTCTATGCAGCGGGTGAGTGCGCGTGCGTGTCGGTACACGGCGCCAACCGGCTTGGAACCAACTCCTTGCTCGACATCGTCGTCTTCGGCAAGCGCGGCGGCATAGCGATGGCGGAGTACGCGTCGACCCATCCTTTGCTCGACGTGCCCGATGACGTCCATGCAGACACCGAGAGCTGGATCGCTTCTCTCATGGACGGGACATCGGATGTCTCGACCGCGGACATCCGCACGACCATGCAGTCGGAGATGATGGACAAAGCGTCGGTCGTCCGCACAGAGGAATCTCTGAGCGAGGCGCTGCAAACGTTGAACGAGCTTCGTAAGCAGTACGAGAAGGCTCGCGTGAAGGATCGAAGCAAAGTCTTCAATACCGAGCTCACTGAGCACATCGAGCTGGGGTTCATGCTCGACATGGCAGAGGCCCTGGTCCTCTCCGCCCGGGCGCGCACCGAGAGCCGGGGCGGCCACTACCGAGAGGACCACCAGATGCGCGAGGACGATCACTGGTTGCGCCACACGTTCATCAACAGGACACCCGACGGCGACACGAGGCTCTCCTACAGGGGGGTCGCCGCCGGGCGCTACGAACCGGTTGAAAGGAAGTACTGAGACCATGGCCGAGCAAACGGAGATGATGGACGTCGAGCTGAAGGTCCTTCGCTACGACCCCGAGAACGACTCAGACGCCCACTTCGAGACCTACACCGTCAAGGCTCAGCCGATGGATCGGCTGCTCGACTGCCTCCACAAGATCAAGTGGGAGGTGGACTCGAGCCTCGCGCTGCGCCGCTCCTGCGGGCACGGTATCTGTGGATCGGACGCAATGGTCATCAACGGAGTGAACATGCTCGCCTGCAAGGTCCTCATCAAAGACCTCAAGCAGCCCATCAAGGTCGAGCCCATCCGTGGGCTGCCTCTCATCAAGGACCTCATCGTCGACATGGAGCCCTTCTTCGCCGGTTACAGGGGAGTCAAGCCATGGCTGATCGAGGATCCCGACGAGAAGGAACCCGAGCGTGAGCGCCTTCAGAGCCCCGATGACCGCGAGCGCTTCGACGACACCACCAAGTGCATCCTGTGCGCCGCCTGCACGACGTCATGTCCCATCTACTGGGCAGACAAGGAATACGTAGGGCCGGCCGCCATCGTCAACGCCCACCGCTTCATCTTCGATTCTCGCGATTCCGGAGCCCGGGAGCGACTCGAGATCCTGTCGCAGAAGGGCGGGGTGTTCAAGTGCCGCACGGCCTTCAACTGCACCGCCGCGTGCCCGCGCGGCATCAAGGTGACCAAGGCGATCCAGGAAGTGAAGCAGGCGGCCCTCTATCGCTCGCTCTAGAAGTCGACTCCCCGCAGTGGACCCCCTGTCGCCGGAACTCTCACGGTGGGTGAAGTTCACATTCTCCTGACGTAGCCTCGAAGCGTGAAGCTTTTCTTGCGCGTGGTGCTAGTTGCACTGCTGATCGCCATCGCTTATCCCGCGTGGCTGGGGTTCCAGATCTGGACCCAGTCGCACAAAGACGAGAACCGCTCCGCCGATGCAATCGTCGTGCTGGGGGCCGCGCAGTATGACGGCGAGCCGTCGGGCATATTCAAGGCCCGCCTCGACCAGGCTCACTATCTCTACACGGAAGACCTCGCGCCCACGGTCATCGTCACCGGAGGCAAGCAGGAGGGTGACAGGTTCACCGAAGCCGAGGCCGGGGAGATGTACCTGGTCGACCAGGGAGTTCCGGCAGACCGGATCCTCGGCGAGACCGAGGGTCGCACGACGCTAGAAAGCCTCCAGGCCGTGCGCGTCATGGCGGAGGAACAGGGGATCGAAACGGTCTTGCTCGTATCCGACCCGCTGCACCTCGAGAGGATCAAGCGAATGGCCTACGACCTCGGCTTCAACGAGGCTTATACGAGCTACGCCTCGTACGAGCGCCTCAACCGCAGCACCTCGACCAAGGTGCGCGAGCTGGGCCACGAGATCGCTGCCCTGCTCGCGTACGAGTTCCTCGACAGATAAGCCTCAGGGCGCGGCCGTGAGGACCCGGTCGCGCACCTCCTCGGCGGAGACCACCGAGCCGCCCCCGGGATTGACCGAGAAGATCCTCACTCGACCTGCGAGGCCGCGCACCTTCACGTCTCTCTCGTTGCCGAACGCCACCTTCTTCAGCCGTCTCGCTGCCAGGTCTTTCGCCGCCTCGGAGACCACCACCTCGCCCGGCTCGCAATGGTCCAAGAGTCGAGCGGTCAAATTCACGTCATGACCCAGCAGGTCATCCTCCTCGACCAACGGCTCGCCGGCGTGGACGGCGATGCGCACGTTCACGGGAAAAGCACCGCGGCGATGGACCTTGCCCACGCTCTCGTTGAGGGTGACCCCTCCCCGCACCGCCTGCGAGGCGGAAGGAAACGCAAGCAGATAGCCGTCCCCCAGAGTCTTCACAGTCTCGCCGCGCACCGGTTTGATCGCGGTATCGACCATCTTGTCCAGCTTGCCGAGCAAATGGCGGGCCGCATCGTCTCCATGTGAAGCGGTGTAGGCAAGGAAGCCGGCGATGTCGACAAAGACGATGCCAACCGTCGAGCCATCGGCCAGTCCGGCGAGCTTCGAGTTCGATGAGGAGTCTTCCATCGCGAGGTTCGCAAGCATGTGAGCGCTCTTGAGACCGATCTTGCCGAGCTTCGAGGGGCGCTTCCGAACGGCATCGGCCAGGATCGGCTCGAGGGCACCCGCCGCCTGGACAACCGTCGACATCGGCCCCTTTTCCTCGTCGATCCTCTCGCGCAGAGATCCGGTCACCTTGGGGACGAGATCCGGATCGCGCCGTATGGCAGCGAGGATCGCTTGACGCATCTTCATGCGGTCAATCCTAGGTTCCGAACGTAACGGCCGCGTTGATTAGACCCTCTGGCTGCGAAACCAACCGAAAAGTTGTCGCTCGAGCAGGAACGCTTGCGTCCTACTTTGTGGGTGGCTAAGGAACCCGCATATTCACCGTGCCCGCAACTTCGAACACGCAGCGGGTCCGGAGACCAATGAGGTCTCCGTCTACGTTGAACTCGAGCTCGGGGTCCGCTTCGACTTCGATCCGACGGCCCCGCAGGAGTCGCACGTTGTCGAGAGGGACATGGTCCCCGGAGCGCACCTTTGCCGCCATCTCGATCCCCTCGCGAAGCGACGAGACCTGCATGATGCAACACTCGAGTTGCCCATCGGTCGGATCTGCCTCGGGGAAGACCGGGATCCCGCCTCCGGCGGTACGGCCGTTGCCGATGCCGACCGCGGCGCAGTCGTCGATCACCTCTCCGTCGATTTTGAGCCTATAAGTGGGGAACCTCACCGCTGCTTTCGCTCCGCCGACCCAGAAGGCGAGGGGCCCCAACCGCTTCTTGACGTCCTCGTCGATGGCCTTGTTGACCGACACCGGGAATCCCCCCATACAGGCATTGAGGAACAGCCTTTCGACGCGACCGCCCGATGCTCGTCCGTAATCGAAAGCTCTCGTCTCCCCGCCCACGACGGCGGCCGCCGCGTCGACGGGATCGGGGGGAAGGCCCAGCGTGCGGGCGAAGTCGTTGCCCGTGCCCATGGGCACGATCGCTAGAGCCACTTCCGGGAGGTCTCCCGCAAGTGCATTCAGAGCGCAATTGAGCGTCCCATCACCCCCGGCGATAACGACGAGATCCTTTCCTTGGACGGCGCGGGTCACGTCGTCGTCGAAGCTCTGCAAGGAGGGGGGCCGGAGATGGGTCACCTCCCCGAGCTCCTCGAAGGCTTCGCCCACGGCCTCGACCTGCTCGTCCTTGGAGCCCCCCGAGGAGGCGTTCGAGACGATCAGACTGTGCATGTCAGCGGAGTGACCAGAAGTGCTCCAAGATGTGCGGCACAACATCCACGGTGGAAGGGCGCTTGGGGACGTTGGCGAGTGTGGAGATAAACGGGACGAGCGAATCCTGTGCGTGAAGAGAGGCATGGTCTCCTCCACCGCGGTGGTCGCCTCCGGCAAGGTCCGACAGCTCGTAGGTGAGCTTTGTCGTCACGACGACGTCGCCCATGCGATCGAGGTCGAGAGCCGACTTGATCCGCCACATCGCCAGAGGGTACGAGGGGGTGAAGACGTCGTTCTCCTCGATCACCGCATCGATCGCCGCGAGGTCTCCCTCCAGCGTCCACTTGTTGCCCCTCTCGTCTACTAGTCCCTGGCCCTGAGCTTCGCAGAACCTGACGGTCCCACGGTCGCTTCTCACTACGTAGGCGTCGCCGTCGCGCCACATGACCTGGTCGATGCCCCTCTGGCTGACGAGGGCCTCCACCACCGGGGCGCGCAGCTGGTTCTTCCGCCTCTCGTTGAGATACACGAAACCTACGCGGCCGTTGCCGGCGCTGGCCACGTCGTTGTCTTCGAAAGGCTCGGTTCCCGTGTCGGGCACGACCTGCGAGAAGTCACCCAGGATCTCGGCGAGGTCAAGGATGTGGTCTTTGTCGTCCGCGATCGGGCTCTGGGAGTGGTCGGCCGCCACGACCCAGCCGACCCGGTCGACGGCCTCTTCCCACGAGTCGAACGAATCCAAGACGTAGGCGATGTGCTTGTCCGCATCGGCGAGGCTGTCGACCTGGGAGCCCGGGCCAGACTTGTGTGACTCGTGGTCGTTCTCGTGCAGATAGAAGAGGATCATGTCTGCCTCGTCCCGCTCGAGCAGCTCGCGGGTGACGCACGCCGCCCATGCATCGGTCGCTCGAATGCGCTTGGACACGCCCCGGGGAGAGAGCATCTTCGAACACGCGTCGGATGGTCCTGAGACGACGTCCGCGAAATAGTGCTCTTTCGGGCCCGGCAGGCTCTTGGGCAGGCGCTTGCGGAAGAGGAGCTTCTCCAGGAGATTCGCTTCTAATTCGTGAGTGTGAGGACCGCGGAAGATCATGTAGTTGACGGACGCGGAGTCGTGACCAAGCTCGTGAAGCGACTCGTGAAGGGTCTTGACGTCGGGGCTCAGGTGCTTCGAGTTGAGGTTCTCCAAAAAGTCCTCGACGACCTGTGAGATGCCTTCGACGATCGCGGCTCGAGGGCTCTGGCCGTAGTTCACAAAACGCTGTGCATCCCGGTCGTACCAGCACATCCCCGGGATGCCGTGGGCGGCCGGGGTCTCACCCGTTATCAGTGAAGCCGTCGCCGCCGGGGTGATCGTCGGGAAGGTCGCGACGAAGTCCCGCACATAGGTCCCGTGACGGCGAAGAAAATCGAGTGCCGGGGCGCGTCCCGACTCGGTCGCCTGCTCCAGCGCCTCCCGGCCCATCCCGTCCACGACTATGTAGACGACACGGCCCGGGCGGCCCTGAACGCGACGTCGCGCTCCTTGGTCCAGGGGATCGGCCTCTCTGTGCGACATGGCGTAGTTGTACCACTACGCCATGCTGCTAAACCTTGCTTGGTTTCCTAGAAGGACGAGAGAACGGGCGCTCCCGTGGGCTCGTCGACGAGGCCCCTCTCCACCGTGACTGCGGCGGCGTCGAAGTCCTCCAGGGCGCCGTCGACCTCCACGACCACGACGCCGTCCTCGGGCTCGAAGGTCACGGCCGGCTGGTACGAACAGGGTCCTTTCTGGCCCGGCCCACAGGCGCCCTTCATCTGCCAGAGCTCATAGGTCTTCCCCTGGGGCGGGGCCTCCAGGCCCCGGGCGACGAGCGTCAAGCCGTCCTCGGTCTCCACGAGCTTCGCCTCGACTCCGCCCCGACTCAGGTCCATCCCCGACTTCTCGAGCAGGGCGACGGCCGACTCGTCGCTGGGGCCATCTCCGCCGAAGCCGACGAGGGCGACAACGAGGGCGACGACCAGAAGGGCCGCGGCCGAGAAGACCCAGGCGAGCGGTCTTCGACGTATGGGGGCCGGGGCGGTTGCGGCCTCGGGCCGTTCCTCAGCGAGCTTGGCCATGGTCCGATCCACGAAACCATCTGGAAGGGGGGTTCGCTCTACCACCAGGGCGAGCGCGGCGGTAACGCCGTCGAAGGCCTCCGCTTCCTGCCTGCACTCATCGCAGGTCAGGAGATGAGACCTGACCGTGGCCTCCTCCTCCGGAGGGACCGCGCCGAGGACGTAAGGCGCAACCAGCGCCTTCAGGTCCTCATGCGTTTGGTCCATCATCGACTCCCTTGCTGACTCGCCAGAAGCTCCCGGAGGCGCCCCAGTCCGTCTCTCAATCTCGTCTTTGCAGTTCCTTCGGGAATTCCTAGCTCCTCTGCAACCTCACGATATGTTCGGCCCCCAAAGTAGGCCAACACAATCGCTTCTCTCTGCACCGGTGAGAGGCCCGATAGAGCCTGCTTGACCTCTTCACGCCGGTCTACCTCTGCCATCTGTTCGGATGCTATGGGCTCTCCGGATGTGGTTGCCTCGACTTCCGCAGTGAGGGCATCTCGGGTGCGGCGCCTCGACTCCTCCCGGCGCACGAGATCCACCCCCTTGTTGCGAGCCACTCCCAAAAGGAACGATTGGAGACTGCCCCTTCCAGGGTCGAACGCTCCCGGCCGCCTCCAGAGGGCAAGAAACGTGTCCTGGGCCACCTCTTCGGCGAGAGAGGGCTCGGCAACGATCCGTCTCGCCATACCGTGAACGGCTCCTCCATAGGTATGGATCACCTCTCGGAGCGCCGCCTCATCCCGAGCCATAAGCCGCTCGGCAAGCCCCACGTCGTCTTTTGAAGTCATTCGCCAGGCATCGTAATTCCTGCTCGCTCCAACCGGCCGACGTCCTGGGCTCTCCTAAACCGGGCCAATCACCCACTATTCGGACGTGGGCCTGCCGCCGGTTTGCTGCCGATCGATCGCGATGCCGACAGCGGAGGGTAATCTCGCCGCGGTGGACAACAGACTCAGGCGACGCTGGACGCCCCTGCTCGTAGTCGCCGCGGTCCTGGCGATCGCCTTTCTGGCCATGGCGCGCCTGCCCGAGTCATATGTGGCACAGCTCGCTCGCAGCCGCCCCTTGGGACGAGATCAGGCCGACTGGGCCTATCGGCTTCTCGCTTTTGCTGCCTTTGCCCAGGCCGTCTACGGCGGTTTCGTCCTCTTGCACTCCGACAGAATCCACGAGCTGCGTACGAACGACGAGCGGGTCGCGGCGATGTCACGGGAGAGGGTCCTTGCACTGGTGATCCGCAACGCGGCGGTGACGATCTTCTTGACCTTCGTATATGGGATCGCTGCCTTCTTCATCACGGGTCAGAGAGGGGGCTTCTGGCTCTTCGCCCTTCTGACCGTCCTCCAGGGCGCGTGGTACTTCAGGCAAGTCAATGTGGTGGCGCGCTTCTTGGAGTTCCAACGCGACCCCGAGCCTCCTCGGCCGTCGGGTGCTTGGCGAGAGCCACCGCAGGATTACACGCCGCCGATCGTCAGAGGGCTACAGCCGACGCCCTCTGGAGACCCAAGCCACTAGTGTCGGGGATCGGGGAGCGCGCCCGCTCGACCCCCGACGCAACGGCCATCGTGCAGCGGGCACGCGCTCTGCCTTTCGGCGAGCTCGACCGACGCCAACATCTCCTGGCAGGAGCCCTCAAAGCCGGGGGCGTCGACATCCGAGACCGGATCGCCGTCTACGCATCGAACCGCTCGGAGTTGCTCGAGGTGACCACGGGAGCACTTCGTTGCGCCGTGATCCCGGTACCGGTGCACGCGGCCCTGACGCCGGCAGAAGCCGCGTACATCATCGAGGACTCGGGTGCGCGCTGGCTCTTCACCGACCGAACCATCGAGCATCTTCCCTCGCTCGAAAGAGTCGTGACCTTTGGGGACGCGTACGAGAGGCTGTTGCACGAATCAGAGCCGGCGAAGCTGGCCGACTTCATGTTGGGACGGCCCATGCACTACACCTCAGGGACGACCGGCAAGCCGAAAGGCGTGTGGGTCGATCCCGTAGGGGACTCGAAGGCGGCGGGCATCTCGGAGGAGTTCAGACACCTGTGGTCGATCACCGAAGAGGACGTCCACCTGGTGTGCTCTCCTTTGTCTCACTCCGCCCCCCATCGCTTTGCCGGCAGGACCCTGGAAGCTGGAGGCAGCGTGGTCATCCAGGAGCGATTCGACGCGGCCGAGACACTGGCGGCGATCGAGATGTTCGGCGCGTCGACCACGTTCATGGTGCCCACGCACCTCGAGAGGATTTTGGATCTCGACCGGAGCGTATTGAAGAGACATGACCTGTCGTTGCTCAGGATGCTCATCCATGCCGGGGCCCCCATCCGGGAGGACACGAAGAAGAAGGCCATGGAGCTTTTCCCTGTTGGCTCGGTGTGGGAGTTCTACGGATCGACCGAGGGCCAGGCGACGCGGATCTCACCCGAGGAGTGGGTCCACAAGCCGGGAAGTGTCGGAAAGCCCACCCTGGGAGTGACCGTCCGCATCCTCGACGACGAGGGCAACGACCTTCCGCCCGACGAGGTAGGCGCCGTCTGGGTCGGGTACGACTCGGGCGAGCGGTTCGCATATTGGGGCGACGAGCACCGGACCCGGGCCGCCTGGGATGAGGGCATGTTCACCGCGGGTGACCTCGGCTGGCTCGACGAAGACGGATACCTCTACCTCGCCGGACGCAAGGACGACATGGTGATCAGCGGCGGGGTCAACGTGTACCCGCAGGAGGTCGAACAAGCTCTCGAGCAGCACCCTGCCGTCGCCGAGGCCGTCGTCTTCGGGGCCCCCCATCCCGAATGGGGCCAACAGGTCAGGGCGCTGGTGGTCCCCGCGTTCGGCCAGCCCCTCGATCCCGAATCGTTGATCGCATGGCTGAAGGAGCGTCTCGCCGGCTACAAGTGCCCCCGCGGGATCGAGGTAGTGGACCAGCTTCCCCGCACCCCGACGGGAAAGGTGAAGAGGGGCCTCTAGAAAAGAACGAGCGAGAGCGAGCGCCGGGCTCTCATTGCGCGAGGATCGTCCGGCGAGATCGTGTCCAGGAGAGCAAGGAGGTGGGAGCGAACGCGCTCGCGCTCGTCGCCGGACGAATCCCGCACGGCCCCCACGAGCATCTCGAAGGCCTCGTCCATCTCGTCTCTGGCCGCAAGCACGTCCGCGAGATCGATCGCGGCTTGGACATCGGCGGGGTCCTGGGTTAATCGTTCCCGGGCGCCGGCCTCGTCGAGACCGCCGGCCCTCTTGTCGAGGCGAAGTCGTTCGAGGGCGGCTCGAGCCTCCGCGTGAGCGGGTTCCAGATCGAGTGCCTTGCGGAGATGGATCTCGGCCTCGTCCTCGTCACCTCGCTGCAGGGCGGCGCCGGCCAACTCGAGCTCCACGTCGGCTGCGCTGGGTCCAAGCTGGCCCAACCACTGCCTGACCTGGGGTTCGGGAAGCGCACCGACGAACTCGGCGACCTCTTTTCCGTCTCTCCACGCCCGCACGGCGGGGATCCCCTGGACGCCGAAGCCGGATGCAAGCCCGGGGTTGGCGTCGACGTCGACCTTGGCGAGCACCCACGAGCCGTCGGCCTCGCCTGCCAACCGTTCCAGCAGGGGGCCGAGCGCTCGACAGGGCCCACACCACGAGGCCCAGAAGTCGACTACCACGGGTACCTCGTGGGAGCGCTCGACGACCTCCTGGACGAACGTCTGCTCGGTGACGTCGAGGACGTTTGTCTTGGTCATGCTCGTGTCAACGGTCGGAGTAGTCGAGCGATTCCGGAGGCTCTAGGTGGACAGATCGGCGCACTTGGCGCGGATCGCTTCGGCGGCCTCCGTCAGCTTGGCCGTCTCATCCGCATTGAGCTCGAGCTCGACGACCTCCTTGACCCCCCCCGCCCCCAGCCGCGCGGGGACCCCCAGGTACACATCGGCGATCCCATACTCTCCCGACGTCCACGCGCAGGTTGGCTGGACCTCACCGGAGTCCGCGAGGATCGCCTTGACCATCGCAACCGCGGACGAAGAGGGGGCGTAGAAAGCACTCCCTTTCTTAAGATACCCAACGATCTCTGCCCCAGCGTCACGCGTCCGCTGGAAGAGCTCCTCGAGTGTCTGCTCGTCGACGAGCTCCGGCAGCGGTTTCCCCTGAACGGTTGCGTGCCGGGGCAGCGCAACCATCTGATCGCCGTGCGAACCAAGAGTGATCGCCTCAACCGACGTCGGGGGGACGTTGAGTTTCTCAGCTATGAAGAAGCGCAAACGGGCGGAGTCGAGGACCCCTGCCATCCCCATCACGCGTTCCTTTGGGAACCCCGAGACGACCGACGACAGGTAGGTCATCTCATCGAGTGGGTTGGACACGACGATGATGATCGTGTCGGGCGAGTTAGAAGCGATTTGCTCGGTGACGCCGCGGACGATCTCGGCGTTCTTCTCGAGAAGGTCCATGCGGCTCATCCCCGGCTTGCGCGGGAGCCCGGCGGTGATCACCACGACCTCCGAGCCGGCCGTGTCCGCGTAGTCGTTGGTCCCGGTGACGAGCGTCTCGAATCCCTCGACCGGAGCCGACTGGTTGATGTCCAGCGCAAGCCCCTGGGGGAGCCCCTCTACGATGTCGATCATCACGACCTCGTCACAGAGATTGCTCTCCGCAACGCGTCGAGCGGTGTTCGAGCCGACATTGCCGGCTCCGACCACCGTCACCTTCCTCGTTCCTGCGGCCATCGTCTTCCTCCTAGGCGTCTTGCTCGAGCTTGGCGATCACCGCATCGGCCACCTGCGACGTGCCGACGGCAGTGGGATCGTCTCGGTTCGGTTTCATGTCGTAGGTCACGTCCTTGCCTTCTTTGATGACCGAAGCAAGCGCGGCCTCGAGACGATCGGCCGCCTCGAGCTCCTCGAGATGCTGGAGCATGAGAACGCCCGACAGCATCATCGCCATGGGGTTGACCTTGTTCTGTCCTGCGTACTTGGGGGCCGAACCGTGGGTCGGCTCGAACACGGCAGCCTCGTCGCCGATGTTGCCTCCGGGGGCGACGCCAAGACCGCCGATCAGGCCGGCACCCAGGTCCGACACGATGTCGCCGTAAAGGTTGGGAAGCACGAGGACGTCATAGAGCTCGGGTTTCTGAACCAACTGCATGCACATGTTGTCGACGATGCGATCCTCGAACTCGATGCCCGAGTCCTTGTACTCCTCGGCAACCTCCTGGCTCGTGCGGAGCCAGAGACCATCCGAGAACTTCATGATGTTGGCCTTGTGGACCGTCGTGACCTTCTTGCGTCCGTGCTTGATCGCGTATTCGAAGGCCGCACGCACGATGCGCTGGGTCCCCGTGACCGAGATCGGCTTGATCGAGATGCCCGAGTCCTCTCGAATCCGGCGAGCACCGAGGTCGGCCAGGAAGTCGATGAGCTTGCGCGCCTCTGCGGAACCTTGCTCGAACTCGATGCCGGCGTAGAGGTCCTCGTGGTTCTCACGGACGACCACGAGATCCACGTCCTCGTAGCGAGAACGCACGCCGCTGTAGTGCTTGCACGGCCGCAAACACATATACAGGTCGAGCTCTTTTCTCAACGCAACGTTGACGCTGCGGAATCCGGTGCCCACCGGGGTCGTGATGGGCCCCTTGATGGCTACCTTGTTCTGTCTGATTGATTCCAGCACGTGATCCGGGAGAGGAGTCCCGTGCTCTTCCATCACGCTCTCGCCCGCATACTGCACGTCCCAGTCGAACTTCACGCCCGTCCCCTCGAGGACGCGCCTCGTCGCCTCGGCGATCTCGGGCCCGGTTCCGTCGCCCGGAATCAGCGTTACGCGGTGTGTTCTGTCTGCCATGAGAGCTCCCGTCATTGGGTTTTCGAGTTCATCGCAGGCTACCCGATGGGCCTGAGGCGGGACCCCCTCAGGACCCGCCGCCGCGCGGGGCCGAAAAAGACGGAGCACTTGACGCCGGGCGGGAACTTTCCGGGGACCCTGCCCATCTAAGCTGGCTGAAGAGGCCCGAGGGTCCTTTCCGAAGGGAAGGTTCGACGTCCGCATCGGGAACTCGAGGCGGATCGAAGTTGAGAGAAGACCATGAGGAGGGATGAAGACATGCGCGCAATCACCGATCGCCCCCGCCGGATCATCGCCGCTTTCCTCGCGGCGTCAATCGTCGCGACTCTGGTATGGGTCGCCCTCGATGGAGCCCGTAGCGCTGCCGGCACGGGGAATCCTTCGAGAGCGGGGGTCTTGCTGGCGAGCGCTCCGGTCCTCCCGGACGGCGACCGGGTCGACGTGGCCTATCTCGCAACGACCGGCAAAGCCATCCGTAGGACCTGGCGGCACTTCAATCTGCCGGGGGGGCCTCCTGGCTCCGCCACGAGGCGCGACGCCCTGTTCCTGGGCACGAGCGAGTCGGGATCGTGTCCCGAGGAGTTCGTGGGGATGGATCGCATCGAAGGTAAGAAGCTCGTGAAGGTCGACATCGACGTGAACTGGAGCTCCGGAGGCTGCACCGACGATTTCAGACGCCGGACCTTTGTCGTGGCCGCCCGGCACCGTTTCTTCCCGAAGGGAAGGTTCGACGTCAAGATCGGCGATAACCGCCGGGTGACGGTCGTTCGCCGCCCCTAGGCACCGCGAAGGCTTAGAGAGCGTCCTGGTCGGCGCGCCGCGCCAGGGCCACGACGTTCTTCAGCAACATAGCGATCGTCATTGGACCGACGCCGCCCGGCACCGGAGTGATGGCGCCGGCGACCTCCTTCGCCGCGTCGAAGTCGACGTCGCCGACGAGACCGGATTCAGTGCGGTTGACCCCCACGTCGATGACGGTTGCTCCGGGGGCGACCATCGGGCCCGTGATGACATGGGCGCGACCGACCGCAGCCACCAGGATCTGCGCTCGGCGGGTATGGGCGGCAAGGTCTTCTGTCGCCGTGTGGCACAGCGTCACCGTCGCGTTCGCTCCGGCCCCCTTCTGGACCAAGAGAGCGGCCAGGGGTTTCCCAACGATGTTCGACCGACCGACGATCACGACCTCGGCACCGGCTACCTCTACCCCCGAGCGGATAAGCAGCTGCTGGATGCCCGCCGGGGTTGCCGGCGCAACGACCGGGCTCCCCGTCAGTAACCGGCCGAGGTTGTAGGGATGGAAGCCGTCTGCGTCTTTGTGGGCGGCCACCGTATCCAGGATCAACTGCTCGTCGATGTGCTCGGGCAGCGGCAGCTGTACGAGGATGCCGTGCACGGACGGATCGCTGTTCAGGTCGTTGAGGAGCTGAAGCAGATCGGCTTGCGGCGTGCTCGCGGGAAGGTCGTGGTCCCACGCCTTGATGCCGACCTCGGCGCAGGCCTTTCGCTTGTTCCGCACGTAGACCTTCGAAGCAGGGTCGTCTCCCACGACGACCGTTGCAAGTCC
Organism: Actinomycetota bacterium; assembly: GCA_030863485.1. The sequence continues at coordinate 15,389 of JALZBR010000265.1, forward strand.
CGGAGTCGTGCCTGTGTCGCTGAGCTGCGTCACTTCCTCAGCGACCTCGCGCCGCACGTCTGCGGCGATCGCCTTTCCGTCGATGATCCGCGCGCTCAACTAACCGCCTCCTCAGTGACGGAAGTGACGGCGGCCGGTGAATACCATCGGGATCCCGTGCTCGTCTGCTGCAGCAATGACCTCGTCATCTCGTACCGAACCACCCGGTTGGATGACTGCCCGCGCGCCGGCGGCGACCGCCGCGTCGAGACCATCGCGAAACGGGAAGAACGCATCGGAGGCACAGACCGTGCCCTGGGCTCGCTCACCGGCACGCCGAGCGGCAAGCTCCGTTGACTCGATCCTGCTCATCTGGCCGGCCCCCACGCCCACGGCCGTGCGGTCGCTCGCGAGAACTATCGCATTGGATTTCACGTGCTTGGCAATCGTCCAGGCAAAGCGAAGATCCTCCCACTGCTCGGTGGTGGGCTCCGCGGAGGTCACGACCTTTGCGTCCTCGGCTCCATCGGCAGGATCGGGAGACTGCAGCAGCAGTCCACCCGAAACCCGACGCACCTCCGGCTGGTTATCGCCCATAACTGCTCCCCTGAGAATGCGCAGGTTCTTCTTCGCCTGAAGAAGCTCCAAGGCCGACGGCTCGAAGTCGGGTGCGATCACCACCTCCGTGAACACTCGAGCGATGGCCTCGGCCGCGTCGCGGGTGCAAACGTCGTTCAGAGCGACGATGCCGCCGAAGGCAGAGGTCTTGTCGCATTCGAACGCGCGGGAGTACGCGTCGGCGATCGAAGCGGCAACGGAGACGCCGCACGGGTTCGAGTGCTTGATGATCGCGGCCGCGGGTGCCGGCAGCTCCATAACCAAACGCCAGGCCGCATCCGTATCGAGCAAGTTGTTGTAAGAGAGCTCCTTGCCGTGCACCTGCTCCGCCGCCGCGATCCCCACCGGTGGCTCTCCCGTTCGATAGAAGGCGGCTCGCTGGTGGGGGTTCTCGCCGTAACGGAGATCGAGGGCCTTACGGGAGCTGATGACCAGGGTCTCGGGCCATTCGTCCTTTGGACGCAGGTACTCGACGATGGCGGCGTCGTATGCCGCCGTGTGGGCGAACGCCTCGGCGGCGAGCTGCCTACGAGTCTCCTCGGAGATGGCACCCGACTGCTCGATCTCCGACAGGACCGCGCCGTAGCGAGCGGGATCCACGACGACCGCAACCGAGTGGAAGTTCTTCGCGGCCGCTCTGACCATCGCGGGTCCCCCGATGTCGATCTGCTCGACCGCATCGTCTTCGCGGACGTCGGGATCCGCCACGGTGCGCTCGAAGGGGTAGAGGTTGCACACCACGAGGTCGATCGGGTCGATCCCCTGTTGCTGGAGCTCGTCAACGTGCTCCTGCTTACGCCGGTCGGCCAGGATCCCGCCGTGGATCTTCGGGTGGAGGGTCTTCACCCGGCCCCCGAGGATCTCCGGCGAGCCGGTGACGTCACTCACCTTGGTGACCGGAAGCCCCGCTCCGGCGATCTCCGACGCGGTGCCTCCAGAGGAGACGATCTCGATCCCCGCCTCCACCAAACCGCGCGCAAGCTCGATGATCGAGGTCTTGTCCGAGACGCTTACGAGAGCCCGCCGCACCTTCACGGGCGCATCCTACCCAGCCCTTCATTGAGGCCTGCCGGCTCTTTTCGCGACCCTTCCTCGCCGGCCACTCCCTCCGCACCCGGCGAGCCTTGGCGAGAGGGGATCTACACACGAGGATTGGGCTGGGCGAGCCGCCTTGCCAACTTCGAGCTCACAGCATCGGATTCAAAAACTGATTCCGCTCTGTCCTTATCCTTTGCCGGCGGTCTAGTTATGTCACTTATTTGAATAACAGGAGCACCGCGTATCCGCCAGCTCCGGCGACGAAAGCCGGGAAATGCCTGTCGGACTCGTCGGGTAACTCCTCCTTCATAACGTTTAGAACAACGCCGCCCGCGATCACGGCCGTTGTGAGCTCGAGCATCAGAA
>JALZBR010000274.1 GCA_030863485.1 Actinomycetota bacterium
CCGACAACGACGGGCTGACCAACGACCAGGAGCAGACGAACGGCACCAACCCGAATGATCCCGACTCAGACGACGACGGTGTCTCGGATGGACCGAACGATCCGGACGGCAACGGGCCGATCACTGCCGGACCGGATCCCGCTCCCAACAACCCGTGTAATCCGAGCACAGCAGCGGGGGCGTGCGATGCGGATGGGGATGGTCTGACGAACTCAGAGGAGTCGGCCGCGGGGACGAATCCGAACGACCGTGACTCAGACAACGACGGCCTCAATGACGGTGAAGAAGTGAACGAGCACGAGACGGATCCGAACGACCCCGACACCGACGATGATGGGATCAGCGACGGAGACGAGGTCGAGAACGAAACGGACCCGAACAACCCGTGCGACCCCGACCCCACAAACGCCTCTCCGGAGTGCCTCCCTCCTCCACCGGCTCCCTAGTTCGACCAACACGCGACAGCCTCCCCTTTGCTGGGAGGCTGTTTCGCGTTCGGACCCCCTCATCACTCGCCCGTAGGGTGAGGCCTCCGCGGCAACGAGCGGGCGACGGCTCGCCTGTGCGCCTAGCCCAGGCCGCGCGAGTCCTGCTTCAGCGCGGTGTCAACTCCTGCGGCAGCGGCGAGGACGAGCAAACGGAAGTCTCCCGTGATCGAGGGGTCGATCTCGACGAGATAGTCGTCGGCCGTAGTGAAGAGGGTCTTCGCAATCCCCTCCCACTTCTTCGTGATGCGGGCTCGCTCCTGGCCGGCGTGATCGACGATGGCGAAGTTCCACGCACGCCAGTTCTCGGCCCGGATCTCTCCGAGCTTGGTCCCGTTGCTCTCGAGGCCGAATCGGATCTTCCCGATAGCGTTCTGCTGGGCGATCTGGCCCACGGGTCTGCCAGCCCCGTCGGTGACGTTGAGCTTCGACTTGATGAACTTCCTCGGCCGGGTGAGCTCGAGGACCTTCGTGCCGGTGTTGTCGTAGACGCCCAGCGTGTGAGTCATGAATTGGTCGAGTGAGCTGACGAAGCGCGCGGCTTTCTTGAGGGCCGTCTGACCCTCTTGCCGGATCACCCCGACCTCGTTGCCCTGCTCATCGCGGATCTTGTACTCGTTCGTGAGTTCGATGAGCTTGGCCTTCTGGTTCACAAACATCCTGTTCATCCCAAGTAGGTTGGACATGTCTTCCCTTCTCGAAGATCTCCTTGGCCCGGCCCCCAACTCTAGACAACGACTTCCTGCTGCCAGGAAAGCCCAGGGTGTTCCTAGGGTCTCACTCTGACGTAGGCCCGACGCCCCCCAAACGGGGGACTAATGGTCTGCACGGGGGGTGCCGATGAATAGGGCATGCTGACCCAATCTTTTCTCCTTCTCGGCGCGGGCCTGCCTCTGCGCATCTCGACCAAGATCCTGAGCACCTTCGCCCTGGCGGCCCTGATCGTGCTCGCGTCGGGTTCCCTGGGATCGCCTGCTTCGGCCCACACCCCCGGTGATGCCACAAGCGCCCGCGCTCACGTGGTCCGTCGTGCGCTGGACCAACTTGGGACCAAGTACGTCTGGGGAGCAGAGTCGCCGAAGAAAGGGTTCGACTGCTCCGGACTCACGATGTGGGCTTACTCCGGGCACGGGGCTTCGCTCCCCCACCAGTCACTCATGCAGTACCAGCTGGGCACCAAGAGCGGATACAAGCGGATCAAGAGCCGCAAGGACCTGATCAAGGGCGACATCGTTGCCTTCAAGACATCCAGCGCGAAGGTTGGCCATGTCGGCCTCTACATCGGCGAGGGCAAGTTCGTCTCCGCCGTCCCCTCGTCCGGCGGAGTGAGCATCGACTCGGTCAACGACCCCTACTACTGGGGCGATCGCTGGGTAGGCGCCACCCGGGTAAGGCTCTAGCTCGAGGACCTGATGCGCCCGGCCTGACCTACGGCTCTAGGCATCGTGGTGCTGGGGCGACGTGCGGTCCGGATCGATCTCGTAACGTTCGATGGCCTCGGACACCGCTTCGGGTTTGATCTCTCCGCTCGTGGCCAGCGCCGCCAGCGTTGCGACCGCGATGTGCTCCGCGTCCACCTCGAAGAAACGCCTCAGCTCCTTGCGTGCGTCCGAGCGACCGTAGCCGTCGGTGCCCAAGGGCAGGAACGATCCGGGGATCCAACGGGCGACCTGGTCCGGCACCGCCTTGACGAAGTCACTGACACCGATCACGGGCCCTTCGGCCGATTCGAGACAGCCGGTCACGAACGGCTGGCGAGGAGCCTCTTCGGGGTGGAGCCGGTTCCAGCGCTCGACCTCGAGGGCCTCGACCCGCAGCTGCTGATACGAAGTAGCGCTCCACACGTCCACCGCCACGTCGTGATGCTCGGCAAGTAACTCCTGCGCGCGCAGCGCCTGCTGCATGATCGGGCCCGACACCAGGATCTGGGCTCGGTTCGTCTTCTCCTCGGCGGCTTCTTTGAAGAGATAGAGACCTTTCAGGATCCCCTCGTCTATGCCCTCGGGCTTCTGTGGCTGGGGATAGGGCTCGTTGTAGAGCGTGATGTAGTAGGTCACGTCTTCGCCCTCTTCCATCATCCTGCGGAGACCGTCTTTCACGATCGCCGCCACCTCGTACGCGTAAGCGGGGTCGTAGGACACCACCGAGGGGAACGCCGAAGCCATCAACAGCGAGTGGCCGTCCTCGTGTTGCAAACCCTCTCCGTTGAGCGTGGTGCGTCCGGCGGTCGCGCCCAGGAGGAAACCGCGCCCTCGCTGGTCTCCCAATGACCAGATGAAGTCTCCGATGCGCTGGAATCCGAACATCGAATAGAAGATGAAGAACGGGATCATCGGCTCGCTGTGCGTCGCGTAGGAGGTGCCGGCCGCCGTGAACGAGCCCATGGAGCCCGCTTCGGTGATGCCCTCTTCGAGGATCTGGCCCTGTTGGGATTCGCGATACGCAAGTAAGTGCTCCGCGTCGACAGGCTCGTACAGCTGGCCGTGAGCGGCGTAGATCTTGAACTCGGGGAACAGCGACTCCATACCAAACGTCCGCGCCTCGTCCGGGATGATCGGCACCACGCGCTCGCCGATCTTCTTGTCTCTCAGCAACTGCCGCAGCAGCCGGACGAAGGCCATCGTGGTCGCGACGGGTTGCTTGCTGCCCTTTGCGAACTCCTCATAGGTGCTTTCCTTGACCGCGGGAAGCGCTTTGGGGGTGAACTTCCTCTGGGGCACGAAGCCTCCGAGCTGGCGCCGGCGCTCGAGCATGTATTGGACCTCGTCGGAATCCTTGCCCGGGTGGTAGTAGGGGGCGGTCCCCTCCTGGATGTCCTTGTCGTCGATGGGCAGCTCGAGCCTGTCGCGGAAACGCTCGAGCTCCTCCTCGGACAGCTTCTTTGCCTGATGGGTCACGTTGCGGCCTTCGATTGCCCCGCCCAGCGTCCATCCTTTGACCGTCTTGGCGAGGATTACGACGGGCGCATCCTTCAATTCCATGGCAGAGGCATAGGCCGCATGGATCTTGCAGTAGTCGTGTCCCCCGCGCCGGAGCTTCTTGATGTCGTCGTCCGAGAGGTCTTCGACCATCTTGCGCAAGCGAGGGTCTCCGAAGAAGTCCTTGCGGATGTATTCACCGGATTCGACGACGTACTTCTGGAAGGTGCCGTCCAGCGTCGTGTTCATCTTGTTCACGAGGACCCCGTCTTTGTCACGGGCTAGAAGCGGATCCCACTCGCGACCCCACACGACCTTGATGACGTGCCACCCGGCCCCCCGGAAGATCTGCTCGAGCTCCTGGATCACCTTCCCGTTGCCGCGCACCGGGCCGTCTAACCGCTGGAGGTTGCAGTTGATGACGAAGGTCAGGTTGTCGAGACCTTCACGGGCGGCGATCGAGAGGGCCGCCATCGACTCGGGCTCGTCCATCTCCCCGTCCCCGACGAACGCCCACACGCGCTGGTGGGAGGTGTCCTTGATCCCTCGGTGGTGGAGGTACCGGTTGAAACGGGCCTGATAGATCGCGTTCAGGGGGGACAGGCCCATCGAGACCGTGGGGAACTCCCAGAAGTCGGGCATGAGGCGGGGGTGGGGATAAGAGGACAGCCCTCCCCCGAAGGCCTCGCGCCGGAAGCTCTCGAGCTGCTCTTGCTCCAGGCGGCCCTCGAGGTAGGCCCGTGCGTAGACGCCGGGGGCCGCGTGGCCCTGGATGAAGACCTGGTCTCCCCCGCCTCGGGCCTCCTTGCCTCTGAAGAAATGGTTGAAGCCGACCTCGTAAAGCGCGGCAGCCGAGGCGTAGGTCGAGAGATGGCCTCCGATGCCGTCCTCCTTCTTGTTCGCCCTCGACACCATCACCGCCGAGTTCCAGCGGATGATCCGCCTGATGCGCTTTTCGATCTCTTCGTCGCCCGGGAAATAGGGCTGCTGCTCGGGCGGGATCGTGTTGATGTAATCCGTCGACACCATCGCCGGGAGGCCGATCTGCCGGGAGCGGGCGTGGAGCATGACCCGGTGAAGAAGGAACCGGGCCCGCGCGGGTGAGGACTCGATGACCTGATCGAGGGCCTCCAGCCACTCCTGCGTCTCATCGGGATCGATGTCGGGCAGCTGGTTCTTGAAGGCGTCGTACATCGGGGCACCTCGTTCGGGAGCGGCCGGTTGGACTCCCAGCGTAAACGCTGCCAATGGTCACAAGGGCGCGCGAAACAAGGCATTCTTAGAGGAGATGGGCGGGAGTCGGAGAACCCCCGTATTAGGTCAAAACCGGCAAAGTGGCCGCCGTCTGCGGCCACGGACGAATTTGGGATCGCCAGGTCCCGGGAGGAAGAACCTCATGAGCAGAGCAACCAGGAAACTCTTCGGGACCGTTCTGGGGGCGTGCCTGCTGGCAACTGCCCTTCTGATCCCGGCCTCTCCGGCGGGGGCCGGACGGAGCAGGGACACGGGTGAGCGCGCGATAGCGATCAAGCCGAACGCCATCACCGAGGGCGGAACGGGCTTCGACTACCGGAGCCTCAAGCCGAAGTTGTCCAAGGTCCAGTACTCACACGGACAGATCATCCGGGAGAAGTTCGATATCCCGGTGTCGACTCCGGACCTCGGGGGCTGTCCAGAGCCCTCGACCGAGCCGTGCGACGTGAAGCTCCATGTCGAGGTCGTGCGACCCAAGGCCGTGAAGCCCTACGCCACGATCCTCGAGGTGAGCCCCTATCACGGGACGATCGCCGACCGCTCGGGATCGCGCATCTTCCCCGGGCCTAAGGCAGATCCCCTTCCCGACTACGTCGACAACGACGAGAAGGGCGGCGTCGACACAGACAAGACGCTCGGCCTCGCCGGCTACTTCGCGCCACGCGGTTACGCGGTCGTCTTCGTCGACCTCCGTGGGACCGGCCAGTCCGGCGGTTGTCTCGACCACCTCGGAACCAAGGACCAGGCCGACGCAAAGGACGTCCTCGAGTGGATCGCCAAGCAGAAATGGTCCAACGGCCGCATCGGGATGACCGGGCACTCCTACGTGGGATCGACCCCGCAGATGTACGCGTCGACCCAGGAATTGAAGATGGACACCAAGCCGCTCAAGACAATTGTGCCGAGCGCGGGTCTCGGCGCGATGTACCACCACAAGTTCCAGCACGGCGTTCCCTACTTTCTGCAATACGTAGGGCCGGCCGAGGCCTACATCCAACTGGCCTATCAGAAGTACCTTCCGGGTTTCCTCGGCAGTGAGTTCGGTGACAGCGAGGGTGAGGACCTAGAGTTCACCATCTGCCAAGCGGAGGACTCCGCCGTCATGAGTCTCGAGGATTACGAGAGCGGCAGATACGACGACAGAGATGAGCCCGGTGAGGACTTCATCGCAGATCCCTGGGACTCTGAGCGGGACTTCCGCAAGGGTGTCACGAAATCGGACATACCGATCTTCGCGGTCCACGGCGTCAACGACAACGCCGCTCGCATCCCGGCCCTCGACTGGTTCCACGACCGCGATGGCAAGAAGGGCGACAAAGCCTGGATCGGCCAATGGGATCACGGATCCGGGATCTTCCCGGTCGACCGGACGTGTGAGCAGCACGCGCAAGAGGTCAACTGCCCGAGCGACCAGTGGACGCTTGCCCTCCACGCCTGGTTCGACAAGCACCTGAAGCAGAAGGACATCAGCACGGGCCCGGCGACCGAGATTTTCTTGAACGACCGTCGGCACGTCTATCAGGTCAAGTCGTACTGGCCTCCACGCCCGCAGAACAATGGGACGCCGTTCTGGCTGCACCCTTCGACGAACGAGAACGGGACGATGCAGCTGCTTCCGTTCAAACCTTCCGCCGACGAGGCCGGTAACGCTTCGTTCCTGGCTAACCCCGACTGCGGCTTCCCCTTCGAGTGCAGCGACGAGCACGAGCTCACCCCGGACCAGGCCCTGGGATGGGACTCGCCTCCTTTGAAGAACGACATTATCCTGGCCGGAATCCCCAAGCTCCGCCTCTGGGCCACGATCCTCCACCCGGGAACGCCGCCACACATAAACGCGACCCTCTACGACATAGGCCCCGACGGTGAGATCGTGTGCGTCAAAGCTGCAGCCATCCGCCAGCGCTGCGGGATATCAAAGGCAACGTACGCGATGAACCCCGAGCTTGCGCAGGGCCCGGATTACGTCAAGAACTGGTTCAAGCCAACGGTGAAGAAAGAGGTCCTTCCCGTGCCCACGCAGTTCAAGACCCGAGGTATGGCGCAGGCCTACCGGCTCAAGGCAGGCCACAAGCTCCGACTGGTGATCACAACCAGCCATCCCGACAAGGTGGCCATTCCCGAGCGGAACCTGGGTGAGATCACGATCCACATGGGACCCGACCCCGAGGCGAACATGTCCAAGATCGGAATTCCCATTATCAGCAACGCCCGTGTCCGCAAGGACCCCTTCTACAAGAAGGGCGGCGCGGACCTCACCGTGGATGACTGGGAGATGGGCGGCACCAGCCACAGGTAGGTACGAAACATCAAAAGGGACCCCGGCCGTAGGGCCGGGGTCCCTTTTTTATTCGTCTCGAGGCGCCCGGCGGAACAAAGGCCTTTGGATCAAATCAGAAGGGAACATGTGCGGCCAGCCACCTCGTCGCAGCGAGGCGATCTCCTTCGATTTCCATCGCCTCCGGCTCGGCTCTCCCCGCCAGGACGCGACAGAACTCGAGCGCATCCCCCTTGATGTCGGCCCGGCCCCCGGAACCGCAGACGAAGTTCCCGCCGACCGGCCCGGTCAGCCTCAGGAGCGCGTCGGCTTTGGAGCTCCGACCCCAGTGACGAACGACGTCGTCGACCACCCGCTTCTCCGACTCTCCCAGCTCTAGTTCCCGGCCGGTGGCCCGAGCGATGTCGATCCGGTGCATGAAGTGATCCCGCGTGAAGATCGAGGACATGAGGAACCCGAGAGTCGTCAAACCCACTGCGGGATTGTAGAAGGGCAGTGGCTTTCCGACGAGGCCACCTATGCGCCGCATCCGGAGGAACCTGTCCCCGGCGGTTTCGAAGGCCGCAATCAGTTGCTCCGGAGACATGTGGCGCCGAGCGATGACCTGGGCTTCGTTCTGGGCATCGAGCTTTGCCCCGAGTTCCTTGCGCACCGCCCTCGTCCCCTTCGAGAGACGCATCATCTCCTTGGGGGACGGGAGGGCCTCGGCCCACCCGACCACGTGGGCCACGATGTCTCGCACCGCCCAGCGGTCGCAGTCGGTGGGCTTCTCCCAGTCCTGGGGGTCGAGCTCCTTCAGTTGCTTGATCAAGGCGTCCATCTGCCCCCGCGCAAGCTCCATAGCCTCGCTCGCACCGAGCCCGGGCATGTCCTCGATCCGGATCTCTCTGTCGGCGGTCTGAACGCTCACGGTTCCCTCCTTGTTCTCGGTTTGGCGCCTGCGGGTGTCGAGGGGACCCACTGCAGCGCGTCCCGCATGAGGGGAGCCGCCAAGCCGCTCCCCTCGGCAACACAATAGGACGCGCGAACCCAGCGGTGCATGTGGTGCAGCCGGTGCAGGCCGGTGCGGTGTGGTGCAGGCCGGTGCGGTGTGCACCACGAGCACCACTCACTCCCGAGGCGGCATTAGGCCCCTCGCAGGACATCTCGGGGGACAGATCAGGCCGAAGTCAGGGTGGTTGGCACCTCGGGCACCAGTACGTCACTCGCATCGCTCCGTAACTCGGTTGCTCGGTCTTCTCGATAGGGGTTCCGCAGCGACGGCACGGCTCGCCCGAGCGGCCATAGACCCAGCGCTCGCGACCGCGACGGGCGTCGCCGGTGGTGATCTGTCGACCCGTCGTCTTGTTCGCGAAGAGAAGCCGGGCGGAGAGCTTCACCATCGCCCGGAGGTCGTCGACCTCTTCGACCGGAGTATCGGGATGGACCCCCCGTAAAAAACAGATTTCGGACTTGTAGACGTTCCCGAGTCCCGCGATGAGGCGTTGGTCGAGCAGGGCCTCGCCGATGGAGATCCCACGAGCGGATGCAAGGCGACTGACCGCCTCATCCTCGTCCCACCCTCGCAAGGGATCGGGACCGAGGTGGCCGACGACGGACTCCTCTTCCGCGGTCGGTAACAGCTCGACGACCGGCAGTCGGAAGCCCACCGCCACCCACGGGCGGGTGACCAGCGCAACGCGCACCTGCCATCCGGGGCCGCGCCAGCGCTGTCCCGGGCGATAGAGGTCCCACGCGCCCCCCATCTTGAAATGCGTGTGCAACGTCATGTCGCCCTCGACGCGGATCAAGATGTGCTTGCCCAAAGACGTCACCTCGATGACTTCTCGACCCGAGAGATCCGAGGTTGCGAAGCGGGGGACCCTGAAATCCGTCTCGAGGAGCCGCTCACCTCCCAGCGCACGGTCGAGCCTCGTCGCCGAAAGAAAGACGGTGTCGCCTTCAGGCACGCAGTCTGAGACCTCGGGAGGTCAAGCGGAAGCCGGCGTCCAGCAGAGCCGCCGCGAACGGCGTGTCCTCGATGTCCTCGCCGTCTGCCTTCTGAACGGTCAAGCGTCCGAGCATCCCATCGCGAGCGGCTAGGGCGAGGGCGTCTATCGCGGGAGCGAGAAGTCGATCGTCATCCGAGTAGGACAACAGCGTCCGGCCCCCCTTTTCGACATAGAGGACCAGCTCTCCGGCGACGATGACGACGAGGGCCCCCGCTTTGCGCCCGGCACGGTGGCCTCCCGCGCGCTCGGGCCACGGGAGCGCGGCGCCGTAGACGTTCGCGGGGTCGGTCGCCGCCAACACCTGCGTCTGCAGCTCGTCCCGAGGAGCGTCGACGAGCGCCCGCATCCGATCTACCGCGCCGGCCATCGCGAACTGCGCGCCACCGAGACCGTCGATGAAATACCCGCGCCTGCACCGTCCGGATTCCTCCATTGCCTTGAGCACCGGATACACGCTCGCGAACCCACCGGGGATGCGTTCCGCCATGACCGCTCCCCGGGTCACGATGCCGTGACGCTCGAGCAAGCGTTGCGCGAGGTGGTGCAACCTGCGCGTCGACTCCTGGCCCACGGTCTCGATCAAGCTCCAACGCCCTTGTCCCGCCGGAGGACCGAGCCGGCTCGGAAATGAAGGTCCCCGCCTGCGCGACGAGGACCGGGTGGAAGGGGCGTTGCGCCCTCCCGAAACGAGAGCGCGCAACGGCGCGAAGGTGTCGTTGGTCACCAAGCCGGCCCAGACCAGCTCCCACAACGAGAGCAGGAGCTCCGTGTCGTCGGTCGATCCAGAAGCGGCCGCGAGCTGACGGAAGAACATCGCTCCCCCGCCCTCCAGCGCCTTGAGTATCGATGCAGCTTCAGGCGAGGGTTCGAAACCCTCGGGACGCGTTAGCACCGCGGGGGCCTGGTCCGCGAGAGCAAGCTGGATCCATCCATCATCGCTTCCCAGGGCGCCGGCTCCGGCCCATACGATCTCGCCCGAAGCGCCGAGTTGATCCAGAAGACCCGGCTGGTATCCCGGCAGACGAGCGGCGAGGATCTGGCGCTCCAGCGCCGAGGCGGGAAGAGGAGCGCCCTGCAGCTGCTCGACCACCTTCAGCAGGGAGTCCAGATCCGCCTGCCGCGGGCCGCTGGGGCCGATCCCGTGCCACGCATGCGCAAAGCGCGCGAGCACTTCGACCGGTGCGGGCTCGATCTCCTTTCGGTAGGCGGCTAGAGACATGCGCCGCAGACGACGAAGGACCTCGACGTCGATGTGCTCACGTCCGGTCCCGCCGGGACGGAACTCCCCCTCGACGACCCGACCCTCACCCACCAGTCGGGCCAGCGTCTGGGCGACGACGGCGACCCCGAGGCCGAGCCGATGGGCGACTTCCTCGGGCAGGAACGGTCCGTGCGTGCGTGCGTAGCGCGCGACC
>JALZBR010000295.1 GCA_030863485.1 Actinomycetota bacterium
TCGCTCACCTACGCAGCTACCTGTCCACCACCCGCAAGCACGACATCTCGGCGATGGAAGCCCTCACCCGGCTCTTCAAGGGCGACCCATGGATGCCGCCGGTGCCGCCGGCGACCTGAACACTTACTACGGCGGTTGGTCTCTTCTATCTATGAAGAGGATCCAGGATCGGGGACCTGGAAGGGGGCCCTCCACAGCATTGTCGCTGGTGAGATCGACATCGATCGCCTTGACTACTTGATGCGTGATGCACAGAGGGCAGGCACCGAGTTTGGTGCCATTGACGCGGCGCGCCTCATTGCCTCCCTTCAACTTATTCGAACCGAAGGCGACTTTCGAGTGGTGCCTTCTCTCAGAGCTCGCTCCGCATTCGAAACCCTCTTGATTCAACGTGCACAAGCATACCGATGGGTCGCCTTTCATCCCCGTGTCGTCGCAGCGAACTTGGCTTTGGCGCGAGCTGTAGAGAGCCTCATCTTTCTCTCCCAGTCCACCCACCCGGTGACCGGTTTGACTGATGGTCCTACCGGACAAGATGTGTTTGGAGCACTGGTTCCTAATCTGAACTATCTCTGGATAACGCCAGCTGATCTCGAGCGTGCGCTCGCACCGCTCGATGTTCAACGGCTAGTGCCTGGATGGAGGCAGGATGACCCCGACGCCGAGAGGGCAAGGGCGGAGGCAACGAGGCGAGCGGACGCTATTGCCGCAGCAGGCGTTGACGACGCTACAGTCATTGAAGCGATCAAGAAGAGCCTGCTTGTAACGCGGCTTGTGACGGTCGGTCCGGGACCTTCAGCCGAGGTTCGAAGGATGGCCACCTATGGCGACGCCGCGCTCTTTCGGAAAAAGAACTTTCTTGTCGCCTGGAAAACTCCCGAGGAGTACGATGAGATGGCGGCGAGTATCGTTGACAGCCGTCCTCCAGAAGTGGAGAAGGGCCTCTGTGACATAGTTGGTGAGGCCTATGCGAAGGCGGCTGCCGATGCTGGATTGGCATCGACAAGGGAAGGTCTCGAGGCCGAGCGAAACGCTCTACGCAGTGCCCTTGCCGCCTCCCCTGCTGGAGGCCTCAATCGAATTGCACAGATCGCGCTCGCTACCGCAGGTTCAAGGCAGCGGCTCTGCGTTCGTGTCGGGGCGGACGCGGCAATGCCACAGGATCTTGAGGGCTTCTGGGACCTGGATTACAGCGGATTCAGCCCGATTAAGACCGGAGCGGACGCGACGATCCTGTGGGACGGAGACGAGGAGGTGCCCTTGGTGCGTGCCTCTCCGATTGTCGCGGAGCTTGGGGCTGCTGATGAGAAGCGCCCTTGGCTTACGGCATTCTTCTTTGCCCCAGGCGCGGACTTCCAGAGGTGGTCTAGCGATGAGACCGACAAGCGTCCGGCGGCACCTGCGACGCGCCTTCGCTGCGGCGCTTGCCGCGTTCCTGGCGACGGAGCTGCGCGATGCGCTTCCCTAGGGCAGCAGCCGGTGGGGATCCGCGTAATTGTCACACCCACTCCGTACGATCGTGTCCGGCCCTTGCCGACAGCGACTGAAAGAGGAGGAGCATGAGCGAGCAGGTTGTAGGCGCCATGGGGGCGGGTACCGTGCGGAGGCCTTCCGATGAGGCCTCCATCCGAACTGTTCGGCATGCGGTAATGCTGGCACTCGGCGAAGCAGCGGCTCCCCTAACTGAAAACCAAGTCAAGTCTGCGGCTGCCCGGCTCGCCGGCCTCACGTCGACGACCGCGGAGGTGCTGGAGGACGTCATCAACGGTTTCGTCGCAAACGGCCTCGTGACGAGGATCCCCGGAGACTCGCGGCACCTGCGACCAACGGAAGCGGGTTACAGATTGTATACAGGCCTAAAGGAAGCTGCAGTGGTACCGGATCCGTCGCCGGACAACTCAACCAGCACGAGCTGATGGCGGTCGTTGGCGTGGTCCGCTCGCTTGGGACGCTCCCCGTCTCTCGCCCCTATCCCGGCGCGCAATATCTATTCTGACTACTACTAGCGCACGCTGCTTGGAGCCCCCGCTTGAAGCCACAAACACTTTGGCGAAAAATTTCGATGTTTCCGTTCCAAATCTCACAGCGGCGCGGAACCCACTTACACATGTGTCGGACGACTCACGCCTCGAT
>JALZBR010000319.1 GCA_030863485.1 Actinomycetota bacterium
GTGCGGGTGGCCGCCCAGCACGGGGGAAGCGTTGTGGTCGGCCATCTCGTATCGGAGGCGGCCGCAGGAGCCGACGTTCTCTACACGGACACGTGGGTCAGCATGGGCCGGGAAGAAGAGGCGGAGCTTCGCCGGCAGGCGTTTGCCCCCTACCAGCTCAACGACTCGGTCATTGAGCTAGCGGACCCGAACGTCATCGTGATGCACTGTCTGCCCGCGCATAGAGGCGCAGAGATCTCGTCGTCGGTCCTCGACGGGCCACGCTCCGTGGTCTGGGATCAGGCGGAGAACCGCCTGCACGCACAAAAGGCGCTTCTGGCATGGCTGGTGGAGTAGCCGGACTCGAGGCGCCGAGCGGGCCGGGGCTACGGCGCCTGAGCAAGTCCTTTTATGCACGCGATGCGATCTCGGTAGCGCGCGATCTCGTCGGCTGTCTGTTCTTTCACAGGCACGGCGAGGGCCTCGTCGGCGTGCGTCTCGTGGAGACCGAGGCGTATCGAGGAGCCCTCGATCCCGGCTCCCACGGCTACGGAGGCATGACCGAAAGGACCCGCTCGATGTTCGGGCCGCCCGGCCGCCTGTACGTCTATTTCACCTATGGGATGCACTGGTGCGTGAACGTCGTGTGCGCCAGGGACGGGGTGTGCGAGGCCGTGCTGTTGCGCGCGGGCGAGCCGGCGTGGGGGATCGAGCTGATGCGGCGACGGCGCGGGGGCTGTGGCGACCGTCTGCTCGCCGCGGGACCCGGCCGTCTGGCGCAGGCGATGGGCATAGACAAGCGCCACGACGGGGCCGGCCTGTTACGAGGAGGCTCGTTTTGGTGCGCGGAGGACGAGGAGACGCGCCGGCTGCGCTCACGAGAGGAGCTGTCGCAGACGACCAGGATCGGGCTCGGGTCCGGCAGGGGCGACGACCTCGAATGGCGCTTCGTGTTGCGCGGTCACCCCCACGCGTCGAGGCGCAGCTAGCCGCGCGGCGCCGAGCTAACGGGCGTCGATCCAGATCGTGACCGTCGCGCCGGGCTCGGCCTCGCTGCCCGCCGCAGGGCTCTGCTTCCAGACCCGGCCTCGGGTGCTCCTGGTCGAGCGGCCCGGCCTCGCGGCGATGCTCCTTACGCGGAAGCCCGCGCTCGTCAGCCGCGACTCCGCGGCCCCCCGCGTGAGCCCGAGGACGTCCGGCACCTCGGCCTTCTCAGGCTCTTGAGCGCGGCGGGAAACGATCAGGGTGATCGCGGAGCCGGGCGACGCCGAGCTGCCTGGGCCGGGCTCCTGGCGCAGGACGCGCCCCGGCGGGTAGGTCGACGTCTTCTGCTCCCGGGTCGTCACTTCGAAGCCGGCGTCCTCGAGCACGTCCACCGCCTGGCCCAGCGGGAAACCGAGCACCTCGGGGACCTCCACGAGGTCGGTCTCTTCGGGGCAGACCTCGGTCGGCGCGGTGCCGGGCGCGAATGTGGCTTGCGCCCGGTGCTCGGGGGGAGTGAGGTCGCCGGCGAGACAGCCGTTGCGCGTGTCGATCGTCACGGTCTCCAATCCGACGTCTGCACTCGGGAACGCGCGGGCCGGCACGCCCGCGAGGGCGGAAGACATGAACTTCTGCCAGATCTCCGCCGGCCACGACCCCCCGGTCACCTGGATGCGCGTGGGACGGCAGCGGGCGGTGGAGCCTTCGCAGGAAGGCTTCATCTCGATAGCCGCCTCGGGGTAACCGACCCAAACCGAGGCGACCAGGTCGGGCGTGTAGCCGACGAACCATGCGTCGCGCCACTCCTGAGCGGTGCCCGTCTTGCCCGCCGCCGGACGTCCGATCTGTGCTGCCACCCCCGTGCCGCGCTCTATCACCTGCTGCAGCGCCGAGGTCGTGAGGTAGGTGACGGCGGCGTTGAGCGCCTGCTCGCCGTCGCTCCGATCTCGGTAGAGCACCTTGCCGTTCGGTCCGACGACCTTGGTAACCGCAACGGGTGGGTGCTGGACGCCGCCGGCTGCGAGGGTCCCAAACGCGGAGGCCATGCCGAGGGGATTGACGAGGTTGGTGCCGAGGACCGCCGAGGCGAAGGGATACAGCGCGGTGGAAATGCCCATCCTTTCGCCCATAGAGGTGACCGCGTCGTAGCCGACGTCCTGGGCGAGCTGCGCGTACACCACGTTGACGCTTTTAACTGTTGCCTCGAGAAGAGAGATGCTCCCGTACGCCGACCCCTCGTAGTTCTCCACCCTGTAGTCGCCGCCGTTGTCTGCACCGGGTATGACGATGGAGTCGCTTGCTTGGTACGTGCGCGACAGCGGGATCCCCTCTTCGATGGCGGCGGCGAGCGCGAACGGCTTGAACGCGGACCCGGCTTGCCTGCCCGTTCCGGGCGCGCGCCTCTCACACTTCCCGTCGACCTTGACGCAGCCGAGGTTTGGCTCGGCCTGGATGGCGAGATTGAGCTTCGCGAACCGGTCCTTTCGGCGCGGCGCGAACCAGTCGCGTCCTCCGACCATGGCCTTGACCTGACCCGTCTTGGGATCTATCGCGACGAGCGAGCCATGAGGGTCGCGCTTGTACGCGAGGACGCTCGCCACGGCGTCCTCGGCCGCGGCTTGCATGTCGAGGTCGATCGTCGTGTAGATGCTCAGCCCACCTTTGAAGAGCCGGTGGGTCCGCTGAGCGACCGTCTTTCCGAGAGCTCGAAAGCGCGGGTCGTACGTGATGAGGCGCTTGACGTAATCGACGAAGTAGGGGGCCGGATACCTCTCCTTGTCCACCTCGGGGCGAAGGCCGAGCTTCTTGCGCCCGGCTCTTTCGACCGCCCTGGGCGAGGCCCATCCCAGTTGGGCCATCTTCGCGAGCACGAGGTTGCGGCGCGCCCGCGCGGCGCGCGGGTAATCGAAGGGGTCGTACGTCTCCGGCGAGCGGACGAGCCCGGCCAGCAGTGCGCCCTCCGCGAGCGTGAGACGCGCCGCCGGTTTTCCGAAGTAAGTGCGCGCGGCCGCCTGGATCCCGTAAGCGCCCTGACCGAAGTAAACGGTGTTGAGGTAGCGCCAGAGGATCTCCCTCTTGGAGATCAACCTCTCCAGCTGTCGCGACAGCGCGGCCTCTTCGAGCTTTCTCTTGAGCGTCTTCTCGGCCGTCCTTCCAGGCGAGATGATCACGTTCTTCACGTACTGCTGCGTGATCGTCGAACCACCTTCTTTGATCTCTCCGGTCGTGGCGTTCGTTATCGCCGCTCTCACCACCGCCTTGAGGTCGACTCCGTCGTGGCGATAGAACCGTTCGTCTTCGATCGCAACGACGGCGCGCTGGACGTGCTTCGGGATGCTCTGAAGCGGGACGACCGTCCGGTTCTCGCGCGCGTGAAGGGTCGTGATCGTGCTCCCGTCGGCGGCGACGATGCGCGAGGACTGCGCGGGCCTGAAGCGGAGGTCGGACCTCTTGACCTCCGGGAGATCGGGAAGCGCCTCGCAGGAAGCGGTCACGAGCGCGACCAGCGCGAACAGCAGGATCCGCCTGGGGTGGCTGGTCCGCCCG
Organism: Actinomycetota bacterium; assembly: GCA_030863485.1. The sequence continues at coordinate 3,508 of JALZBR010000319.1, forward strand.
CCGTGCTTGAAGAGCATCGCTGCAGTGTAGTAAGAGAGCTCGGGCCGGCCGGGAACGTCGCGCGGTTGGGCGCGCCTCGACGGGCGTCAGAGGCACTAGCATCCCGCTCGATGGCGAGGAACGGCGGAGAGACGCAGCTCGAGCGGTTGCTGCACCGCGCCGAACACGTCGTTCCCAAAGAAGAGCTCGCTCAGCGTCTCGAGGAGGGCCGGGCGCTGAGAGTAAAGCTCGGGGTGGACCCGACGGCCCGGGACATCACGCTCGGGTGGGCGGTGCCGCTGCGCAAGCTCCGGCAGTTCCAGGACGAAGGGCACACCGCGGTGCTCATCATCGGCGACTTCACGGCTCGCATCGGCGACCCCTCCGGGAGGTCGGAGACGCGCCCCCAGCTGTCGGCGGAAGTCGTGAAGGCGAACGCGGACGCCGTCATCGAGCAGCTCCTGGACGTCCTCTCCGAGGACAACCTCGAGATCAAATACAACTCCGAGTGGCTGGATGGGATGGACTTGAGCGCAGTCCTGCGCCTCACGGCCCGCTACACGGTGGCACAGATGCTGGAGCGGGACGACTTCGCCCGTCGCTACGCCGAACAGCGCCCCATCTCGATCATCGAGTTCCTCTACCCGTTGCTGCAGGGCTACGACTCCGTCGCCATCGGGGCCGACGTCGAGCTCGGAGGCACCGATCAGCTGTTCAACTTGCTCGTCGGCAGGGAGGTGCAGCGGGCTCACGGACAGCATCCCCAGATCGCCCTCACCATGCCGCTGCTCGAAGGGCTCGACGGCGTCCAGAAGATGTCGCAGTCCCTGAACAACTACGTCGGGATCCGGGAGGAGCCGAACGAGATGTTCGGAAAGCTCATGAGCATTCCCGATCACCTGATCGGCCGGTACGCGGCGCTGGCCGCCGATCTCGACGCCCAGGCTGTGTGGGAGACGGAGGCGGCCGCGACCGCCGGGGGCCCGCGCGCCGGCGAGGCCAAGCGCCGGATGGCCACAGCCGTCGTCGCCCTCTATCACGGCTCGGAGGCCGCGGGCGCCGCCGAGGAGGCCTTCGACCGGCAGTTCAAGCGCCACGAGGCCCCCGAGGACATCCCCGAGGCCACGATCCCGGAGTCCGCTTTCGACCGCCAGAAGAAGTACGTGAACCTGCCCAGGCTGCTGGCAGATCTTGGGCTCGTGGCGTCTCGGACGGAGGCCCGCAGGCTGATCTCCCAGGGCGCCGTCAGGGTCGACGGGCAGCCGATGAGCCAGGAGGACCAGCCGGCCGAGGACCTCTCGGGGGCGGTCGTCCAGGTCGGCAAGAGGCGCTACGTGCGCTTGTCCGCCGACGGGGGACAAAGCGACCCCTTGTAGACTAGTCGGGCGGGAGAGGGGTCGACCTTGACCCCCCTCCCGAAGGATTGGTAAACTCATCTGTCGTAGCAATAGACGTCGGCGTGCGTGTCTCTGCAGCGCAGGGGCGCGCCGGAGTGAAATCGGGAGTTGCCTATAGCACCTGAGCCGAGATGACCCAGGTAGCAAGGTGACTCGCCGGGAATGAAGCTCCCGGCGTTTTTGTTTCACGACAGGCAGTCGTTCCTTGAGAACTGAACAGTGTGCCTGCCGAAGCCTCTGCTCCTCGTGCCGGCCGGCCTCGCGTCGGTTGAGCTCACGGAGGGAGGCATCGGAGACCAGTGCAACGAGCGACGTTCGATCGAGGGAAACCAAATCGACGTCGCTCAACCCCTGTCAAAGCCAAACGGACTTCGATCCGCGCGGCCTTGACGACGTACGAAGAATAGATCCGGCAAACGCCTCGGTTTTTTGTGACATCGAGCGTTCAGCCGAACCGGATCCAAACGCTTTGAATCCTTGACCGGAGTCGCGCCTTCGCGGTTTCGCGTCAAAGATCCAAATCTCTACGGAGAGTTTGATCCTGGCTCAGGACGAACGCTGGCGGCGTGCCTAATACATGCAAGTCGAGCGACGAACCCAGAAGGGGTAACCCTTCTGGGGGAAAGCGGCGAACGGGTGAGTAAC
>JALZBR010000331.1 GCA_030863485.1 Actinomycetota bacterium
AACGACGGCACCATCCACTTCCACTTTGAAATCGCTGACCCGCTGCGACGTCTCCTTGACCATGCCTACTCCTACGTACCCTCTCTTCGGGATACAGACGAAGATGCGAGCACCAGGAAAGAGTTGCTCCAGCGTCCGGCTGAACCACAGACCCCCGCCTGCACTCACGAACCCGTATTTCACCGCGTCTTCCCAACGACGACGGTCGTGCTTCGGATCGTCGTCCTCGCCGAAAGCGACATAGAAGTCCTGGCCGTTCCACGGCGCTCGAGTCTTTCGGGTGCCAGAGGTCTTGGTTTTTGTCCCCCTACCTTCCACCTCTACGGGATCGCTAAGCCAGCTTCGGCCTAGATATTCCCTGTCACCGTCGCGGAAGTGTTGGAAAAAGACGACGTTGATTGGGACTCCGTAGTCACCCACGTAATCAACGATGCGCTCCGTCGATGCATCCAGCTCCGACGCGACCACTATGAGATGGTGCCCCTCGTTTAGCTCCTCTGGCGGATCTTGATCGAACCTCTCCCTGTAGGCCTCGTCGAAGGACGCGCCTTCGTTGTGCTTAGCGAACACTTCGAGTACCCCTTCGCTGTCTAAATCGCGCAGCCAGTACCCGTAATCAATCGTCTGGGCGACGACTTCTCTAGGAGTTCGTCCACGCTTCAGCTCGAGTGCATAAAGATCACCGTTCACGTCCATTGCCAGAAGGTCGATGCGCTTTCCAAGGGCAGTGATTACCTGCCGGCCAATCAGAAGAAGAAGATCGAGACCGAGGATGCTCAGATCCTCTTCGAGGATGTCCTCGAGTCTGGCTTCATTGTCGATGGGCGAAGAGGGCACTGGAACGACGCCGTCGTCAATCCGCCAAATCCCAAATTCAACTGGCATCTATGCCCCCTTGCTCCGACTCTTCATGACCCAGACCGAAGAAACGCTCGAAGAATGCGCCTAACCGAGCGAGCACCCTGTGTTTGTTCTCGCCGTGCCCTCCGTGCGCAGAGAATCGCGAAGCGGGCGGCAGGATGGCGGTCACCGCTGTTCCCGCGACCGGTACCGAGCCGTCTCGGAATGCTCGTTCCATGAAAGCCTTGGTCTCTGCCAGCTTAAGACCCTCCTCCGTGATGATTTCGTCAAGCTCGGCGCTTCGCTGGGCCTCAATGAACGCTCTCCACTCAGTGTCGAGGTCTCCTGTCGCCGAGACTCTGTCGACGAACGCCATAATGAGATCCTTCTTGTTACGAAGCGTGACGCTTGAGTCCACAGCTCGCTGGATGGTTGCGACCGCTTCGATCTCCTTGTTGGAACCGTCACCGCGAACCTCGCGCCACTTCTGGACCAGCATGAGAATGTAATCAACGTTGATCTCGACCTGCTTGATGAGTTCGATCTCAAAGACGATGTCCTCGTTGATTGATTCTTTGTCAGAGTCCTCATCACGTCGGAAGTCGGCATAGAGATCCAAGTAAACGCTGCGATAGTCCTGGCTCTGCCGGTCTGTGATCAGCTCTTGACCGGCGAACTCATCGAACGCAGTCAGGATGTTCTCCAGGCGGAGGATCGTGCCGAACAACCGGATGAAGTCCTTCTGGGCTGTTTCCCCGATGATTGGAGTGCCAAGCGGAAACCTGGCGAGCAGTTCGGTCGCGCGATCGGCGTACTCGGAGTAGTAGTCCCCGAAGGGCTTCAGAAGCACGATGCCACGAGCGTCCTTGTTTCCAAACAATGCGATGGCGTCGTTCGTTTCCTCCTCGAGATCGCGGAACGAGATGATGTTTCCGTAGGTCTTCACCGAGTTCAGGATGCGGTTGGTACGCGAGTACGCCTGAAGCAGCCCGTGATTCACCAGACGCTTGTCGAGGAAGAGGGTGTTGAGTGTCGTGGCGTCGAACCCCGTCAGGAACATATTGACGACGATGACGAGATCGAGCTCGCGGTTCCTCAACCGGAGAGACAGATCCTTGTAGTAGTTCTGGAATTTGTCGGCTGAAGTATCGAAACTGGTCCCGAAGATGTTGTTGTAGTCCTTGATTGCATCGTCGAGGAAGTCGCGCGATGACTGATCGAGAGAGCTTGTTTCGAAGCCCTCCTCGTCGAGATAGTCGTCACCGATACCTTCGTTAACTGCATAGGAGTAGATGATGCCGATCTTGAGGCGGCGATCCGCAGTCGCACCTTCCTGCTGTACCTCGAACTCGGCGTAGTAGCGCTTCGCGGCGTCGATCGAGGCTGTCGCGAATAGCGCGTTGAAACCGTGGACTCGTTTGCCTTCCAGGGAGTAATGCTGCGATCGCTTCGTCTTCTGGTCAAAGTGCTCCAGGGTGTACGCAACGACTTGCTTCACGCGCTCAGGTGCCAATAAGGCCCGCTCAGTGTCGATCGCTGAGACCTGCTTGTCGGGCACCGCATCGGGCAACTTGATGGTGTTCACGTAGTCGATTCGGAAAGGCAGGACGTTCTTATCGCTGATCGCGTCGACGATGGTGTAGGTGTGAGCGGCCATCTGGTGCGGCTCCGCAGGACACTTCGCTGGGTCGCCATGGATGAAGCATCCGAAGGCCTGCGCGGTGGTACGCAAGTTCGGATTTCCTCCACTCTGCGCGTTGATGGCGAAGATGGGGGTGCCAGTGAACCCAAAGAGGTTGTAGCGTTTGAAAGCTCGCGTAATCGCCGTGTGCATGTCACCGAACTGGGACCGGTGGCACTCGTCGAAGATGATCACCACGTGCCCGTCGTAGATCGTATGCCCCTTGATCGCAGCGATGAAGTTCGAAAGTTTCTGGATGGTCGTGATGATGATCTTCGCAGTCGGGTCTTCCAACTGTTTCTTGAGCACGGCCGTTGACGTGTTCGAGTTTGCTGCGCCCTTCTCGAAGCGGTCGTACTCTCGCATCGTCTGGTAGTCGAGGTCCTTACGGTCGACCACGAACAGCACCTTGTCGACATCGGCCAACTTGGAAGCAAGCTGCGCCGACTTGAAGCTCGTCAGCGTCTTGCCGGAGCCAGTCGTGTGCCAGACGTAGCCGCCAGCCTGAAGCGTTCCGAGCTGCTTGTAGTTGGTGGAAATCTCGATCTTCTGCAGGATTCGCTCAGTGGCGACGATCTGGTAGGGACGCATGACCAGCAACATCCGATCTGCCGTGAGTACGCAGTACCTGGTCAGAACGTTGAGCAGCGCGTGCTTGGCGAAAAACGTCTTGGTGAATCCAGTCAAGTTCTGAATCGGTTTGTTGGTCGCGTCTGCCCACCACGACGTGAACTCAAAGGAGTGAGATGTCTTGCGCGCCCTCTTCGCGGCGGCAGCCTCGATCAGATGTTGACGACGGGTTGTATTGGAGTAGTACTTCGTAAGCGTCCCATTGCTGATTACGAAGAGCTGGACGTACTCGAAGAGACCAGAGCCGGCCCAGAAGCTGTCCCGCTGATATCGGTCTATCTGGTTGAAGGCCTCTCGGATATTCATGCCGCGGCGTTTGAGCTCGACATGCACGAGCGGCAATCCATTGACAAGAATCGTCACGTCGTAGCGGTTGGAGCGAGCACCTCCGCCGGTGCCCTGAGGAATCTCATATTGATTGATTACCTGCAACCGGTTGTTGTGGATGTTCGCCTTATCGATGAGCATGACGTTCTTCGTAGTGTTGTCGTCACGCTTCAAGAGCTGAACATGGTCCTCTTGAATCCGGACAGTCTTCTCGACGATGCCCTCATTGGCTCCCGCGATCCGCTCGACGAAGAATCGATCCCACTCGGAATCCGAGAAACTGACGCCGTTCAGTGTCTCGAGCTGCGTTCGCAAGTTGGCGACCAGCTGCACCTCGCTAGTGATGCGTAGGTACTCGTACGCCTGTGAGCGGAGAAGCTTGATTAGCTCGCGCTCTAGCTCCGCTTCCGATTGGTACGCGGTTTCGGTAATTGCATCGGGGACAAACTCGGCAACGACAGTGCTTTCCCCGTTGATCGCGATTGGTTCGAATCGGCTTGGGCTCGGGTCCGTCATGCCGCATTCTCAGAGAAGGTCATTAAGTAATCCCTATAGTGCTCGTACTGCGCGCGGCGAAGTGAGATTTCGGCCGGTAGACCGACCGAAGGGTCATTCATGAGTGCATCGAACTTGTCGAGGATCGCAACGATTCGATCCTGCTCTTCCCGACTTGGGACGGGAATGGTGACCTTCCCAAGCCCGGTTCCCGAGATTCTGTTCACCTTCGCTCGGTTGACGTACTTCCGCTTCTCTGCGTGAAAGCGACGCGTCTGAAGGTAGTAGGACACAAATTTGGGGTTAAGCGGACTGCGAAACGCCCAGCAATCGTCGTGGAAGGCGACATCTTCCTCGCCCAGCCATGCGACGGCTTTCGCCACTTCATCAACTGTCTCGCCGACACCCGCGATGATTACGTCACCGGTCCTTGCAAATCGAAGTCTCGACGCCATGTCCGGCCTGACTCTGGACAGGGGTTGGTTGGCTGAGACCCCGTACCCCGTATAGATCTCGCCGTAGTGAATGCTCGCGAGACCATCCGGTACGACATCAGCCTTGGTTATCCGCTTCCCTCGAGTAAAGCTTCCGACTTGACTCATCGGGCGCCGAGGCACAGCTTTCTCATCGTCGAACGAGAACAGAGAATCGCGGTAGTAATCGAACTGAATCTGCCGGGCTTCACGCTCTGCCCTCAGTTCCGCATCTAGCGCCTGAAATAGGTCCAGAACACGAACGACTTCCTGTTGCACAGCGACGGGCGGCACCGGGACTCGATACTTCAAGATCGAGGCCTTGTCCCCACGGGGCATCTTTCCCCCCTTGGAGTGCCTCACCGAGTAGGCGATAAACCTCTCGGAGGCAAGCAGGAAATAGAGAAATCGAGGCAGCATGACCTCGCGCGCCTGCGGTAGCAGCGAGATCGTAAGCACGTCAGGACTAGCGCCGCCTTCTCGGTCGGCATGCCACACCTTCTTGAGGTACGGGCGAATATTGCCAACGAGCACATCGCCCGGATTAAAGCGAATAGCACCACCGGCGTTGACAACGTAATCGGAGTCCTTGCGTCCCCCGAAGTCCGGTAGCAAGCTGTCGACCGTGACATAGGTGGTTGAGGTGAGCACTGAGGGGTCCGCCCGCGTAGACGCTATGTGCGCGAGGTCGCCAAGCGTCTTGAACTCAACACCCCCAGGTTCGAGCTGCTCGACGTGTTCGTTGGCCCTACTCACGGCGGTTCTCAAGGTCGGCAACGAAGGCGTCGATGCTGGCGCGGAGCTCGGCCTGACGGGCGACTATGCGGTAGATATTTGCGTTCAGCTGAGAAATGTCGACGACCTGGTGCGTGTCTTCAGCTTCGATGTAAGACGAAACCGAGATTAAGTAGTCGTGGTCCGCTATCTCGGCAGTTGTCACGACCTTCGCGAAGTGGGAGATGTCCTCGCGAGCGATGAAGGCATCCAGGATTCTCTGTTGATGCGGTTCGGTGAGCTTGTTCTTGTTCCCAGCGCGAACAAATTCTGCAGAGGCGTCGATGAACAATACAGCGTTGTCCTTCTTGGACTTCTTGAGTACAACGATGCATGTTGCAATCGGGGTGCCGAAGAATAGGTCCGGCGGTAGTTGAATCACGGTGTCGATGTAATTGTTCTCGATGAGGTACTGACGGATCTTCTTCTCCGCACCCCCTCGGTAAAGGACTCCCGGGAACTGAACGATCGCGGCGGTGCCGTTGACCGCTAGCCAGGACAACATGTGCATTGTGAAGGCGAGGTCCGCTTTCGACTTCGGAGCGAGCACGCCGGCAGGAGCAAAGCGCGGATCATTGATGAGTAGCGGGTTGCTGTCACCCTCCCACTTGGTGGAGTAGGGCGGATTTGACACGATCGCTTCGAAAGGTTCGTCGTCCCAGTGCGCGGGATCAAGCAGCGTGTCGCCGTGCGCGAGATCGAACTTCTCGTAGTTGATGTCGTGCAGGAACATGTTGATCCGGGCGAGGTTGTAGGTGGTCAGGTTTATCTCCTGACCGAAGAAGCCCTTATGAACATTGTCCCTACCGAGCACCTTGGCGAACTTCAGGAGCAACGAACCGGAGCCGCAGGCGGGGTCGTACACCTTGTTAACGCTGGTCTTTCCGTGGATGGCGATGCGGGCAAGAAGTTCAGAGACCTCCTGCGGAGTGAAGAACTCACCGCCTGACTTGCCCGCGCTCGAGGCATACATCGTCATCAGATACTCGTAAGCGTCTCCGAAAGCATCGATGGTGTTGTCGGTGAACTCTCCACCGAGATCCAGGTCTCCAATCGCATGAAGGAGCTTGACCAACTTTTCATTGCGTTTGGCGACTGTGGAACCAAGCTTGGCGCTGTTGACGTCCAGGTCCTCGAAGAGACCCTTCAAGTCGCCCTCGCTCTCGGTTCCTACTGCCGACCCTTCGATGTTCTTGAAGACACGCTCCAGCGTCTCGTTGAGGTTCTCGTCGCTCGCCGCCCGCTCGCGAACGTTGGCGAATAGCTCACTCGGAAGGATGTAAAAGCCTTTTTCGGCAACTGTTTCCCTGCGCCCGAACTCTGCGTCCTCGTCAGGGAGCTTCGTGTAGTCGAAGTCATCCTCGCCGGCCTCTCGCTCAAGTCGGTTGAGATAGGCCGTGAGATTCTCGGAGATGAACCGATAAAAGAGCATGCCGAGCACATAGCTCTTGAAGTCCCAACCGTCGACGCTGCCGCGTAGATCGTTGGCGATACGCCAGATCGTCCTATGCAGCTCGGCCCGCTGCGATTCTTTGGGGGGACTCATGCAGTCCCGTCCCGGCACCCATTGGTGGCCTCATCACGCTTGTTGAGGAGCGCTCGGGCTAGCCGATGACCCTTGGCT
>JALZBR010000342.1 GCA_030863485.1 Actinomycetota bacterium
AACAATGCTGGACAAGGCTAATCAAACCTGTAAGGTAGAAATATGGATGATGAGGCTCAAGAGCCAGCTCAGCCGGAGTTCCTACAGGTAAGCGAGGCCGCCGACTACATCGGCGTGTCGGCCCAAACGCTGCGGCGCTGGGACCGGGAGGGTCGGCTCACGGCGGTGCGTAGACCGGAGAACGGTTATCGGTACTACCGCCGGTCGGACCTTGAGCCCTTTCGGCTCGAATATCGGCGTGCTGCCGAGGCGGTTAGTGAGGGTGGGGAGATCTTTGTCACCGCCAACGCCATCATAGAGGCGAACGACCTCTTGCGAGAACCGCAGCGCGAGGCACACCGCGCGGTGAGGGAGCACTTCGCTACATCGAGCGAGCCGTCCATCATCGTGATTCCAGTCGGGTGTGGGAAGACCGGCATTATGGCGACGCTTCCATTCGGAATCGCGCGTGGTCGTGTGCTCGTCATCACGCCGAACCTGACGATCAGGAAAGGTGTTACGGAAGCCCTCGATATCGCGAGTCGAGAGTGCTTCTGGGCCCGCACCCGTGTCCTCTCGGATTTCACAGCCGGTCCTTGGACGGCCGTCCTCGACGGACCAGCCGCGAACATCCACGACTGCATTGAGAGCCAGTTCGTCGTAACGAATATCCAGCAACTCGCGAGCCAGGCCGATAGATGGCTTCCTCAATTCCCCCCAGACTTCTTCGACATGATCCTCGTGGACGAGGGCCACCATGCTGCCGCGGCTAGCTGGCAGAAGGTCTTTAGACGTTTTCCGAACGCAAAGGTCGTGAGCGTGACGGCAACTCCGTTTCGCTCGGACCAGCAGCCACTGCAGGGGGACGTGATTTATCGGTATTCGTTTGCCCGAGCCATGGTGAACGGATTCATCAAACAAGTTCGCTCCCGCTCCGTGGCTCCGCGGGAGCTCTACTTCAACTTCCGAGGCGACACGCGTCGCCACAGCCTCGAGGAGGTCCTCGCGCTTAGGGAGGAACAATGGTTCCGCCGCGGCGTAGCGTTATCTCCCGAGTGCAACCGGCACATCGCCGAAGCGAGCATCAATCGCTGCGAGGCGATGCGTGCCGAAACGGGCCTTCCTCACCAGATCATTGCGGCGGCGTGCTCGGTCGACCACGCCCGGCAAGTGCGGGCGATCTATGAGGAGTGCGGATATCGAGCGGCCGAGATCCATAGCGATATGGATTCCGACGAGCAGGAGGCCGTTCTCGAGCGCTTACGACTCGGCCAACTCGACTGCATCGTGCAGGTTCAAATGCTGGGCGAGGGATTTGACCATCCGCGCCTCAGCATCGCTGCAATCTTTCGACCGTTCCGGAGTCTTGCCCCGTACATCCAATTCGTTGGACGCGTGATGCGGGTGGTCGTGCAGAGTGATCCGGACCACCCCGACAACAAGGCCTTCGTCGTCTCGCACGTCGGGTTGAACAACGAGGCACGCTGGGACGAGTTCCGGGAGCTAGACCTTGACGATCAAGAATTGGTTCAGTCGTGGCTTCGTGGCGAGCCCGACGATGAGAACGCTGAGGGCGATGGCGAGGGGCGTCCGCGCAGGTTCGACGGCGGCATGCTTGTCGACGACGAGATCATCAGTCATTTCATCGATGCCGAGTACTTGGACCCCGAAGATGACCGGGTGCTCGATGAGATTCTCGCTCGTCCCGTTGCCGGAGGCCTGACTGTGGGTGACCTCGTTTCCCGTGAGCAGTTGAGGGACCAATTGCGCAATCGTCGCGACGCGTCGGAAGTTGAAGACCCGCAGCCAATCCCGGTCTCCCCACAAAGGCGGCGACAGGCTGCACGAACGCGTCTCGCTGAGCGCACGAACTCCGTCGCAGCCCGCGTCATGAGCGACCTGGACCTGGGCCGCGCTGGGCGAGAGGTGTCGCGCACGACCTTGGTACGGGGAAGCATCCCGAATGTTCAGGCCGTCACCCGACTGTTGCAGAAACAGATCAATGCACACCTAGGCGTCGCCTCTGGGTCCCGAGGCACGCTGACGGTTGAGCAGACCGAAACCGCCTTGAACGCCCTGGACGAGTTGGGTGACGAGGTCCGGGAGAAGATTCGAAGCGCCCTCAACGGAGAGAAATGATGCCGCAAGTTCGTCGCGTTCTTGTCGCTTGCACGGTCGAGACGGCTCAGCGGAAGCGCGTTTGTCACAGGGACCGCAAGCGCCATTCGATCGAGCGAGGGACAGTCTGCCTGGTGATCAAGGACCCGGTGACGAGTGGATCCAAGAACTACTGCCCCCAGTGCGCTTTGGCGATTCTCGATCAGGCGGCCGATGACCTCAGCGTGCTGCGGGACGCTCTGAGCTAACCGCTACTCCGGTTCACACCTCGGCTCGGCGGCTAAGTCTTTCCTTCTAGCGCCGTCCGCTCCTCCGTCAACCGCACGCTGCGCGTCCATGGATCCTCGCTCACCTTCGGCAACGGTTGATCTCGTCGACTAGGGACGGCGCTTGTGCTTCCGGCTCGGAAAGCCGCCGAGCAACAGGAGGTGCACATGAAGCAGCGGTCAGTGGCCATCGTGGCCGAGTACCTGTCCCACCGCCCCATCGGCCGCATCGTCGGCCTCAAGTCGATCGGTGACGACGATTACGTGCTGGCCTCGAAGATCGCCGCGACAGACGAACCCACGTTGCGCGGACGCCGCGTGCGATCTGGAACTGCTCCGCACGTGCCTACCTGCGGTGGCCGCCTCGTTCAGCTCGGCGGAAGCTGCTCGAGCCGGGCGCAAGCGCTCTCTGTCGATCAGCGCTGTTCGTCCCCACGAGCACAACGTGGTGAACGAGCACAACGTGGGTGAAGCGCTATGGAAACCCCCGGCGGCTCAACGACCTGGTCCAGCGACGGCAGTAGTCACCAATCTTCTCGTCAGGCAACTCTGGTGGAACATCTAGCCAAAGTACGTCCCTTCGCAGTTCGAACGGGCACCTGATGAGTGGCCCGTTCGCGGGACCCCTCACTACGTCGCCGCGGATGTCGAATGCCTCCCCGTGGTAGGGGGAAACGAAAAGTCGCTTCTCGGAGTCCCACTCGATTGGCTCATCGGGGAGATGCGTGCTAAGACCGAGATGTACAAGGAAAAAGTCGTCGGTATGAACAACGTATACGGGCACGCAATCGAATTTTGTAACCGAATTGTCGGGCAAGGTCTGAGCTGCGCCGAGCTTCACACATGGCTGCGTCATCGCGCGCCATAACACAACTCCTCCGAACGACAGCACGGCGACCGCGCCGATCAGAAGAATTCGACGGGCGCGAAACAGTGCGATGGATGGTTTGCCGCTCTTATCATGCATCCTGTGCGAAGCGGCTCCCGCAACACCTTTGCATACGAGGCTCTAGTCGGGAATCGACGCCGCTACCCGCCGAAGCTCACCCCACTCAATGTTCCCATCGAGGGACAGCGTTATCCCATCTGGGAAGTAACGGTTAAGTACGTGCAACCCTTGCTCGGGAAGCTCCAGTGACTTCCACTGTCGACCCTCGATGGTTTCGCTCGTACCCGCTGCCATAACGTCCTTGCCCAGCTCTGCCAGTCTTGAGTTGTTGGTCTGCCAGATGTGGAACCGCCGTCCGTCCGCGGCGGAGTAATAGAGACCCACCGAGTGAGCCTTCTCATCGGGTGCGGGCTGGCTCCAGTTCACGAGAAGAAGCGTCATACCCGGCGGCACGTACCGCGGTTCCCGAACTTTGAAAGGTGCTTGCTGATTGACCTCGGCCAGGACGGGACCAGGCGCAGGAAGATTCGCGTTTAGTCCGACAGCCGCTCCAGCTCGGAGCGGCCAGAAAAGCCCCAAGAGCGCCGCGAGGCAAGCAACAGAAACCAGCAGCAAAACGCTGCCCCCTCGACTCGCGCGGATCATGATTTTCATCAATCCGTTCGCTCGCTAGGACGCATCCTCAGTGCCTCACGCTGTAGTCGATCATGTCCCAGCTGATGTTTTCACAGCAGTAAAAGCTCCGATCCACGAGCCGCATGTAACCGCCTTTGGCGAAGTGGTCGTAGCCCGAACCGTCTCCCAGCGCTGTAATGTTCTTCTGAACTGAATCGGTCGTGCAGTTATCCACCGTGCTCTTTTGGTTAAGGTGGTACGTTTCCGTAATTCCGCCGGTAGTCCCGTGACGGTAGCGGTGGTATCTCGCATCCCTCGCTCCAAAGTGATTTGAGGTTTTCTCGCACGCTATATAAGCCCAAACGCGATAGTCCCCGGTGTAGCTATCGGATACCGGCAAATACCAGTAGCCGGAGTTGACGACTTCGCTCGTAACTGTCGTGGTCCATACATGGCAGTTGTTGTAAGCCTTGTTCGCGCTGGTGTGCACGTACCAGTACTGCGCAGGTCCGTCCCGGTAAAAGTAGGTGGCGCTGCCGGACCCACAGTCGTCGTCG
>JALZBR010000432.1 GCA_030863485.1 Actinomycetota bacterium
GCTCGGGGCTGGCTGCGCCGCGAACGGCGCCCCTTGCCAGTCCGCTGGGAGGACGGCGACCGCGGCCAACTTGATGCTCCCTCCCCCATTGGACTTGTAGAGATGCAGTTCCCCCGAGTCGATGAAGGACTGCCCGGCCGTGTAGACGACCTCGCGATTGCATGCTTCATCGAACACGGCTACGGGCGCGGAGCCAGGCCGGACCGTGAAGATGACAGGCCCGGGGTGGGTGTGCCATCCGCTGTGTCCCTGCTCGGGGAACTCGAGCGTGACGTGGAAGAACTTCACGGGCTCTTTGATCTTGATCTCAGCCAGCTTGTTGGGCTTCGCCTTGAATGGCAGAGATTCCACGAACGCGCCGGCGCCGAGGTGGTTCATGATGATCCCCGACGGGCCGATCGGATGGTTGCTGGCATAGGCCAGACCTGCCACGAGAACAAGGCCTACGGCGACGGCGCCCGCCATGATTTTCGTTCTCGACGCCCTCTTGTCGCTCGCGACGTCTCGTTTCACGAGTCTCCTCCTTGCGGGAATGGTTGCGGATTGGCATGGCCGTGCTGGGTCTCAGGTGACTCTTGGTTTTTGGGGGCGTTAAGGCTTCCCGTGATCCAGTAGCATCACCGCGGTTATCCGCTGACACGACGAAGGATTTCATCACCGCTTTGTCTCGACCGACTTCGGCGTAGATGTCGTAGTCGTCGACAACGAGCCCGCCTTCGACCGTCACATCGAACTTCCGCGCGTTCGCACTGTTCCAGTAGGTCTCGACAAAATAGAGCCGCGCCTCGTAGGAACGCTGCTCCTGACGTCACCTCCAAACGTCCTCCCGCCCGGGCAAACCGTCAATGGGCTCTAATGAGCCCATCTGCCGAGCGGTGCCCGGGCCCCTGATGCCCCAGGTTGTCGCTTCCTCTACGCCGACCAATGAGGACACGTACACGCTTCTCTTGGCGTTCCGGTAGCATGGACCTCACGAATCACCCGATCCGGATGAACCGGTCAAGCCCGTCGCCTCGCGTGTCCCTAGGGGGGCTTCTGCCCCCGCTTCCACTCAGTTTTCTGGCCGTGGACCGCGCTCCTCCCAGCGTTGACGCTGTTCAGGACAGAGGGGAAGGCGGACGCAAAGATGGCGTCTCCTCACCGTGGCCTCTCTTCGGAGTCTCAGCGGATGCTTACGCGATTCTCCGCCCTCGATCCAGCATTGGCTGGTCTCGACGAGGCCACGCCTCTCGAGCCGACTACACGCCCGTCGTATCGCGTCGACCGACGGCCTTCCAGAGCCCTCGCCGGGATATTCCCTTGCTAGCTCCGTGATACTGACCCATGGGGGCCACGGGCCGGCATCGGAATGTGTCATCAGACGCTGCAATACCCAGCGCTGCCAAGGTCCGAGTTGATCGATGATACGGCGCAGGGCCTCCTCGGTTAACCCCACGCCCTGAGCCAACTTCTCAACGTCAATGTCCAACCAGTCGCCCTCCCGACAGTAGCCATAACGATTTCAAGCTTCAGGTCCCCAGTCCCAATGCGGGACCGGACCGGGGCTCTTAATCGGGCTATCCAACAACTTCCGAGGCGAGGACATCGCTTTGAGGTGACGGTTCCTCGTCCTGTCCGGAATCTCCTCCCCGGCGGTCGCAAAAGCGAACACAGCTACCGTCGTTCGGTATGTGCAAGGCGTCAATAGGCTCAAATGAGCCAATACTCCTTCCTCCGGGTCGCCTGGCCGCGGCTGCGCTGGTTGCGGGCTGGCCTCAGACAGTTCATGATCAACGCGACGCGTGGGCCCCTTCAACGGCGACGCATGGGCCCCTTGGCAGTTTTGCGACTACACGGAACCTCGCATAGACGGAGAGGTAGGAGAGCCGGAGAAGCATCGCCCCTGCGCACGTTTCGGACCTATACGGAGGACAGGATGATTCACGTCGAGAGCAGCATCACCGTCAATCGGAGTACCAAAGAGGTCTTCGAGTTGGTGAGCGATCCGTCGAACCACGCGCGGTGGCACGGTTATGTGACTTCAGTGCAGACGGGGGCGGAGGGCCCGGTCAGCGTCGGTGGCAGGTGCACCTGGATGCTCCGCACGCCCATCGGGAAGGGCGTCCCTATGGAAGTGGAGGTCGTCGAGGTGGAGCCCCGGCGCCGTGTCCAGTTCCGGGGAACCTCCGGCCCAATGCGGGTGCTCGTCACCTACCTGTTCCAGCAGGAGACCGACCGGACCAAGGTCCAGCGCATCGCTGACGTCGAATGCGCGGCCACCGTCGCCGAGCCCCTGCTCCGAGGGATGATCAGGAGGCGCAACACCACCGATCTCCGGGCCCTAAAGGGCTACCTCGAGGCGGATGAAGCCGAGCAGGACACACCTCCGCCTACAACATGAGAGGCGCCGGGCTCGAGTCGGAAAGGAGCGCAGCCCTGCCGGACTCCGAGTTTCAGCGCTCCCAACGGGTCAACCCCGGTCCCGCCTGCGATCCCCTCTCTTCGACCAGCAGCCCGGCGCAGGCCTCTCGAGCTTGGCGGCGCACGAAGCGCGGCCACGATCCCACTTCTGCGACTCAGTGCTTGCCCCACTTACGTAAAGTAACGTCCGGCGATACCTTTAGTGTGTGGCACGGCATGACGTTGCCGCTCATTGGGAAACCGGATCCAGTACAGGAGTTGGTCTGGCATGGCGGGCACAGAGCGGCTTGCCGCGAAGGACACCGAGTGGGCGATCGTCACGAGGATCGCCGAAGACTTCCAGCTGCCGCCCTGCATCGCCAAGGACTGTTACGACCGTCTGGCAGGCTACTTTGCCGAGTATGGGCAGGGTCCGGTCGGCCCCGGCGAGTTCTGCTTCCTCGCCGTCGCAGCCGACGAGCCGGCGGGCAAGCCACTCGTTGCCTGCCGCAAAGTCCAGGTCCAGCTTGAGCTCACCGCACCCGAAGACCTCGCCGCGCTCCAGGAGCAGGGGCTGTGGGCGATGCGGCAGTGCCGTCTCGTCCGCCTGGCGCGACAAGCCCAGGAGCAGGGCGGCCTGCTCACACTCGAGGACTTGGCCTACCTCACCTGCTCCTCCCTCGCGACGGTGAAACGGGACCTGTCGGAGTTCAGAAAGAGGGGCGAGGTCGTTCCGACACGAGGTCAGAGCCGCCAGGTCGCCGGAGATGTCTCCAGTCGGGCGGAGGTAGTGCGGCTCTACCTCTGGGGGAGAACCACCGACGAGATCACCGACCTCGTGGGATCAGGTGAGGAGGCGGTGCGACGCGACCTCGTGGACTTCAGCAGGGTGGCGGCTCTGCATGCGGAGGGCCTGAGCACGCAGGAGATCGGGGCCGCGACAGGCCTACCCTCCCGGCTGGTGAGCGAGTACCTCGGGATCTCCGAGCGGGCGAGGAAGGAATCTCCCGCGGCACCGAGGCTCAACGAGCTGCTCGAAGCGGTTTGATTCGCCCTCCGGCGGACCCCTTCTCTTCGCCGCCCCCGACTGCCCAGTGGGCGGCAGACCGATCTCGTGGGGTGGCCGATACCCGGCAAGCTTCCCCAGGAAAATGAAGGAGACCAGCTATGCCCGACCAGCAGACCGTCCAGCAGGTCGTCGCCTTCCACGGCCACATGTGTCCGGGGCTCGCCCTGGGCATCCGGGCCGCGGAGGTCGCCCTCGAGCAGGTCGGACCCCACGCCCCGGATGAAGAGGTCGTGGCCCTCGTCGAGACTGACATGTGCGGAGTGGACGCCATCCAGTTCATGACGGGGTGCACGTTCGGCAAGGGCAACCTCATCCATCTCGACCATGGCAAGAACGCCTACACCTTCGTGCGCCGCTCCGACGGTCGCGCCATCCGGGTCAGCACCCGCCCCGGAGGGTGGGGGCCGCGCGACCCCGAATGGGAAGAGCTGTTCGCCAAGGTGCGTGCCGGCACGGCCACGCCCGAGGAACGGCAGCGCTTCGCGCCACTGCATCGGGCGCAGTGCCAGCAGATTCTCGCCACCCCCCTCGAACAGCTCTATGAGGTCCGGGAGGTCGAGGTGGAGCCGCCGCGGCGGGCACGCATCCACGCCTCGGTGGACTGTGCGTTCTGCGGAGAACCGACCATGGAGACGCGCATCCGGCGGCTCGAGGGACACGAACTGTGCCCACCCTGCTTCGAACGGGCTCTGGCCGGGACGGTGCAGGTCCCACCCCCCACCCTGCTGACGCCCAACGACTCCACCCACGTCTAGCAGCGAGCGCTGATGTGGCCGTCCTCGTCGCAAAGGTCGATGCCCCCAGTCGCGAGGGGCGAGCTTCGCTGAAGTTCCTGCTCCTACAGCGCTTGGGCGCACCCGGCGTGAGTTGAAGCGGGACCAAGTCGCGGAAACACGTAGCCGGCGAGGGGGCTGCCCTCCGCGGTGGCAACTTCGTGTTGGGACTGTAGCCGCGGACATCGACAGTGACCGGCTCACCGTGGGCCAAGCGGCTCTCGGGGGTTGGAGGTGGAGGAGGGAGCGCCACATGAGCAAGTCCGGACAGATCGGGTAGGGGCCGGGCTCTCCCCGCCCCTAGTGGATTCCGCCTCGTCTTGGGGTGAGGACGCATTACGTTCCCTCGGCTCCGCTCGCGTTTCAAGAGAGCTGTAGCCATCCTGCCCGAGTCACACGACTGCGCAGTGACGCTGAGCATGTGCCAGGCGACGGACACCGTACGCGGCAAGAACCAAGAACGCGCGTCCGGTAGCTGCACCCC
>JALZBR010000410.1 GCA_030863485.1 Actinomycetota bacterium
GCCTCGATGAACTCCTTCTCGCGGATCGACAGCGTGTTACCCCGAACGATGCGCGCGATGTAGGGCCAGGAGAACAAGGCAACGATGACGATGACCAAGAAAAGCCCCGGTTTGAGGACACCTCCAAAGCAACCTTGTTTCGTCGATCCGCACACGGCCGCAATGCCCACGGCAAAGAAGAGAAGGGGAACCGACAAGATGAGGTCGATTAGACGAGAGATGAAGGTATCGATCGCGCCGCCGAAGTAACCGGCCATGATGCCGAGCACCACACCGATCGCGACCGAGATCGCCGTGGCTACGAGAGCAATGATCAGCGAGGTGCGCGTTCCGTGGATGACTCGTGCAAAGACATCGCGACCGTTGCGGTCCGCCCCCCAGATGAAGTCCTCGTTCGGCCCCCTCGGGTTGCCGAACTCGTTCGTTTGCTCGTGCAGATGGGAGATGTCGTTCGGATCGTGCGCCCAGATGTTGGTGATCACGGGCGCTAGAAAAGCGAGTGCGATCAGGAGGATGACGAAGATCCCGCCGACGATCGCGAGCTTGTCTTGACGGAAGCGAGCCCAGAAGATCTGCCCGGGGCTTCGGCCCTTTACCTTTACCGCTGCGCCCGCGGGCGCAGGTCCGGCTATGCCCTCTGCAACCTCACTGGGTATCTGGCTCAACGAGTCTCCCCCTACTACAAGTGTCGTTGAGCAACCCTAATGCAGCGGGAGTCGCCTGGCAACAATGATTTTCCCGGACGACCGAGAAGGTTACTGGAGTTGGCGGATTCGGTACAAACCGACCCCGCCGGTGGCGTCGGGAAGGAGCGGGACGGCCTCGTAGTCATCCGTGCTGCGCGAGAACAACAGCGGGTTCACCCCCCTGCGCTCTGCGGCCAGCCGCATCTGCCTCTTCCACTGGGAGAACTGGGGCTTCCTTATTGAGACCGGACGAGAGAACGGGGTCCGGGCATCCGGCCTCGAATGTGCACCTCTCCCGTTGCCGGAGACGATCTTGCCTTGCTTGGTTGCCTGGCCGCGAGGAGTGTCGACAGCCCCCACTCCCGTCCAGCGCTCGGCCGCCGAGGCGGGTGAGCCGAACATGATCGCCAGGGCCCCCTCGTTGCTCGTCAAGCGAGCAGCGACCTGCAGGCCCAGGACGACGGCGAGGAGCACGGCGATCGCATAGGGCGTCCCCGGATAGGAACGGAGCGCCGGAGCGCCTCCGTCGGAGAGATCCAAGAGAGCCGACACTCGCCCTCTGATGCGAGCACCCGGACGAAGGAACGCCAGGGCGTGCCGACGGCCAAAACGCCGCTGCTTCATGAGCTCACACATCTTGACGAGCCCAGACGCAACCGCGAGAGGATCACGGGTGAGCTCCGCTGCTCGACGATCCGCCTCGAACTCGCGGTTCCTGGTGAGCTTTCGATAAGCGATGTGGGCAAACGGGTTCCATGCAACGACGTCTCGTAGGAAACCGGCCGCGGCCACCAACTGGACGTCACGAGATCTCACGTGAGCGACCTCGTGAGCAATGACCGCCTCTAGCTCGGCCTCGTCGAGGGACTTCACGAGCTCACGCGACAGCAGGATCTTGGGACGCCGTCCGCCCGTCGCAAAAGCACCAAGGGAGCCGGCGGGGAGGAACAAGACCTCGGGAAGAGACCTCAGGCCCACCTGCTTCGAGAGTCGCTCGGTTATGACCGTCACGTCCGGGGACTCGCCCGGCTGGGGAGCGGTCGACCGGGAGACGAGTCGACGAAGGAGAAGCTGCCCGGCGAAACGACGAAGCAGCATGAACGAGCTGAACATCGCCCCGAAGAGAACGACCCACGGTCCGGCGGAGCCGGCGAGCGCGTAGGGAGTGAATCCCTTCCCGCTGTCGTCTGCAACCAGGAGCAGATGGAGCAGGTTCTCGGATTTGGGAGACAAGGCGGACCCGGCGGGCTGAAGCACTGCGATCTCGGGAAGCACCGCCTGCTGATAGGCGAAGGCGGCGACGAGAGGCAATACGAGGGGAAGAGCAAGCAGGGCTCCGGAGGCGAAGCCCCCCGGCCGACCGATCATGCGTCGCAGGATGCCGACGATCACCAGGGTGACCAGAGAGACGGCCAGGATGACGACCCAGGCCGAGTCCGTCTCCAGGGCCAGGATCATCGGCCCCGAAGGGGTCATCCCTGCGTCCTCCGGCGCTGGTCGATTGCCTCCTTCAAGGCTTCGACGACCTTCTCATCCTCCTCTTCGACCCGATCCAGGAAGTAAGCCACGGCGGGATCACGGAACTGACTGACCAGCCAGTCGACGACCGACTTGACAGTCGAGTCCGCATACTGCTCTCGCGTGAGAAGGGGTGTGAAGCGGTGCGCCCGCTGGTCTTCGACTCGTTTGAGGAGGCCCTTGTCGGCCAGGCGGCCCATCGTCGTCATGACGGTTGTGTAGGCGACCGATCGGGAGTCGTTCAAGGCCTCGTGCACGTCGCGGACCGTTACCTCGCCGCGGTCCCACGTGACCTCCATCACCTCGGCCTCGAGAGGTCCCAGGACCTCCGCCAGCGTATGTCTACGTCTTGCAGCCAAGTGCTCTCCTCCACATCGGGTGGCGAGAATCGTACTCCTGCAACGTCCCTAGACCAACCCGGCCCTCCAAGCGTGTGCGAACACCTGTGACGGAGGCCACTGCACGAGCATGCGCGGGGCCAAAAGATGCGTAGAAATGCGTATTCAGGGTGGGTTCGCGAGAGCCGATGATGATTCATAGGGCCGAAGAACCGGCCCCTCGGGTTGGGGAGGAAGCTATGCCGGACGTCCGAGTTCTGAAGGAAACGGCTTGCAGCTGGGCGGTAACGCTCGACGGCGACATCGTCGCTCACTACGCGGTCGCCACCGAGGCCCTCGCATACGCCTCCATGCTCGAGTGCGACCCGCGCGAGAGAGATCTCGTCCGCTCGATCTAGAACCCTCAGAGTTGACCAAAGGGCGCTTCGGCGCCCTTTTTTGGTTCCCGGCCCTGCCTTAGACCCACTAGCGGATCAGCAGGATCTCTGCACCTCCAACGATATGCAGCGATCGGCCCCCGTACCGCCCCGGCCTCGATCCCAACCAAGTCCACCGTCGACGAGATCGTCGCGGGCTTTTCCCAGCAGCTTGTCGGAGCCACCCTGTCCGAGCAGCTGATTGGGCTCCCGCGATCCGATGAAGACGTCGTCGTTCTGACTGCCGTCCACTCTCTCGATCCCTCGGACCCGCCATCGCCCCCGGCTCCAGCCGCGACGGCACCCCGGGTAGCCCACCCTGCCGTCCGCCAGGTCGACCCGGATGCCACCCGGACAGGCGCGGTCGGTGAAGGCCAGCCAGTCCCGGCCCCGCCCGCCCGCGATCCGGCCGCCCACGCCACCCGACGGAAAGAAGGTGTCGTTGCCTGAGTCGCCTATCAGCTTGCGGGTCCCGCGCCCTCCCACGAAGAGGTCGGTTCCTCCATTGCCCCTCAACCGATCGTGACCGGCACCGGCCTCGAGGTGGTCGTCGCCGGTGCCTCCGCAGATCAGGTCGTGACCGCCTTTGCCGAGAACGTAGTCGGATCCTTCCCGGGCAGCGATGACGTCGTCACCGTTCGTTCCCTCGATGCGCTCGCTTGCCGCGCTGCCGACAATCGTGGCCCGCTTGCCAAGACACCTCGCCGGAGCCGCGGAAGCGGTAGGGCCCACCTGCAGCAAAGCGATCAGGACGCTCGCTATCAGGAGCAGGTGCGGCAGGGGGCGGTGAGTCTGGGAGACTCGCATCGCCGCATCCTAAGAGCGCCGGGTCGCCCGCGAAAGGTTGCGTTGGCCTTCCGGTGCGTCTAGCGTGCCCCGGATGCACAGCGCGAACAAGACACGGCGGACGGGGGGACGTCCAACATTTCTCGCGCTTGCGGCCTTTTTCTTCCTGGCCGGGCTACCTTCGGCCGGCGCAGAATCCGTCTGGGACAAGCCGGGCGTAGAGCCCTACCGTCTACCCGTTGCCCGGCACTGGCTCAATCGGGAGAACATCACCCGGCCGCACCACGATCACCCCTCCTGGGACCTCAACCTTCCGACGGGGACGCGTGCGTACAGCGTCCAGGCGGGGCGGGTGGTTGCTGTCCTTCATTCCGGCGCATGCGGCATCGGGATCGTCATCGACGGCTTCGACGGTTTTCGCTACACCTACTGCCACGGCTCGGCGGCGTTGGTGCGAGCAAACGAGCGACTGCACGCAGGAGAGCCCGTTATGAGAACCGGCAGCAGCGGATCGGCCACGAACGCCCACCTGCACTTCCAGATCGATACGCGACGGGACCGTCTGAAGTGTCCGCAACCGCTGATCCTATCGTGGTGGCGGGGCGGCCAGAAGACGCCGAGACAGGCGCCGTTCAGCGGATGCACCTATTGACTCGACCGCGCTAGCCCGCTTAGCGGTCGACGCTTTAAAAGCTAGCGTCCGAAATTCCGCACGAAAGAAGGGGGCGCCCTTCGGCGCCCCCTTTTGTAGTCGATCTCTACTCGACGGTGAACGAGTTCACCATGCCGAGGAAAGCATGAGGCTTCCCCTTGCTCTCTACGAAGCAGACCATCCCGTAGGTCCCCGGCTTGAGCTCCGCCGTGAACGACGTCGACTTGCCCGGCGGGATCGGCTTGGCGGCCTCGCCGCTGATGTCCTCCGCAAGGAACTTCTGGGCTTCCTTCTGCGGCAGCTTGACGAGCTCCTCGATAGGCGGAGCGCCCTCCTTCAGCAGAGCCATGATGAGCTGGTGCGGCTCCTTGCCGTTGTTCTCGAACGTGATCTCGGTCTCGCCGGCGGCGACACTTCCAGGCGTCTTGAAGGCGAAGTCGACGCCCTCGATCGTCACCGTGCCGCCTGCGCCCTCTTCGGCCTCCGTCTCTTCCGTTTCGGGGGTTTCGCTCTTCTCGGAGGCGCTGTCACCACCGGTGTCCCCGCCTTCTTCCTCATCTCCTCCGCCACAAGCGGCGCCGAGAATGAGCAAAGCACTCAGCAGGACGAGCAACAAACGTCTATTCATGCGACCTCCTCAATCGCTACCTGTCGGGGGTCAGCATCGACGAACGTCGTCGAATCGACAAGGACCTACGCGCATTTCGTAGGCGGCGAGACCAGGGGATGAACAATGTGTGGGCGAGGGGGGATTTGAACCCCCACACGCTTTCGCGCACTGGCACCTGAAGCCAGCGTGTCTGCCGTTCCACCACTCGCCCTGGGGCCCCCGGCCTCGCAGAGCGCAGGGGGAAAGAAAAGGCTAGCAGGGGGTTGGAGGCCCTGGGGCGGGCATAATCCTGGCTTATGAAAGTCGCCCGAAGTATCGAGCGGCGCCTGGAGGGAATGGTGGAGGGTTTCTTCGCCAAGGTGTTCCGTTCCGGCCTGCAGCCAGTGGAGGTCGGCCGTCGCATCCTGCGGGAGATGGAGGAGGGGAGAACGGTCTCGGTCAACCGGACCTATGCCCCCAACGAGTTCCGCATCTTCATGGGACCCGAGGACCACGAACGCTTCACGGGCATGGAGGCACAGCTCCAACGGGAGTTCTCGGAGCTCGTCATCGATCAGGCCAAGCACGACCGGTGGAACCTGATGGGGATGCCTCGGATCTCTTTCCACGAGAACCAGAACATGGGCAAGGGGGAGTTCCGCGTGGAGGCATCGCTCACGGCCGACCCAAGTGGCCCACGCCCCAACGTCTCGACGAGAAGGCCCTCGTCGGACGACCCCCAGTCCACGGGAGCCATCTCCTTGGACACGGCCAACAGGATGGGCCTGGCGACCCCGCCGGCGGAGCTGATCGTGCTCGACGAGGACGGGCGGGAGGCCGAGAGGATTGCGGTCACCCGGTCGCCGATCGTCATCGGACGACAGTCCACGAACGACGTCGTCCTCTCCGACCCGAACGTGAGTCGGCGGCACGCCGAGCTACGACGCAATGACGAGAACTGGACCGTCGTAGACCTAGGATCGACCAATGGCACGACCGTCAACGGCCGCACCGGTCCCGAACACCAATTGAAGGACGGCGACAAGCTCGGGTTCGGCACCAGCGAGCTCCTCTTCAGGATCCGTGGAACGAGCTGAGCCATGCCCACACTCGTCCTCGACCTGCTCAAGTACGTCTTCTTAGGAGTTCTTTACATCTTCGTTCTGTGGGCCATCCGCGCGGTCTACTTGGAGTTGCGGCCGGCGACGGCGCGACAGCCCCGAGGCAAGAGAGCTCCGGCCCCCACACCTGCCCGGCCCCCTTCGCGCAAGACCAAGACGCCGGCGAGAGCAGCGGTCATCGAGGGCGACGCGCACAAGGGCAAGACATTCAAGCTCGGAGACGAGCTCACGATCGGCAGGGCCGCGAACTGCACATTGGTGCTGGACGATGCCTACGTTTCCCAGAAGCACGCTCGGATCTTTCCGAGCGGAGATCGTTTTCTCGTCGAGGACCTGGGGTCGACTAACGGCACGTACCTCAACCGTAAACGCCTCACCTCGGCCGCGGAGCTCCAGCGGGGTGACCAGGTGAAGATCGGTAAGACTGTGATCGAGATGCGCAAATGAACCTCTCCATCGGAGCGCAAAGCGACGTCGGTCGCGTACGCGAAGGCAACGAAGACTCCTTCCTCGTCGATGAACCACTCTTCGTGGTCGCGGATGGGATGGGGGGGCATCTCGCCGGAGACGTGGCGTCCTCCACGGCCGTGGACGTGATCCTGAACAAGTCCGCAACTGCGTCGGCAGAGGATCCCGAAACGCTTGCGGACCTCATCCGGAGCGCGAACTCGGCGATCTGGGACAAGGCTCACGCGAATCCCACCCTTCGCGGCATGGGAACTACCTGCACGCTTGTTCTTCTGCACGAGAACCGTGCTCACATAGCTCACGTCGGCGATTCACGTGCCTATCTCCTGAGAGACGGTCGCCTGCAGCAGATCACCGAAGACCACACCCTCGTCGCGCGCATGGTCAAGGAAGGACGTCTTCAGCCCGAGGAAGCCGAGCACCACCCTCAGCGGAGCATCATCACTCGTGCGCTCGGGGTGGATGCCGAGGTGGAGGTCGACCTGGACTCGTTGGAGGTGCAGCCCGGGGATCGTTTGATGCTGTGCTCGGACGGCCTCTCCTCGATGATCGATCACGACTCGATCGCCACCGCGCTCAAAGAACAGGCCGCGCCCCAGGACGCTGCCGATGAGCTGATCAAACGGGCGAACGATGCCGGTGGGGAAGACAACATCACGGTCGTGGTCATCGAC
>JALZBR010000420.1 GCA_030863485.1 Actinomycetota bacterium
GAAGAGATTCGGTCTTCGCAGCCGTTGGGCGATGTTCTCCAAATTTTCGCTCAGGGCGCGGTCATGCGGGGAGCATCGGGATCGAGCGCGGCTAGGTTCTCGTCCACAAAGGTCCGGAGCGCTACTACATCACCGACGACGATGACGGCGGGCGCCTCGACCCCGGCACGCGACGCCTTGACGGCGAGATGACGCAGCGTCCCGCAAACCGTCCTTTGTCGCGCCGTGGTGCCCGCCTCGATCACGGCCGCGGGTGTGTCCGCCGGGCGCCCGGCCCGCACGAGCTCGTTAGAGATGTCATCGAGGTATCTCATCCCCATCAAGATGACGATCGTGTCCACGCTCAGAGCGAGCTGCGCCCAGTCGACGGAGGACAGCGGGTCGCGCGGATGCAGATGCCCGGTGACGACCGCATAAGAAGACGCGGCGCGCCGATCCGTGACCGGGATACCTGCCGCCGCCGGGACCGCAGTCGCTGAGCTGATCCCCGGCACGACGTCGAAGGGGATCCCAGCCGAAAAGAGTCGGTCGACTTCCTCCCCGCCTCGCCCGAAGACGTACGGGTCCCCTCCCTTCAGGCGGACGACGTCGAGTCCGCGGCGTGCAAGGTCGGCCAGCAGCTCGTGCACCTGTTCTTGGGGGATTGAAGCCACCTCCCGTCCCTTACCGACGTAGAACCTCTGCGCTGCCGGCGGGGCGAGGTCGACGAGAGCGGGATCGACGAGACGGTCGTAGACGACGGCGTCGGCAGCGGCGAGAAGCCTGTGGCCCTTGAGCGTGAGCAACTCGGGGTCGCCGGGACCGGCCCCCACCAGAGCCACACTTCCCAAACCGCCGGGTCCCATTGCGCCTCTCCTCCTGCCCTCTCCGTTTTGACTTTGCACTAATATTCCTGTACATACAGTACCTTCTTTCAGAGGGCAGTCAATCGGGAGGATCGTGACGCAGACGAAGAAGCCCCGGCCGCGGGCAGAGGGCCAGTGGGCACTCGGCTACCGAGAGCCGCTGAACGCGGCCGAGGCGGCGAAGGCCGAGGCGGATGGGTTGAGCGTCCGCAAGAGGATCGAGGAGGTCTACTCCCACAAGGGCTTCCGCTCGATCTGGCCTTCTGATCTTCGCAATCGCTTTCGCTGGTACGGCCTCTACACCCAGAGGCCGGAGACCGACGGCTACTTCATGTTGCGCATCAGGATCCCGGGCGGCGCGCTGTCCGCCGAGCAACTCGAGGTGATCGCGAACATCTCCACGACGTTCGGACGAGACGTGGCAGACGTAACCGATCGCCAGAACATTCAACTCCACTGGATCCGGATCGAAGACGTTCCCGAGATCTGGCGCCGGCTCGAAGACGTCGGCCTGTCGACGACGGAAGCATGCGGCGACACGCCTAGAAACATCCTCGGGTGCCCGCTGGCCGGGATCGACGCCACGGAGATCGTCGATGCCTCGGCTGTGTTGCGCGAGGTGAACGAGCGACTCGTAGGCAATCCTGATTTCTCGAACCTGCCTCGCAAGTTCAAGATCTCCATCTCTGGATGCGCGCACCAATGTGCCCAACACGAGATCAACGACGTCGGGCTCGTGGGCGCGGTCAATTCATCGGGAGAGGCCGGCTTCGATCTGTGGGTCGGTGGTGGCCTCAGCACCACACCCATGTTCTCCCAACGCCTAGGTGCATTCGTGGCCCCCGACCAGGTCGTAGATGCAGTTCTCGGCGTCACGACGGTCTTTCGCGATTGGGGCTACCGAAGGGCGCGCAACCGGGCGCGTTTGAAGTTCCTCGTACGCGACTGGGGTCCGGAGAAGTTCCGCGAGACGCTCGAGAAGGAGATCGGATACCCCCTGTCGGACCTCGCCGAACCGCAATCCTCAGCCGTGGCGAACCGCGATCACTCCGGCGTGTGGCCGCAAAAGGACGGTCGCGTGTACGCAGGGCTGACCCCGCGCGCAGGACGCATATCGGGGCACCAACTGAAAGCCATCGCGGGCCTCTCGAGTCGTTACGGGTCGGGAACGCTGCGCACGACCACGCAGCAGAAGATTGTGATTGCCGACGTCGCGCCGGAGCGCGTGGACGACCTCGGGGAGGAACTCGACGTCCTCGACCTTCCGGTAGAGACGAACACGTGGCGCCGCAACACGATGGCCTGCACGGGTATCGAGTTCTGCAAGCTGGCCATCGTCGAGACGAAGGGGCGCGCGGTCGAGCTCTTTCGCTACCTGGAACGAGCCATCCCGGATTTCGACGAGGATGTCCGGATCAACGTCAATGGATGCCCGAACTCCTGCGCCCGCTACCAGACCGCCGACATCGGCTTGATGGGATGCCTCGAGACAAGCGTGATCCACGTCGCCGACCGCAAGGGCAATCAGATCGAGGAACGGATAAAGACGGAGGCCTTCCTCGTACATCTCGGGGGACATCTCGGAGCCGGCCGCGCCTTCGGGCGCAAAGTCAAAGGTGTGAAGGTCCCGGCGGCGGAGCTCGGCCCGTATGTCGAGGCCCTCATCACGAGGTACCGCAGCAAGAGAAGGGAACGTGAGTCTTTCGCCTCGTTCGTCGCGCGGCTCGACGATAAGGAACTCGCCGCGTTCGCGGCGCGACCGGAACTTGCCACCGCTCCCCCGCCCGCCGCGATCGTGGCGGAGCCGCGCGCATGACCGTGGACCTCCCCCGGGCGAGCCGCAACGTGGTCGGCCTCGACAACCCGACGTTCGTATCGCCGGACAGCCACTACCAGGAGTTCGACCGCGCTCACCCCAAGGAGATCCTGACGTGGGCCACGCAGACGGTCGATCGCCTCGCGGTGGCTTCGTCGTTCCAAGCGTCGGGCCTCGTGATCCTTCACCTGCTGAGGAATATCCGGCCCGATCTCCCCGTGCTCTTCCTCGACACCGGCTTCCATTTCCCCGAGACCATCGCCTTCCGCGACGAGCTCGTCGAGGAGTGGGACCTCAACCTTGTGATCCTGCGCGGGGAACACGGATCGGTCGCGGCCCAGAACGAGCTCCACGGAATCGGCCTCTACAAGAAGAACCCGGACATGTGCTGCCACATCAACAAGGTTCTGCCACTACAGCGGGCTCTAGAGGATTACGACGGGTGGATCTCGGGTCTGCGGCGAGATCAGTCCCCGATGCGCGCCGGGACTCCGATCGTCGAGGCGCAGATGCTGCCGTCGGGGCGAGAGGTCTTCAAGATTCATCCCCTCGCCGGGTGGACGCGCGCCGACGTCGACGGATACATCTCCGACAACGCCATCCCGACACATCCATTGTTCGAGCGCGGTTACTCCTCCATCGGGTGCTCGCCCTGCACGAGACCGGTCGACGTGGCAGAGCACGAGCGCGCCGGGCGTTGGGACGGGTTCGGAAAGAACGAATGCGGCATCCACTCGTTCGGAAAACCGACGGGCCCGAGGGAGACGGAGGCCGAGCTGTGAGCATGCGCGCCGTTCCCTTCTATTGCCCATACTGCTCCGAGCAATCGCTCGAGCCGGTGGGCGACTCGGACTACTACTGTGAGTCCTGTGACCGGCGCTTCAACGTCCGGTTCGTAGGCCTCGGAGTCGGGGAGGC
The DNA here is from genome assembly GCA_030863485.1 of Actinomycetota bacterium. The sequence continues at coordinate 3,580 of JALZBR010000420.1, forward strand.
GTAGGTGGAGCTTCCGGAGGAGAACAACCTGTACTTCGCCTGCATCGACCTCTCCGACCGACCGTGCCTGGTCGTGGGCGGCGGCCCGATGGCGCTCGAGAAGGTCGATGGCCTTCTCGAGGCCGGGGGCCGCGTGACCGTCGTCGCCCGCGAGCCCGTCACGGAGATCGCCGAGCTCGCCCGCAGCGGGCGCATCGGCTTGATGTCGCGAGAGTTCAGGGACTCCGACGTCGACGACGCGTGGCTAGTGATCGCCGCAACCGGCGACTCCGGTCTGGACGGAAGGGTCGCCCACGCGGCCGAGGAGCGGAATCGCTTGGTGAACGTCGCCGACGTCCCGAAACTCTGCAACTTCATCCTGCCCGCGATCTTGCGGGATGGTCCGATCGCAATCGCTATCTCGACCGCGGGGGCCAGCCCTGCCCTCGCGCAAAGGATCAAGCGTGAGGTGAAAGCGATTCTCGACCGACCGTTCGGAGTGCTCGCGTCCAGACTGCGCGACCTGCGTCCCTGGGCCAAAAGCCGGCTCGTGACTTACGAGCAGCGGCGGGACTTCTTCCGCTCGATCGTCGACGGCAGGCCCGATCCCCTCTTGGCCATCGAGGAAGGTCGGTTCGACGACCTCGACCGTCAGATCGAGGATCTTAAGAACGCGACCCTGCCTCCACCGCCCCCGTAACCCCAACAGGATAAGACGTTCGGACCTCGGAATTCGGGCGCATAGCCTGTGACGCTCGAAGCGAGCTGCGGAGCGCGTCCGCTTAGCTAAGAGAGCTCCTAGCTTGGTGGAGGAGTCGGATTGGGGGCTCAGACTCGCAACGCTTCGGGACGCATCTCCGCATCGATCTTCTCGCCCAGTGCCCTGGTCACCTCGATGACCTGATCGAGGTGGGGCGCCTCCGTGCGGAAGTTCACGATGCAACATCGCAACACGAACCGGTCACCGATGACCGCATTCGAGTAGTACACGCGGCCATCCATCTGAACACTCGCCATCAGCCGGGCGTTTAGCTCGTCCAGATACTCCTCCGTCCCCTCGCGCGCAGGTAGATCGCGCGGCACGTATCGGAAGCAACAGATCGATAGCTCCACCGGCGCCATCAACTCGAAGTCGTCCTCCTGGGAAACGAGATCCGCGAGGTACCGGGCGAGGCTGACGTCATGCGAGATCCGCTTCCCGTAGGCCTCGGTGCCGAAGGCCAGGAGGGACACGAAGATCTTGAGGGCCCAGAAGCTGCGCGATAGCTGAGGTCCCATCATCCCGAGGTCGAGCCCCCTCCCAGTGAGCTCCTTGTCCTCGTGCACGTAGGTGCCGTGCGCCGCGAACGAATCGGCCAGCCATTGCAGATCGCGGAGCAACACGACGCCCCCCGAATGAGGCGTGTACATCCACTTATGTGGATCGAAGGCGATCGAGTCGGCGCTCTCGACGCCCGACAACAACGGTCGGAGGTCCTCAGCAAGGATTGCGGGTCCTCCATACGCCGCGTCGATGTGCATCCACAGCTGCCGCTCTCGGCACACCGCAGCGATCTCTCGCAAAGGATCTACGGCGCCCGTCGATACGGTTCCCGCCGTCGCAATGACTGCGAAGGGACGAAATCCATTCGACAGATCCGCGTCGATGTTTCGAACCATTGCTTCGACGTCGAGCTTCAAGTTGTCGTCTGTTTCGATCAGACGCACCGAGCTCGAGCCCATCCCCAACATGTCGGCGGCCCTCGTCGTGGCGAAATGGACTTCCTTGCTCGTGTAGGCGGTCAGGCGCGCGTCAACCACGCCCCGCTCTCTAGCCTCAATTCCGAGAGCTCGATCGCGCGCCACCTTCAACGCGATGAAGTTCGCCATGGATCCACCAGACGCAACGAGACCACCTGCCTGCTCCGGCAGGCCGAACTGCTCGGCGAACCATCCCGTCAGATAGAGCTCCAGCTCGGTGGCTCCGGGCCCCAGACGCCAGCCCCCGACATTCTGGTTGACCGCGGCGGCGATCAAGTCGGCGACTGCTCCCGGGGCCGTGCCCGAACCGGAGATGTAGGCCATGAAACCCGGATGGCCCGTGTACATAGCGCTGTCAAAGACGATGCCCCTCAGATATTCGATCAGGTCCTGGTCCGAGAGCCCTTGCTCGGGAACGTCGACCACAACTGCTTCCCGAACCTCGCCGATAGTGCGGCCGCGATCGATCGGCAAAGATGGAAGGCGCTCGAGATACTCCTGGAAGAGGTCCGCGGCGGCGTCCACGAGAGCGCGGGTACGTTTCGGATCGAGATCAAGGTCGCGGAAGGGCTCAGGCGGGGTGACCATCCAAGCAGTGTAAGCAAAGGCGACATTCCTCGTCCGCGAAGAAGACAGTGTGTTTGCGGAAGAGAATGTGCTCGTCCGCGCCCCTTCTCGCCGGCGCCGTCGTCGCCGGCAGGAGGCTTTCAGGCTCGGTGCCTCGAACCCGTGTGCCTAGGTCTCGCAGTTCCTCTGGAAGTCGCGCGCGTCGGCGCATCGGTCCCGACCGGGGCCCCCGTTCAGAGGTCTTCGCCGCGCCCGCCGCGAAGTCGATCGGCCCCCTCTTCGCCTTCGAGGAAATCGCCGTGGGCGTTGCCGAGCAGCAGGTCGCGCCCCGCGCCTCCGAGTAGCACGTCTGAACTACCTCTCCCCCTCAGCACGTCGTGACCGTCTCCCCCGAGGAGGTGATCCTCCTCGTCACCTCCGCAAACGGTGTCACCACGAGCTCCGCCGTCCCGAAAGGACCGTCGCCGCGCCACAAGGTTGGCGCGTCGAATTGTGGTCTCGGTAGTAGATGACGCCGGACTCGTCCCTATCGAGCGTCCCATGAGCGTTGTTCTGGTACATCTCGACGCGAACGACACCATCCGAGTAGGTGCAACTGCTACCGACCCGCCTCCGGCCGCAACTGGGCCTGTCGGCATGACGACCGAAGCGAACGTCAGACACGTAATTGAAACGGCAATGAGAATCGAACTACTAGCTGCGGCGGTAAGGTCCCACGAAACCCCTCCGGGCGGATCACCCGAGATCCTGATCACAACTTAGGACGCCTGGGGTGGAGAGTCAACGTCGACTCAATGGTCCGTTTGTCGCTCAGGGACCTTCGCAGTTCCTGCGCCGTTCGGCGTTGTAGCAGAAGTCGTGTCGAGCCCCGCCGTTGACACGATCGTAGCCACCCCATCCGTTGAGACTGTCACGCCCGCCACGGCCCCCGAGAACGTCGTTTCCGGGGCCCCCAGCGAAAACGTTGTCCTCGAACGTCCCGAAGATCTTGTCTGCAAAGGCCGAGCCGTAAACTATTTCGACGTCGAAAATGAGATCACGGCCCTCGCCCGACGCCCGCTTCTCCTTCAAGTCGACTACAACGGGTCCGTTTGCTTCGCCGTAATACACCACATCGTCTCCCTTGAATGAACGACGCCCACTCATACTGTCGCGGCCCGGGCCCGGGTAGAAGGTGTCTCCCAAGCGGCTCCCGATCAGTTCATCGTCCCCGCGGCCGCCCCGCATGCCGTCGCCCGCATAGAACCCCGAGCCTCCATTCGTGCCTCCGTTGGCGATGATGAGGTCATCGCCTGGGCCGCCGTAGCTGCCGTCGTCGCCAATACCTCCGTCGATCTTGTCGGCTCCCGGCCCTCCGTAGAGGAAATCAGACCCGTGGGTGTCTTCTTCGGAGAGGTAGAAACCGTTGCCGCAGATGCGGTCGTTTCCACCTAGTCCATAGATCCTGTCTTGTCCGTCCTTGCCGACTATTACGTCGTTATCGGATGTACCTCGCAGGGTCTCGGACCTTTGAGTGCCAACGATCGTGGCTTCTTTACCGAAGCAAGTGGACTCGCCCGCCGAGGCATTCGGAACGCCAAGGGCACTCACCAAGATCGCGCCGCCGATGACGAAGCGTCTTGTCTTTCTCACAATCGTCTCCTCCCGCCTTTGGACGATCTAGAGTCGCTCCCCGAGATCGCCCTGACCGACCATCACGATCCACTACCGGTCGTTAGGCCTAAAAGGTTTCCCAAGGCGGCGAAAACGTCCAGCCCGGCGGACCTACTACCAGCAGCTAGGGCGGGACGGTGATGCCCAACCCGCCGTCTAGTGCCGGAACCAGCCGGCGTCGGGCGCTCTGTCCGTCCTCCCACTGTGCGAGCTCGTCATGACCCACCTGATGTGCTTGGTCTGGTTGAATGGATCAGAGGCGAAGACGCATGTCATGCCTCGGGGGTCTTTGTCGGCTTCGGCTCCGCCGCGGCTGAAGCCGTTGCGATCGTAGATGTTGCAATAGGGATACGAGCTCTCGTAGGTGCTCATGTCGACGATAAAGTCATGTCGCTTGTCTCCCCGACTGTCTACCTTCAGCAAGAAACCCATGCCCGAGTAGAGATCGTTCAACGCGAACCGCTCATAGGTGCGAACATCGATCACGAACGACTGTCTTCCGTTCGAGAGGTCGACGCTCCTGATGTCAAGTCGACTTCGGACATCATTGCCGTCTGCGTGACTTCTCAGATGCGCACCGGCGGTGCTGGCACTGAGGGCAACTAGCAAGATCGCGGCGATGCCTGCCGAGATTTTCGTCTTCATCCTTCGTCCTCCCGAGTCGAATACCAGAACACCCTTACTCCTGCGTTACGAACGGGATGAGGATGTTGGATCTCTCAGTTCTCGGAAGAGGAAGAGGCGTCCCGTGCGGCGAGGTGGCGTTATTCTTTGGGGACCATGGCTGACATCGGCGAGGTCTACGATGTAACCCGCAAAGAGTTGTCGAACTTCGTCTCCAGCCTGTCTGAAGGAGACCTCAAACGTCCGGTCCCCGCTACTCCCGGCTGGTCGATCCGCGACGTCATCGCGCACCACAGCGGGGCCGTCGAGGACCTCGCCGCGGGGGACTTTCCTCGAGAATTCTTCTTCGCAATCGGTTCCGAAGAAGGAGTCGCCGCTCTGAACGAGTGGACCGGCCGACAGGTCGGCGATCGCCCCGATCGGACCCTCCAGGACATGCTCGACGCGTGGGAGGAAGGAACCGCTGCCATCATACCGATGCTCCGGGGCGAGGTGCCGTGGCCTGGAGACGTTCTGCCTTTCGCCGGACACGTCCTGATGACCGACCTCGCCGTCCATCAGCAGGACATCTACGGCGCGCTGGGCCTCGTGAAAGACCGAGACGAGGCGCCCGTCGCGATTGGGTTTTCCACCTACCGGGCAGGAATCGATTTCAGGATCCAGGCGTCGGGCGGCCCCTCGTTGCGCTTCGTCACCGAGGACACAGAACGGGTCGCGGGCGGCGGCGAACCGATCGCGACCGTGCGCGCCACGCGCTTCGAGCTTTTCCGGGCGTTGTCCGGCAGGCGGAGCCAGGACCAAATCCGCGCCTATGAGTGGCAGGGCGATCCCGAGCCCTTCCTGGAGTTCTTCTATCCCTACGGCGTACGCGAGGAAGCACTCGTCGAATAACAGGGAAGCCCGGCGCTACGACCCGCCCTTGCGGGATCCGTAGTCGCCGAAAGGATCGTCTCGTTCACGCACCGCCTCGCGGAACCCAACCTCCTGAGCCCGCGAGACGAAGTCGATCCCCTCCTGGGTGTGCCGGGCGATGCCGTCGAAAAGGGACCCGAGCGTACGAGACGAAGTCAGCCCCATGTTCTCGGCCGTCTGGTTGCACAACAGCTTCAGCATCACGAGCTGGTTCGTCGGCAAGCGGGCCATGCGGCGCGCGAGGCCCGTCGCATGCTCCTGCAGGTCGGCCTCGGGAACGGCTTCGAGGATCAGCCCCATCTCCGCCGCCTTGGTTCCCTCTATCTCGTCGCCCGTGAGGAGATATCGCTTCGCCCGTTCGAGCCCGAGGCGATAGACCCACATGGCCGTCGTCGGCGTCCCCCACAAACGAGCCGGGGGATACCCGAAAGAGGCGTCCTCCGAAGCCACGATGATGTCGGCACACAGCACCATGTCGGTTCCGCCCGCGATGCACCAACCCTGGACCGCGGCGATGGTCGGCTTCCATGCGTACCAGAGCTTCATGTACGTATCGACGAAGGTGGAGATCTGGCGAAGATCGGCAGCCGAATCCCAGGCACGCCCCGTCGACCCCCCCTCGCGCGCTTGCAACTCGGTCGACCAATCAAGGCCGTAGCCCGCGCAGAAGGCCGGACCCTCTGCCCTCAGGAGAATGACTTTGCTGTCGTCGTCGGCATCGCCTTCATCGATAGCGGCCGCGAGCTCGTCTCGGAGGTCCGGCGTGATCGTGTTGTATTCCTCGGCGCGGGTCAGGACAATCGAGAAGACACCTTCGTCGCGCTCGACCCGGAGCGACTTCGGGCTCACGACGACGAACCCTCTTCTTGTCTCGAGCCCGGATCAGACGCTATTGGAAGACGCACTCGAGGTTCTCGTTTTCGCCGTCCCCACGATGTGAGGGCCGTAGATCTTCGGCTCGTGCTCCACCCATACGTCTTGCACCTCTGATGTATCGAAACCTGCGGCTTCTAGCTCCGCTCTCGTCTCTCTCGTGACATGGCACCCGCGTCCGACGATCTTCGTTATCGGTTCTAAATAGCGCTGAAGGTTCTCGACGCGGCCTTCGCCCCGTACGTGCTCCAAGAGCACCAGTCCCCCGTCGGGCTTCAACACGCGCTTGATCTCACCCAAGACGCCGGCCACGTCCGGCACGCTGCACAACACGAGCGTCGACACCACGAAGTCCGCACTACCGTCAGGCCCCGGAAGCGAGTCCGCCGGGGTTTCTACGATCTCGGCCTCAGGGTTGAGTCGCGACGCCGCTTCCCGAAGCCGCGAGATCAGGTGAGGATTAGGCTCGGTCAGGACGAGTGACGTCACCGAGGACGTGTAGTGCTCGAGATTGAGGCCCGACCCCGCCCCGATCTCCACGACCGCACCCGACACTTCCCCGAGGACCCGAGCTCTGTGCGCTCGCAACCACTTCTCTTCCGATGACTTGATAAGCCTCGGATAGAGCCCGGCGAACACCCTGTCCATCAATGACATGGCGAGACGATCCCACCACTTCGAAGATCAGGCAAGGCCACTCGACGACCGAATGCCGAAGCCGAGGGAGCCTATTCATCGTCGGTGTGACGGGGTGGGTCAAGCGGTGAAGAGCCCGGTGACGTACATGATCGCGAGGCCCGCCATGAAGCCGAGGGCCCCTAATCCGGAGGCGAGGCCGGTGCTCTTGCTCATTCCCTTGGAGATCTGCCACATCACCTGTCCAATGGCACCTGCGGCGATACCGAAAGCGACCGCGGCCCACGCCGGCGAGAAAGCGAAGCCACCGCCCCAGGCCCCCAGGATGGTGGGTAGCCCGGCGACTGCACCGAAGCCGGCGAAGTGCCACAGCGACGGCCGCTTCCGATCGCCACCCAAAGGAGCCACGATGGCGAGCCCCTCCGTAGTGTTGTGGAGGGCGAAGCCGAGGACGAGCCCCGTTCCCAGAGCTACCTCACCGGCCGCGAGAGCGGCGCCGACAGCGAGGCCCTCACCCAGGTTGTGAAGCCCGATGCCGGCTGCAATCAGGTACGCGAGGGTGAGGCCTCTGGCACCCGAAAGGGCCACCCCCGAGCCTTCCGCCGTCGATCTGCGCCTATCGAGGGTGTTGCCTAGGACAGTCAACCCCAGCACTACTCCAAGGGCGCCCACGCCGAACAGCGCCAGCCCATCGAGTGAGGCCGCCGTCTCGCCCGCCAGCTCTACTCCCTCGGCGACCGTATCGATCAGAAGGAAGGCGAGCAGGCCGACGGTGAGGGCAAGGAAGAACCCGATCCACCGGGCTGAGGCCCTCTTCAGCGCCGGGAAAAACAGGAGCCCTATGGCAACAGGGATGACGCCGATGTAGAGGCCCAGGAGCCCATAGATGAGGAACGTGTTCGCGTCTGCCTCCGGAGTCAGAGATGCGACCTCGATCTCGTGCTCCACCAATCCCCCGGTCGAGGTGACCAGCGCGATCCCAACCGGAAGCCCCTCCTCCCACGGATAGGGAATCGTGACCGTGGCTGTCTCCAAGCGGCCGAGGGTCGCGTCGGTGATGGTGAAGTCGTTGTAGGCCTCGTTGACGAGCACCTGCGCGATCGTCACCTGATCGGGACCATCGTTACGAAGATTGAGGACTATCTCGTCCTCGTTCAGGACCGTGCGTTCGACCGCGACCGCCTCCACCGGAGGAACCTCCCGGAGAGACCCGATCGGGTTCAGCGCGAGGAACACGATGACGAGAAGCGCTATCGCACCGATGGGGATCGCGGCCGCCACCCAGGCCGGCATCCGGCTCGCTCTGGTCGATACCGTCGCCATCTAGCTCACCTCGAACGAGCTCAGCCACCCGAGATCAACGAACTCGGTTATGTGGGCGTGGAAGATGAAGTTTCCCGGGAATTTGTAGCTGAACTCCAGCATGTGCCGCTCGGCCTGGCCCATCGAGATGATGTCGGTGAACTCGTCCGGTACCAGCTTGGTCCCGGTGCGGTACAGGTTGAAGAAATTGGCGTGCAGGTGGAGCGAGTTGATGGGGTCGAACTCGGTCACGTTGATCAGGTGAACGCGCTGCAGCCGGTCACGCTCGATCTGGATCGGCTCGTTCATGTATGCGAACGCAACCGTGTTGAGCGCGTAGACCTCGTTTCCGCCGTCGAAGTTCGTGTCGAACGCGTTCATGACCATGACCATCTCGTTGGCTTCCGGTCGTCCCTTCTTCGGGTCGATGATGAAGGCGCCGTAGAGACCCCGGTGGATGTGCTGCAAGAGTGGCAGCGAGTGACAGTGATAGAGATGGGTCCCGAAGGGCTCCGCGATGAAGTCGTACGTGAAGGTCTCGCCGGGTGCGGCCTCGCCCGCGCCGGGGATCCCGTCCATCTTCGACGGGTGGATGCCGTGGAAGTGGATCGTGTGAGGGTGCGCGCTCCCGTTGGTGAAGTTCACTCGCACCCGGTCCCCCTCGGTCGCCCTCAGGCTGGGGCCGGGGACGCGTCCGTTATAGGTCCAGGCGGGGAAGAAGACCCCTGGAGCCACCTCGATCTCTTTGTCCACCGTCACCATCTCGAACTCGCGCACCGTGCGCCCGGAGCGGTCCTTGGAGACCACTCCGGTGTCGAACTCGGTCAGCAGCTCCTGCGGCGTGAACCCGTTGCCGGCATGATCCACCGTGCCGACCGCGCCGTGACCGTGGCCGTGGGTCGGCCCCCCCGTAGAGGAGTGGTGGGGGTCCCCAGAGCCGTCCTCCTGGGCGAGGAGTAGATCCTTGCCGCGCAGCACCGCTGCTCCGCCGAGGGCGCCGGCGGCACCCGCTCGTCTCAAGAAAGCCCTTCTGTCTAAGCCACCCATACGACCTCCGAAATCTCCTTCGAGAGCGCGTTCATGTCATCTCCTCCTCCGTCGATACGTACGAACAGCGGCCCCCCCACCGGACCGCGCCCCAGGACCTCCAACCGGGAACCGGGCTTGATGCCGAGCTCGGCGAGATAGCGCAAAGCATCCGCCTCGGCGTCCGAGACCCGATCCACCAAGACTCGCTCTCCCTCGCTCGCATCCCACAGCCTCATCCCGGACACGGCCGGCATCGTCCCGTCCTTGTCTGGGATCGGGTGCCCATGGGGATCCACTGTGGGGTTGCCGAGACGAGCGGCGATCCTGTCCTCCAGATCCTCGGACAGGACGTGCTCCAGAACCTCTGCCTCCGCGTGCACCCGGTCCCACGGGACCCCGAGGGCCTCCGCCAGGTAGGTCTCGAGCAGCCGGTGGTGACGGATCACCTCTAGGGCGATCTTCCGCCCGGGTTCGGTCAGAGCAGCCCCGCGATAGCTCAAGTGCTCCACAAGGCCCAGCGACGCGAGCTTCTTGATCATGTTCGTGGCCGAAGCGGCGCTGACCCCCAGCCGCTCCGCGAGCGCCTGGGTCGAGACGGTCCCTTCAGGCGGCCCATCCATAGACAGCATGTACATGGCCTTCAGATAGTCCTGAACCGCTGCGCTTTGCTTCGGCATAAGAGAAGATTAGCCGCGATTAAAGATTAGTCAAGCCGCCCCTACAGATCGTCTGCCAGACCGAGAATCTATCTCGTCCTTGGGGGGGCGTGCGTTGACGCGCACCGACGTTGGCCGACTCGAGACACAGGCGACCGTTAGTTCCCCCCAGACACGGTCCAGGTTGACTTACGGCCCAGACGTATTCACCTCGAGAAGCTAGTCGAGCGGCGGAACGCTCAGATACGACTCTAAGAACTTCTCTTCCAAACGCACTAGAGTGCCGTCGTCCTTCATCTCCTGCAAGACTCGGTTGACGCAGGGCACAAGTGCGTTCCCCTCCTCAAATACCATGCCGAAGTACTCGGGTTCCGGGTACTGACCCACGACGAGCGATCCTGAGATCTCGAAATCACGCAGGTAAACTGCCGTGACCACGTCCGTGACGAGAGCGTCGATTTCTCCCTGTTTCAGAGCCGTTTTCGCATCGTCTGTCGTATTGAACTGTTGCACTTTGGGGCGGGGCTTAATGACGGCGGTGATGAACCGTAGAGCTGTGGACCTTTTTTGAGCGCCGAGGACCGCCCGAGACAGCTCGGTGACCGAGGATGCTTCCGCGAAGCGGGATCCTTCTAAGACTAGAACCCCCTGGTTGTTCTCGAAGTAGGGATCGGAGAAGTCGACCTCCTGCTCGCGCTCGGACGTGATAGTGACCTGATTTATATCGAAGTCGTAGTCTTTTTCGCCGGGGGCGAAGGACCTCGCGAAGGGCTCGACGACCCATTTGATAGGCAGCCCCAATCGGTCCGCGATCTCACGGGCTATCTCCCCTTCGAACCCAGAATATGACTTCGGCCTCCCTTTGAACCACGGCGGGTACGCGGGTCTATCGGTGGCGACCGTTAGGGTCCCCTTCTCGAACAAGGGAAGCGCGTTGTCCTGGCACCTGGGTGAGGACCCCGGCCCAGCTGTCTTTGCCTGAGGTAGCGCTCTCTCGACGCGGCTTTCGGCGCACGCGTTTAGCAGTACCAGAGCACTGAGCAAGGTGGAAACGAGAGCGACGCCAAACCGTGATAGTCGTGTCACCGGCTGACCCCCACCATCGCAGGCGTTGAGAGAATCTCACCGATCGCGTGCGCCGACGACGGCCTGCAGAATAAGAACCCCTGACCCTTCTTGCAGCCAATTCTCAAAAGGTAGAGAAGGTGTTCGAGCTCTTCAAGGCCTTCCGCGATTACGTCAACCTCGAGCGTCTGCCCCATAGTCACTATCGTCTTCAAGAGACTCTCGCGCGCCTTGCCCTCCCCTATCCCGCGAACGAACTCACGCGGGATTTTTATGATGTCGAGCGGCAGCCGATGCAGATAACTAAGGGATGAGTACCCGGTACCGAAATCGTCGATCGCGATGCGGATACCCATCTTCCTCAAGGTCTCTAGTGACGCCATCTGTGAGAGGTCGGAAATGAGGTGACCCTCGGTGACCTCAAGAATGAGTCGCCTCGGTGATAGACCGCTGACCTGCAATGCGCTTTTGACGTCGCTCACGAAACCCTCGTCGGCCAGCTGGCGCCCCGTTACGTTCACGCTGATAAAGGTGGACTCCGGCCATCCGGTTGCCGTGGAACAAGCTTCCAACAAGATCCATCTGCCGAGCGCTACGATCTCTCCGCTTTGCTCTGCAATCTCTAGGAACTCCAACGGCGCGACGCGCCCCAGCTCAGGATGCATCCAACGAACCAGCGCTTCGACGCCGACCGGCGTCTGCTGCTCGAGCTCCAGGATCGGCTGGTACTCGAGAAAGAACTGTCCGGCTTCGATTGCCCCAGCGAGATCTCCCTTGAGAGCGAGGTGACGATTCACCTGGGTGGACATGTCCTCATCGAACAGCCGATAAGCGTTTTTCCCAATCTCTTTCGCGGCATACATCGCAAGATCCGCTTTTCGCAGGACATCAGAAGGGCTGTCCTCATGAGGATCTGCGACTGCAACCCCGATGCTCATCGTCACCCGAAGCCGGGCTCCGAACACGTTGAATCTCTCGTCGCACGCCTTCGAAATATGGTCGACTGCCGCGGTCAGCTCGTCATTGTTCGCCACGCCCTCTAGCAGCATCGCGAACTCATCCCCCCCGAGCCGAGCCAGAACATCGCTCGTTCGGGCCCTCGTCCGTAGACGCCTGCCGAACTCCGCTATCAGATCGTCTCCGCCGGCGTGACCAAGCGTGTCGTTGATCAACTTGAAATCGTCAAGGTCGAAGAACATGAGAGCCAGATGCTCGCCCCGATCGAGCATCTCTCCTAGACGCATCATGAGGAACTTACGGTTCGGTAGCCCCGTGAGGGCATCGTGCAAGGATTGGTGCTCATTAACCGCGGCCTGTCGGCGTATTTCTCGAGAAGATCGTTTGATTATGCCGAAGAGAGCCACATAAACGCAGAGAAGCGCTATCCCGAGTCCCGCGTAAAGCACGTAGACATCGTGTGCGATCTCTTTGTCTAATGACGCAAAGTCGGTAACTAATTCCAATACTCCCTTTGCCCGCCCGTCTCCGTCGAACGCAAGAGGCACAAAAACCGCGAGCTCGCGCGAGGCCCCATCACCCGTGCCGATGACTTCCGCAGTTACGGACCCACTCAACGCGGTGCGTGCCGACGCCTCGACCGAAGCAGGATCCCGCCCCGACTCTTGGGCTTGGGTAGCTGTTTCCCGACCCCCGGCCTCGTAAATGACCTCGAGACGGGCGTTGAACACCCTGAATCCGCTGATCACTTCGGCCCGAATCAGCTCGTTGATCTGATCGGTTCGTGGCTCATCATGAGGACGAAGACCGGACGTCAGCGTCGCCTCAGGGAACAACGGTTCGACGCCGAGCTTTGCCGTAACAATTGCCGAGTTAGTCGCATCTTCGAGAACCCGGTTCGTTATGAGCTGACGTCCGAAGAATCCGACAATCACACCCATGGCGAGCATCACCAGCAGCATCGCCACATTGAGGCGAATTAGAGGTGACGCCCACCGCCGTTTGGCGGAGCTCCGTATGGGTTGCAGCTTCATAGCACACTTCCTCGTAAGCGCCGGCTCATTCCCAACGGCCAGCCTCTGAAAGGGATATCGACGTACTCCGACAGGTCTAAAGCAGTCCTGAATACGTAGTCCTGCGTATATCCAGGACCACTAAGTGCCGCTCTTGCTGGACGGCTGAGATGTCGGCACAGCGACAACGCAGGAGGAGGTGTATGCCTTCCAGAATAATGTGAAGCTCACGAGTCACCCTGAAGCCAGAGAGCTGAGGTGGTACTCTCTGCTGATCTGGGAGTAAAGGCGGATGCAGGATTCGTGGGGGGAGGAACTCCGGTGATAGAGCTCACCGATGGCGGTGACTACGTCGTACTTTTTGCTCTTGCCGCAGCGTTTGGAGCCCTCGGAGGATTGGTCTTCGACCTGCTTCAGACACGGGCTGGCGGGAACACGGGCGCAATCGAGATGCCCACAGGGTTGAGCAAGCGCTATCGAGACTGGGGCGTCTTTGCCAGCATCATCGTCGGAGCTGTCGCCGCCATGGCCGCCATTTGGTTCTTTCCTCCGGCGGAGACAACGACCGTCTCGAACGGCGTCACCGAGACAATCAAGCAGTATGACTACGGCGAGCTGATCCCGTTGGCATTGATCATCGGTTCGGCGGGGAGCTCTTTTCTGTCGGCTTTTCAGGCCCGAGCGCTCGCCTTGGTGAAGCAACAGGAAGCCGATCAAACAAGAGCGGTTGCCGAAGCGCAGCTCGATGCGGTGGCGGTCGCCCCTCCAGCGGATCTCACCGCGCGTGTCGACGCGGCCAAGAAGACGATTGCCGCCACCGCCCTCCGCTAGCCCCCCACCACGGGACCTCGGTATCGGAAGATGCGAGTAATCGTCCAGCTAAAGCAATCCGTCGAGCGTCGAGAAGTCTCGATGGCCATGAAAGTTGCCCGTGCAGCGGCTGAAACCGTAAGCGAAAAGGTCGAGGGGCTGATCCTCGACAACGAGTACCCGGCCGTGCAGCAGCCTGGGCTCATGACCGACCTCTCCGAGGGGGCGGCGCTGGAGTTCAGCGAGGGAGTGACCTTCTCCTTAAAGGCGGACGAGGCGGCTTACGTCATGCGGGGCGAGATCCCGGATGAACCGAAGGACCAGGCAGACGCTATCCAAGCGTGTACAGATCACCCGGAAGTTGAAGGCGTGTTCTCCGATCCAGTTATAGAGACGTCTCCCGTCTGCGGAGGTGACGCGCCGCAGGGAACCGCTGATGAGGTCGGCCGATTGCTGGACACGCAACAGCTGCAAAAGCTGGGCATGGAGGGGCAGGGCGTGTATGCGGCGGTCGTCGACACCGGGATAAATCTGCAGCACATCGTGGCCCGGGGCCTCGATGTCGAGCTCGATGCTGCTCATAGCTGGACGCCACCCAGCGTGAGCACACAGCCTGGAACACACCCCGTGGATCACGGAACTATGTGCGCTTACGACGTGGCGGTTGTTGCGCCCCGGGTCCGGTTACTGGATCACGCCGTTCTCTTGTCGCAAGCTGGAGGAGAGACGGTGATGTCGGGCCTTCTAAGCGATGCAGTCCTTGCCTACGCACAGCTGCAATCCGTTCTCAGCGGCATGGAGGCCGACAAGCGTGCGCTGGTCGTCTCGAACAGTTGGGGTATGTACGACCCAAGATGGGACTTTCCTATCGGCCATCCCGGTAACTACAGTCACAATCCGAGACATCCGTTCAACATCATCGTTCAGAGCCTCGTTTCGGCCGGCGCGGACGTACTGTTCGCGGCTGGTAACTGCGGCCGTGACTGCCCTGACGATCGCTGCGGGTATGGCCAGGACAAATCAATCTCAGGGGCGAACTCCCTTCCCGCAGTGCTTTGCGTCGCCGGATCCGACGTCAACAAAAACCGAGTCGGATACTCATCCCAGGGGCCGGGCACGTTTGACGCTCGGAAACCCGACCTCAGCGCTTACACGCACTTTGCGGGATCGGGAGTCTGGGAGGCGGACAGTGGCACGTCGGCGGCCTGCCCGGTCCTAGCTGGATACGTCGCCGCTATCCGCAGCCGGCACCCGTCCTCTGAGATATCACCAATGCAGTTGCGATCGCTTCTCTACAAGACCGCGGAGGACATGGGCGGGACTGGCTACGACTTCGACCATGGGTGGGGTCTTCCAAACACGCAGGCCCTTCTCGCAAAACTGAGTTGATCTAATTCCTAATTCCTGCAGGTATCCTGTCTGAGATGGGAAAGATGATGTTGACGGTTGAACTGGAGCCAGCGGACGCCACCCTGGCCGAGGTCAAGCAGCGCTTTGGTCTCTCCGACGAGGACATAGACAATTCGTTCGGTGTTGTCAGCATCGACCCGGCCGCTCGTCTCTACGCGATCCTTGTCAACGAGTCCGTGGCGGACAAGGTTGCTTCATCTGAACCTGCCGTCTCCGGTCCCTTCTCCAATCCCAAGATCGAGGCGTTTGGCCCGCCTAAGTCGTCCGAGGATCACTGACTTAGACACGCTAAATCCCCAGATGAGAGACGCATGAGAGCGGCTCTGGAGACGCTGTAAGCGGAGAAACCACGTCAAGCACTTGAGGCCGATCTACGAAAGGGACTAGTGACTCGTGCGTCCCGGGCTCGGCGTGGCCGTGGGCACCATTAGGTCGCCAAAGGCTCCGGTGGTAACCGCATAGACGGCCTTGTG
>JALZBR010000425.1 GCA_030863485.1 Actinomycetota bacterium
CCAAGCTCCTTCGGTCCTGCACCTCATGAGACGAGACGTTTCGTCTTGCAAGCTAGACAAGGGGACCACTATTCTCAACACGGACCACTCGTCTCCTGGAGTCGGCAATGTGACAACCAACACCCAATCGCCCCGGGCCGCAGCCAAGAGCGGACACGAGGACGGCCGCGCCCCACAGCGGCGCGACCCCCGCCGGCATCGAGCGATCCTCGAAGCCACCGTCGAGCTCGAGGCCGAGACCGGCTATTCGGGGTTGACGATCGAGGGCGTGGCGGCGCGCGCCGGGGTGGGCAAGGCGACGATCTACCGCTGGTGGCCGTCCAAGGGGGCCCTGGTCCTGGAGGCGCTCTCCGAGCTGCTGGAGCTCGGCCCGGTCCCGGACACCGGCACGACGCGCGGCGATCTGATCGCCCTCGTGCGCGACCTCGTCCAAGTCCTCACACGCCCGGGCGCCACCGCCGTGGTCGCAAGCCTCGCCGCGGACGCCAGCCGTGACCCCGAGCTCGGCGAGTCCCTGCGCACCCGCCTCGTGCGCCCTCGCCGCGCCTGCAACCTCGAGATCATCGAACGAGCCGTCGATCGCGGCGACCTACCCGCGTCGGTCGACCGCGAGTTGTTCCTAGACCTCCTGGGCGGTCCCGTCTTCTTCCGCTTGCTGATCAGCGGGCGCTCCTTGGAGCCGGACTTCGCCGAGACGCTCGTCGACTTCCTGTTGGCTACCGCCTCCGGCGCCTCAAAGGCAAGAGCTCTCAAGCGTTAGCCGCAGCGGAGCTCATACCCTCGGAGACGTAGTCGGCTAGGCGACCCCAAAGTGGACGTACTGGGGCTCGACATTTCTTCTGTCGGTCCCGCCCTGAAGCGTGTAGCCCGACGCCACCCATTCTGCTTGGTTGGGCCGGAACCGGTAGCACGTGAGGTAGTCCCCCCACCTGCGATCCGGGGAGGTGTGAGTGCCCGACCTGCCCACCGCCAGCCTCCAGACGCCTGCATCGTTGATCGCCACCACGAGGCTTGGGTGAATCGTGCTGCTTGCATAGAACGGCGACACACCCACAACCCCAGCGGAGTTGGTGGAGGCGGCGGGGTAAGCAAACATGACCGTGTTGTTCCAGATGTCGGGCTGCCCGATCAGAGTGCGGGTGGACGTGTCGACCTCGGCAGCCTTTACGTAGGGCACCGGTCGGCCCGCAGACGAGCTGGCGGTCCACAGGAACCCGGCGCGGTTTCCCCTGATCCAGGCACCGGTGATCCGAGAGTCTATTCGTCCCAACCAGTTGATTCCCCCAGGAGCAGGTGCGTTGTAGGGGCCCGCCGACCAGGCGCTGGTCGTCACGTCAAAGGAGCTGATGCCGCCCGGCCCGTCCGGCCAGCTGAATACGCGCAGCGGATTCCTTCCGTTGTGACTGCCGAAGAACATCGTGGAGGTCGCGCCTTGCGTGAGCCTCAGCGAACCGTTCGTGGTCGTGGACCACCATTGGTAGCCCAAGGACCCGCCCGATGCCAAGCCGTCCAAAGGGAACTTGAAGACAAAGGCTCGCAACCACGAGCCCGCCGCGTTGAAGGCATTGAACGTCACGTAGAGGTGATTGCTGCTAAGAGCGGCGTCGGGGTAGTCGAACCACATGTCGGTCCATGCGGCGTTGAGGCCTCTTGGGTTGAAGTCCCACCAATACCAGGATCCGAAGCTTGCCGCTCTGGAGATAGCCACCCGAAAGACGTTGTTGCCCCCCGTCTCGATGTACTGAAGGATCCAGATCCAGATCCCACGGCTCGAGTCGAAGAGGACGATCTGATCGCAGCAAAAGCCGCCCGCCGCCGACGGCAGGGCGGTAAACGGACTGATGTGACTCCAGGACGCGCCGCTGTTTCGTGACATCGAGGCGAACCAGTTACCGGTTACGAATATGTCGTTTCCGTTGGCGGCTGCCGTCGGCTCATTGACGGTGGACGTGTCGGCGCTTGTAGCGGTATCCCCCAAGCCGATGCTTCGGATTACGCGAACCGTGGCCATGTCCGCTCCCTAAGGTGAGGTCACGCCGGGTATGGTCGTCTCGGGAACATCCTCCATCGGCGGCTCCGGCTCGGCGCGGGCCGCACGTGCATCCGGCGGTGGCGTCGGCCCCATGGCCTTGCGCGTCAACCGGATTTGCTCCTCGCGGGCGTCGCGCTCCTCCTCCGTCGGACCCCGCTCCTCGCCCAAGCCCCGCGTCTCCGATGGCGTCTGGGGCTCGCCGGCGTCAGCATCGGTTACGGCTCCCATCCCTGCCGCTTCCTCCTCAGGTTCGGCCCCTTCCCCTCGCTCATAACGTTGGTCCTCGCTCATGGGACCACCTCCTTGCTTCGGTGAGAATCAGTTCATCCACTGTTTTCGTCGGCAGTGTTGCTAGTCAACCTGGTTTCTTGTCTTCCCGTCGGTCTGTCGCCGTCCATCCGTCTCGTGCTCACTGCGGCCGAATAACCTCCGGAACGAGCTGCCCGCGGCGTCCAAGACGTACCACGTGGCGAGAAAGGCGAGGCACTCGAGCGTAAAGCTGTGAAACTTGTAAAAGAGCTCGGCGATGAGAAATGAGGCAAACAAGGCCGGCACCTGCTCCAGCGCCAGCGCTCTGGCTCCAATGTGGCGAATCAGGGTGTACATAGCCCTCCTCTAGCTCTCGGAATGCAGCAGACTCGGACGCATCAACCTCCGGTAGCAAAAGCCCTAAGACCCGCCAGCGGACGGACAGTGTTTTCCTACCACCCAGTTATCTCGATGTAAAGGTGGATGGCGGAGTCACATCTCCACTCGTCTCCACCTTGACCGTTGATCGGTACGGCGTGGCTCCCCCCGTCATCGAGCGGTGTTCGCTGCTGATTGCGAGCGCGTCGGGCCGAGGAGCCCGGAGACGACGGGGATGCGGACCGCCAACGCCGCGGCCGGCGCCGTGATCACGAACGCCACGACGGCTAGGGTCGCGAGCTTCAGCGAAATGCCCGCATGCCGCTGCACGACGTAGAAGGCGCGTCTCTCTCCTACGAACAGCGGCTGCCACTCGAGATTGGCCATTACTCGCGCCCGAGCTGTTCCAGGTACGCCTGGAACGCGAACACGGCGAGAACCGCGACGAGCGCAGCCAGTCGAGCTAGTTCACCCTGCGGCGCTCGCGGCGGGAGAGGCGCCGGCCGGCCCACACCGTCTACGTCTTGGTTTCCTGCCGAGGCTGCGCGCGCTCGTCTGGTTCCATACCCTCAAAGAGCGAGATTGGCGCGCGAGAATCCTCCTGCCGTCCTCACGGCTTTTCGGTCCTGGCTTCCGCGGCTACGTTGAAGAGGGCGTTCTAAGGAGCCCAAACCAGTTCTCCGAGCCTGCCTGCTGTTGACAATGAGCGGTCACACCTGCCATCCGGCTCTCGCGTCTGGGTTCGGGCTTTGCGGGTTGGCCGAGCGGCTCGAAGTCGTGTGGAAGAGCCCCGGCAGGGCCGGCAGTACGTGCGTCTTGATCGCCCAGGCCCCCAAGCCGAGAACCCCGAACGAAACGAGCGCCAGTAACGGACCGACGAAGCCGCCTTGGTCGAACAGCGTGATGACGAGTCCGACCAGGAAGCCGACGATGCCGAAGAGGCAGGAAAAGGCGCCAAGCGCCGCCCATAGGACGTCCATTGGTTCTTCGCTCCGGTAAGCGGGAGCCGTCCGGAGCTCGGCAGTCGGCGCGCCCGGGTGGCCGCGGCCTTGAAGCCCAGGGTCGCTGTGCGGCCGCGGCTCGGGCGGGGCCGCCGATGGGGTTGCGGGGCGGGGCGGAAGGCTCGGAGCCGGAGCCGCGCTCTGAGTCACGGCGGCCGTCTGCACGGACGTGGACCCGCCGATGCCCTGAGGCACGGACGTGAACACGCCTTTCCCGTGCTCGTGGCCTCCCGCGCGCTCCTGCTCGTCAGACCCACCTGCGTCAGGCCTTCTGTCCTCGACTTCGTTGCTAAAAGAAGGGTGCAAGGCCTCGCCGCGGGTGGGCTCGCGGGCATCGCCGGCCGCGTCGCGTTCAAGCAAGTGCTCCTCGTCGCCACCGCCTGACGTCTCGTCATCCTCCTGCGGCGGCGGTTCCAGCCGCTGAACAATCTCGCTCAAGGTCAGCAGTTCCTGGTGGAGCGATGTCAGACGCTCCCCCGCTTCCTTTTCGAGCTTCTTCAGGTGACGGACCCGGCCCCCCGCTTCTTTCTTGCTCCTGGCCGCGTCTCTTTCGGCAGCCCGGCGCGTCTTGGCGGCCTCGCCTTCTGCTTCGTCGCGTATCCTCGCCGCATCGGCCTCGGCGTCGTCTCTGATCGCTGCCGCGTGGGCCAGAGCTTTGTCTCGGATACCCGCCGCCTCCGCCTGAGCCTCAGCGATCATCGTGCTAGCCGCCTGCTTGGCCTCTTCGACCACGTCTCCGAGCTCTTGGCCCAACTTCTCGTACGCGTGCTCATGAGACCGCAGCGTCTCTGCCACCCTCCTGGACAGGGAGTCGACGGCACGAGACTCGTAGCGGCGGTCTGACTGCGGGGAGTGGCCTCGTTCGAGCTCGTCCGCACTGACGTCTTGCATTCCGGACCTCTCAATCATCAACGAGTACGCCGTTCAGCGCTTACCTGCCGATGATATTCGGGGGTCCCGGTCTCCACTTCCACCGTCTCCGGGCACGCACTGGCGCGGGTGGGCCAGCGTGCCGTCTGCCGTGTTACTCGTCTGGGGGTCTACAAGAGCGCGCTCATCTCCGTCGGGTGACCAGTGGTCGCACGACGTCTTCTTTCGGGGGCTCCCTCTTTTCTGGGATCGAAGGTCGTGCTTCTTTAAGGCCACGCCCCTGCGCTGCCGATAGCGAACATGTCGGACCAGAACCGCCCCGCATGAGGTTTAGGTGAACTCGATGCCTGAAGCTTCGACCGACGTCGCCCGGTGGGTCGAAGTAGGACATTCAAACGCGGCCCACGCTTATCAGGCTGGCAGGGACGCAGCCGCAGCGGCGCTACGAGGACCAGGCGCCAAGTTGCTCGTCGTTTTTTGCTCGGACTCCTACGACCTGGCCGAACTCGTAGCTGGCGTCAGGGCTGAGGCCGGAGAGATACCGCTTGTCGGATGCTCTACGGCGGGCGAGATCGCCACCGGGGGACCCGACGACGCGAGCGTCGTAATCGTCGCCTTCGGCGGATCGGGTTTCTCGATCGCGACGCACGCCGCGACAGGTGTCGCCGGCCGACTTCGCGAGGCAGGCGAGGAGGTGGCGGGCTGTATCGCGGAGATCGAT
>JALZBR010000005.1 GCA_030863485.1 Actinomycetota bacterium
GGCCAAGAGCGGCGCGATGGCAATTGCGCGCGCTCACGACTCCCATACCACCGCGCCCCGTTGCGTCTCTGCCTGCCCTATCGCCTCGAAACACGCGATGTCGTTGGGCTCGCCGATCGTCCCCCCGACCAACACACCTATGGCCTTAGCTTCCCCCCTGGTCCCGTGTTGATCATGCACGGGTTTGCCTATCGGTCGATATATGGGAGAACCGCTGTCAAACAGAACCGCCTCGTCGATGTCAGCGCACCAAATGTTCTTCCACTGGTAGCCGAAGCCAGCCCACGCGTTGGTATAGAAGTGGCGGACATGCCCGCAGTCGATTCCGCTGATCGAACCGGACAGACAGACCATGTCGCCTTTTTCGATACTCCGATCGGCTTTCACCACCATCCGGCTGAAGCCGCGGTTGATATGAACGTTTCTCGTCATATGCTCGTCGGCGACCGTCACGAGAGCCGTGTCACTGACGACCACATCCTGTCCGTGTTCACCGTCTCTGAAGATCCTACCCACCCTCTTGCCACGGTTCGTCCCCATATAGATCTCGTCTTCTTCATCTCCGCAGTGCCCGGCGGTCAACCCCAGCTTGTTCCCGTTTTCCAGAACCATCGCGAAAGCTACGCCGCACTCGGCCTTGCCCCCTTCTTTGAGACCATAGCGTTTTCCGGCCTTATAGGTCGGGAAGGTGGAGCGTGTATTTGCGCTGAAGGGGGTCAACGCAGCCGAGCGAACCCATCTTGCATCCACTGCGTCCGCGGGAATGTCCGTTCC
This sequence comes from Actinomycetota bacterium, assembly GCA_030863485.1. The sequence continues at coordinate 775 of JALZBR010000005.1, forward strand.
GAGATCAACGGCAGGCGTTCCTGACTCCGTTCCCGTAGGATCCTCCACCTCGAGGATCAGACGGTTGCTCTCTACGTCGATGCCCACCATGTAGCGCCTGGTCTTGTCCACCGGGCTTACGGTTTCTGCAAACCGTAAAAGGTCTGCGTATGCGTACTTGACGCGCTCGGCGTTGATGACCACTCCGTCAGTGGAGAACGTCTCGATCAACAACTCGTCGATCGGCGTCATGCCCACGACACCGACATGGACATCGATGGTTTGGTCCCGCCGATAGGTCGTCCACGAACCCCCGTGGCGGCTGCCAGCGTACTGTTCCGCCCGCTCCCCGGCCACGTCCGCGTCGTCCTCGTAAGGAGACGCTTCTAGCTCTTGCCCGTCGCCTCCGTAATGCACGGCGATTTCAGCGTCGCTCGCGTCGGAGCGACGTCCTGCATTGCTCACCGCCCTCACCTCGAACATGTACAGCCCCGGCGATAGGCCTGAACTGCCGTAACCCTTGGGCGAGGAACACGGCGCGTAGGGCGCCACCGTCCCCGACGGCCCCGTAAGGGAGCACTCGAAAGAGACGCCGCTCTGCCCCTGGAATGCGAATGTGAGAGTGGGCGCGCGTGTGGGATCCTCGGGCGTCGCCGTGATGTCGGGCGCATCGGGCGGCGGGAGGGCGTTGACGGTCAGCGATCCTGCGACACCGCTCGAACACGCGTTGGAGGAGTCACACGCGAATGCGTAATAGGTCATCGTCCCGGCGTCAGACGCTCTGGTGGAATACGTGGCGGAAGAAGGGGACGATTGGCTAAGGCCCCCACTTCCCAGACCGCCTCCCTGGCAAACCCCGCTAGCTATCGCGTTCGTCCTACAGATCACAGCTCGAACGGAATCACCCGGATCATTCCAACCCACGTTGAAGTTGACGGTGTTTCCCTCCGTGACAGGGTCAGGCCAATCTGCCACCGAAGTGAACGCGGGCGGGGTGTTGACCGTAAACGTGCCCGTCCTGCCCGAACAAACATTGGAGGGATCGCAGATATACGCGCTGTAGCTCCGAGTGCCTATGTCTGAGCTCGTGGTCATGTAGCTCAGCCTGATCGGGGACGTGAACGTTGAGCCGGCAGTGGTCGACCAGGCTCCCGCCGAGCAATTCCCGCCGCTCACGGAGCTCGTCTTGCAAACGAGTCCTCGGACTGCGTCGCCGTCGGGATCGGACCACGACAACTCGAAGTCGACGCGACCGCCGGCCGCGACCGGGTCCGGCGAATCAGTCGCTGAGCTCAGATAGGGACCGCGGTTGGCGATGACCTGGAACGTCCCGTACGTTCCGCTCGAGCACGCACCTTGATCGTCACACGCAAAGGCATAGTAGGCCCGGGTCCCAAGATCGGCCCCGGACGTCGTGTAAGTCAGGTCTGTGGGACTCGAGTAGTAGTACAAGTCTCCCCCCGTCCACCGGCCGTCGCCGCAGGTCCCGAAAGACGTTACCCAGCTCGACTTGCATATCAGGACCTTCACGGCGTCCCCCGGTTGGTCCGCCCAGGAGACGTTGAAGTTGACCGAGCGTCCCTCTGTGACGGGATCTGGAGAGTCTGATGCCGAAAGGATCGACGGAGCGTAGTTCGGGATCGTGTACGTCACAACGAGCTGAGCGGGCGGGTTGATTTCGGGATAGGTCGCCTCAAGCGATGCAAATTTGATGAAGTTCTCGGCCGTCGGCTGGCCCCCGCTCACGTGGAGGCGCAACCCCGTGTAACCCGTTCTCGAGACGTTAGCTCCATAACCCGAAAGCACGAAATCATTGATTGCGAAGGTCCCATTAGGACTGTCGGCAATGGCGTTGAGAGGAACGCCCTGAAGCGCCGTCGTCTGCGCCGACTCGCTGAAGTCAGAGCACTCGATCCGCGACCAGTTGTACCAATCAGCCGTCAGATTGCGGCCCTCGGGACTCTCCGCATCGTCGACCGCGAGCCTCAACGTCGCAGCATCGATGACCGCATCATCCGGGAGGGATGACGTATCCCACTTCGTGAAACCATTGTGTACGTTGAACTGCCCGGAGCTGTTGCGCCCCTTGTACACGAACACCATGGGCGAGGTGGGATGCCATCCAAGATTCGGGTCACAGGCCGGTGAATACGAGTACCCACCGTAGGCGCTGAGATATCCATCGTCCCCGGTGGCCGTGATCCGAAAGGTTGTCGTCGGATCGAGAACGTAGGGGAATGCTTCCGCAGGCAAGGTCGAGTCATCGAACTCGAACGCCACGCGGTTGTCGTCCCGAATTTGCCACCGTCCACCGTCGTAGAGCTCCTGATCCGCTCCGTACACGGCGGCGCGCGGGATCGCGAACGCATCACTGTGCAGGTTCCCGCCAGCATCCACGGTCAGCTCGGACGCGCCACCCAGCAGTTGGTATCGGAACTCGTAGGTTCGCGCTCCGCGGGACTCCTCGACGTCTGCGGTCAGCTTGACGCCGCTCCTTGTAGGCGTGTACTTCCACACGAGCCCGTCGTGCGAGAACCGAGCAGCTCGGTCCGTCACCTGAGGCTCGACGGGGGTTAGCCAACGGATTCCTCGACCGCGTCGCGGATCCGTAACACTTACGCCCGCCACCCCAGCCTGCACCCGAAGGGAGTGCCTGTCGGCGACGAAGTTGTTGCCTTCAGCGCGGAAAGTCAGATCGACTTTTTCCCACCGCCCGGGGGCCGCCTCGTAGTGGAGGTTCGGTTCGAAGACGGCGGTATGGCTACAGTCCTCGTTTCGCAAGGCTTTCGAATCGCGAGTTCGAAGCGACGGGATCTCGCCCGGAGCGCAGCGGCCACCTTGATCGTCGCCGTCCGGTGCAGGCCCGGCAGACCGCTGAGCTGGTTGGGGCAAATGGGCTCGTGCGGGGACAGAACTCAGAGAAGCAACGGCCACAGCAAGGGCCGCCAACATACCGGTGATCGTTTGACGTGAGAGAGCGGACCTGCGAATCCCCACGGTGGTCCGCCTTTCCCCAATTAGCAGCCCCACACTGCTTGATCCTGGTGCGAGTATGGGTAGTCGGGACGTAGCTAGTCAATGACGTTTCTCACTACCCCTTGCCCGATTCGTGCCGTATGCCGCGCTCGGTTCTACGGGATGCACAAGACACTCCGCGTTCGAGGGCGCCTAGGAGAGGTGACGCGCAGCACGACGAAACCGTTTTCCGACTGAAGAACGCGGCGGCTTGATCACGGTAAGAATGGTCACGGCGCACAACGGCGATCCCTGTGAGGAGCGGCGCCGCCGGTGTTCACAACGCCGCCAACCTGTTGACCCCCTATGCGCAAAGTTGAAGTAGCTGTGAACTTAGCCGCCGAGGTCGCAGCCGACGAAGCCGGACCGACCGCACGGCGACTAGAGGAGGTCGCAATCGCGTTCGCGGCGCGGTGAGCTGGCGCTTGGTGATGCGGTGAACCTCTTGTTGTGGCCGTGGGCGTCGTAGGCGTTACCAGGGGCCAGTACGACCTGTGGGCACGGCGGGCCACGGCCCCCTCGACGGGGGGCGGGGGCTTTGCGCCGTCGGGGCCGTCGTCGCGGAAGCGATAACGATGAAGTTGCCGGTCGACGGCCTGCTCTTAGGAGCTGTGGGTCTCTCCGGGCTTCAGAGTCCGCAAGCGCTGCCGGTGGTCGACATCAAATCGAGCAGAAGACGAATGCTCTCACGTCAAACGTCATAAGCGATAGGTCATCGGCCGCGTCACGAGACCTACCGGCTCATCCCCTCGCGGCGCGCTCTCGAGACGCCACTATGCGTCGCGGCTACTCATCGTCAGCCGTCGGCTGCAGCCAGTCGGTCGACGCGAGCTCGAGCGCCGACCTCAGTTTCGTCGTGACTGACGCTTCGGTGGTGTCCGTAGGAAACTGAAGGTAGAGCGCGTGAGCGTAGCCTGGGATTAGGCGCGACTTCGGCGGAGCACTGTTTCCCTTCAGCGCGATGTCCTTGATCCCGTTTCCGAACAGCGGCGCCAGGCGGCCTCCGAACCAGTCCCCGAAGAAACCAAGCCGCGCCGGGAACCACATGTTGGTCCAGCGCGTGACCGCGAACACCGCCTTGTGATCCAGCTCCCGCCGACCCTTATTGGCCCACGAGAACCAGCGCTCCGTCCCGTGGATGTTGTTGTCGTCCTCGGAGTCGTTCTGGGGCGGGCAGGTCGGGAGTTCTCCTCGATCGATGCGCACTTTGAACTCGTTGACGTTCTTGGTGAAGAGGCGATCGGTGAAGTACATGGGTGTGCCAAGCGTTACGAAGTCGGTGATCCTGAAGGGATTGCCGTGAGCCCGGATCCCCAGCCACAGGCGTCGCTGCGCCGCCCGATACTCGTCGACTATCGACTCCTTTACTCGCGCGGCTTTGTCGTCGTACGAAGCATCCGGGAGCTTGGAGGACACCTCCTCGAGCTCTTTTAATCCGTCGGGCACGCCAGTTCCGTGCTGATCGCCGGAGAGAAGTTGGTCAATATGACTGAACAGATAGGAGATGCCGTCGTAGGCGATGAAGGCCCCGAGGCTGTGGGCTACGACGATGATTCGGTCGTAGCGCTGCTTTCCGCAGAGCTCCGCCTCGTGCAGCTTAACCAACAGATCGACCATGCCCTTTCGGATCTGCCGGCGCACGTCGTAGGAGCGTGGCGAGGTGTCGAGATAGCGCACGACGTCGACGAAGCTGGTCGTGATCCAGCCGGGCATGAGCCGCGCCACCAAATAGGTGAGCGCGACCCCGATCGCTCCCCCACCGAACAGCGCCCTGAGCAAGCCCTCGAAGGTCAACTTGTCGAGGCCGAGAGCGACGTCGCCCTTCCACAAGAAGAACACAGTTGCCATCAGGAGCACCCAGAACAAGACCCACACGACGCGCAGACCTGAGGGGACTCTCGTCGGTCGCTGCAGCAACATCTTCTTGAACGTCGGCCACATGTCGTCTAGGCGGTTTCCCTGCATCAGGTGCGCCCAGTGGTACTCGTAGAACTCGGTCTGAGCCCTCTTTTCGGGGTCGCCCCTGCGCGGCGAGCGAGGCGCTAAATAGACCCGCGCCTCGTAAGAATCGGTGACCTCGTCGGGCCGAGAATAGAAGTCGTGCTCCGCCTCGGGGTCGGGCTCGAGTGCCGCCGCAATGAACTGATTGAGGGTCTGCAGGGGCCGCTGTTCCCCCATGCCGTGCACCATGACGACGGCCTGGCGGACCTTCGACGGTTTGGTGCCGCGCTCCTTACCCCTGGCCGCCGGTTCACGAGTGCTCATGGCTCGTAGGTCTGGCCGAGATCGTCGATGATGCGGTCGATCTCGGCTCGGAAGAATTGGCAGATCGCGGCGCACTCGTCGACGTCGACCGGTCCTCCCTCCGAGGCCGGCAGGTCGGGGTGTGGTGAGCCGATCACGAAGATGTTCTCGTCGTTGTAATCATTGGCGTTGCCGGTGTAGTTGAAGCTCCCGGCTATCACGGCAGCGTCGTCGATGACCATTAGCTTGTGGTGGAGCTTCCGAAAGGGCGCCTCCTTGCGGGGAAGGAAGACATCCACTCCCGCCTCGTGCAAGCGCTTCGTCGGCGCCCAGCCGAAGCGGCCCTGCTCCGGGTCGATCGCGCCCCGGACGTCGATCCCCGCTCGCTTGAGCATCATCATCGCGTCGTCGATTCCGGAGCTCCCCGAGAAAGTGAAGATGGCAAAGTCCAGTCGGTCCCGGCACTTGTTGATGTTCTTGGTGATCTCCAGCTCGGGGGCGTGGTCGGGGGCGAACAGGACTTTCACCGGGATGCCGCCAAGGTTGTAGGCCCGAGGAATTTTTCCGAGGCGCTGGCGCCCGAAGCTTCCGCCGGCAATCTCGGCGAACTCGATCTCGTATTTGTCGGCGACGTCGGCGTTGTGGAAGATCACCAGGTGGTTCAGGTTCAGGGTCGTGTCGGTCTCAGTGAAGTTCGCCGATCCCGTCAGCAGGGCCGGCGCGGGACCTCCGGATCTGGCGTCCCGAATCACGAACTTCTGATGGAAGATGTCGCGGTTCAGATCAGAGTGGACCTCGATGTCGGAACGCAGAAATGCCGTGAGGATGTCCCTGTTGGTCCGAAAGCCGGGATTAGGCCGAGACTCCTCCCACTGGGCAGCACGGGCCCGGGCGGGATCGTCCGCCAGGGCGTCGACATCCTTGGCCGTCAGATCCGTCTGCAGGTAGGAGTGCTCGAGAAAGATCCGCACCGCGACGTGGCGGAAGCGGGCGTCGAGGATCGCCTGCGCGATCGGCTCGGAGTCGATCTCCTGAACCGCGATATCGAGGCTCTGCGCGGCGCCGTCGATGAAGTCGACGATGACCTGCTCGAGGTCGTCCGCTGCCCCCAGCGCCGGCGGGCCCACGAACGCCTGGATCTCCCCACCCGCAAAATCCGCCACACGCTCATTACAGCAGCTGTCGTTGCCTCAGGACAAGGCCGCTTACCACCGAAGCTCAGCTCACCGGTGTGGCTGGCTAGTACGCCACCTCGGCGTGGAGCCCGCGGTGGTCCGACCACCTCACGCCCGCGGCGTCGCCGCGCGGGAGCGTCATCTGGCGCACGACTCTTGGCGGCTCGTTCCACGGCGCCCTCAACAGCAGGAAATCGATCCGGGTCTTGCCGTGGGTCGCGTGGTCAGCCAGCTGTTCGGGGTCCACACCGGCGGCGTCCGCCACCGGGTCGATGTACCCAAGGGTCTCGGGCGCGTTCAGCGCGGCGGCTGCCGAGGCAACGGTTCTTTGGTACCACGGCAGCCACTGCCCCGCCGCGTCGCGGTCGGGAGCGTTGGCGTCGGTTCCGATCACGCAGAGGTGGCCGCTCCAGGGCGGCTCGAAGCTCTGGTGGACCTTCTGGATGTTCGACCACGCGCACGAGTCGCTCACTCCCGGAGGCGTCTTGAGGCTCACCAGCGACACCCACTTGTCCGCGGCACGGTGGTACAGCTTCACCTGAACCGCGGGGGCGTCCTGGCTGTGGTCGACGCAAGATCGCCCACCGAAGCCACGCCAGCGCCGCACCAACGGCTTGGTGAACCGTCGCGTCCGCCAAACGACCGCGGTCTGCCACTCAGGGTCACTCCCCACGCCTGCCCAGGTTCCGCCGAACGCCTCGCCGAGCGCGGTCTGGAGGAGCTCGCGATCTTCATCGTGGGCGACGTCCTGGAGCAGCACGACATCCGGAGGGGCGAGCTTCTGCTGGACGATGTAAGTGATCCAGCCGCGCCAGTCGTCGCGCATCTTGTGGATGTTGAAGTTGTACAACGACACCCGCGGACCCTCCGGTAGTCGTGTGGGCGATGCGAGGCGCCTGAGTTCCATCCGTTCGATCTCGCCTTCACCGGACTCACCGGGCGTGGAGGTGTGGAATTTGACCCGTGCCGACAAGAAGGTGGTGCCCCGGGGCACGACGGCCTCAACGACGTGCTCGATCCTCGTAGCGGTGACGTCTCTCTGGGCGGCGTTGAACTCGGCCACTTGGGAACCATCACGCCGGCGCGCGGAGAGG
>JALZBR010000001.1 GCA_030863485.1 Actinomycetota bacterium
TGCGGGCGAACAGGATGTTCCTCTTGCCCTCCCGGATGTCGGAGTCCACGGGCTTGCCCGTCTCGGGACGCTTGCCGAAAGTCCCCAGGAGATCGTCGGCGATCTGGAACGATTCGCCCAGCAGCTCGCCGAAGTCGGCCAGACCGGGAGCGACCCCGCCGGACCGGGGGCCGAGGCATCCTCCGATGAGCAACGGCTCCTTGATCGAATAGCGCCCTGACTTCATGCGGGCTACCAAGCGCGCCTCGCTCTCGTCCACATCGTCTCGGGCCGCGAGATCGAGCTCCATGTGCTGGCCCACGATCACCTGTTTGCGCATCCTCGAATAGGAAGCGAACGCCCTGCCCAGAGCCGCGGCGTCGAAGCCCGACGTCATGAAGAGGTCGTCCGCCAGAACGAGGGCAAGATCGCCGACGAGCAGCGCCGTCCCAACTCCGAGTCGGACGTGCGCCGTAGGGATGCCTCTTCTCTCGTCCGACGAATCCATGATGTCGTCGTGCACGAGCGCAAACGTGTGTAAGAGCTCGAGGCTGGCGGCGACCCGCACGAGTTGGTCCGAATGATCCGCGCCCGCCGCCCGGGAGCCCCAGTAGCAGAACGCCGGACGCAGCCGCTTCCCACCCGCCTCCAGCAGCATCGAGATCTCGCCGAGCAGAGGCTTCGATTGTTCGAGCTCCTCTGTGATGTTCTCCAAGAACGCGCTCAGCTCGGCGTCGACCGTGCGTCGTAACTCCTCGAGCAAAGGGGTGAAAGAGGCCACGATCAGTACCCTAGCGACGTGCGGACCTCAGCTTTTTTCCTGTCGCTCGCCCTCGCGCTCGCTCTCGGCGCATGCTCCAAGGAAGAGGAGGGCTCGACGCCTTCCGAGATCACCGGAGTGGTCACGCAGGTGGAGTCCTCCGGCCTCACCGAGGTCGAGAGCTTCACGGTTCGGGACGACGACACCACTTACGACATCCGGATCGACCCGGAGACGGACCTCGGGTTCCCTCCCGCACACCTCAACGAGCACCGCGTGTCGGGTCAGCCGGTAACCGTCGAGGTGGAGGACCGGGGCGGCGATCTCTATGCCGTCTCCATCGAGGACGCGACCTAGAGATCGGCGAGCGCTTCCTTCAGCTCCTCGGCCGCGAGGGCGCCCTCGTACTTGGCAGCCACCTTGCCGTCTCCATCGACTACGAAGACCCAGGGCTCGCTCGGTAGGCCCCATTCCTCCACCGCCGCGACCGGCTCGAGGGCGGCTGGATCGGCCGGCAGCTCGTATGGCTCGACATGGATGAAGGTGAGCTTCGGGAAGTCGCCCGCCACCGACTTCACGACCTCGAGCGTGGGACCACAGGTCTGCGTCTGGCAGAACTTCGGCGTGGAGAAGGCGACGACAAATGGCTTGCCTTTCTTCAGGGCCTCCGCTACCGACATCGCATAGAAGCGCGGAACGGGTTTTGCGTCCGTGGAGATCTGAGATAGGTCCTTCACATCATCCGCGGTCGGCGTATCCGCAGTCGGCGCAGGGTCTCCGATGGCTGGAGTGACGGGCTCTTTTGCGACGTCGAAGCTGGCCTTGACCGTCTCGTTCAGGCCGTCACCGGTGATCTTGACCTCGGCCCCCCAGGTGCCGGCCGAGTCGAACTCGACGTCGGTCCTGTAAAGGCCGACGTCGGGCTTGATGCTCCATACGAAGTCCATCTTGTTTGCGGGGCCCGGCTCCGCGGGGCAATCGGTCAGGTCGACGAACTCGATCTCCATCTCAATATCGGGCGCCCCGATGGGCGCGTCGTCGTCGTTGAGCAACCCCACCAGGAAGCGGTTGCTCCCCACGGAGACATCCGAGGAGGCGAAGACGGGATACGCCTCGACCCCCGAGAAGGTCTGCTCGTAGGGGGCCCGGCAAGAGTCCTCCCCGCCCGAGCCGGCCTCGGAGGAGCCCTGGTCGGAGGCATTCCCACAGGCCACCGAGCCCAGCAGAGAAGCCGCGAGGAAAAGAGTCGAAAGCCGCCTGATCATGCCCCGAAGCCTAGCGGCGCGTCGCGCTTACTGGATCGTGACGGACGGCGGACGGGGCCCTCCAACGAGTGGTTAACATGCTGTGGCGATGACCCTGTTCCGAAGGCTGGCAATCACATCAACCGGCGCGGCCTTCCTTCTCGTAACCATCGGAGGACTCGTCCGCGCCACGAAATCGGGCCTCGGATGCGGCACGAACTGGCCGCATTGCCCCGGCGCGGTCAACCGCGCCCTCATCATCGAGTTCTCGCACCGCGCCGTGGCGGGGATCGTCGTCCTGCTCCTGGGGGCCCTTGCCGTAGTCGCCTGGCGCAACCTGCGCCACGTCCGCGCCGTCGCCTGGCCTGCGGTCGCTGCTTTCGGGCTCGTTCTGTTCCAGGCCGTCCTTGGAGCGATCGTCGTCTGGCTGGAGCTCGAGGCCGAGTCGGTGGTCATGCACCTCGGCACCGCCATGCTGCTGCTCGGCCTCCTCGTCTATCTGTCGACCGCGGCCCTCGTGCTCGAAGGCAGGCTCGAGGTACAGAGCGATCCGAAGACGCGTAATGGCTCCAGGGGAGCCGCCGCAATGGTTCTGTTGCTCTTGCTCGTGGGGTCCTACGTCACCGGCATCGGCGCGGGCGACGTGTTCCCCGACTGGCCGCTGATGAACGGCCGAGCGATCCCCGATCTCGGTGTCCATGAGCACGCTGCGCATTTCGTGCACCGCGTCCTGGCCGCAGTGACCGGCGTCATCGTTGCCGTCGTCGCCCTGCGGGTCATCCGGGACAAGGACCGGCTTCGCCATCAGGCTCGCTTTGCGCACGCTGCCCTCGGACTGTTCGCCGTCGAGGTCTTGATCGGCGCCGCCAACGTATGGACCGACCTCGCCGCCGGTTGGGTCACCGCACACCTCGCCATCGGGGCGGCCATCTGGGCCAGCCTCGTCGGAGTGAGCGTCCTATCGGATCCCGCGCTCCAAGAGCTTCGCTCGGCTCAGCCTGTGCGGCGGGCCCGTCCAGTGCTGGAGGGTTCGTGAAGCGACTCGTGGTCTCGGAGACGACGGGGAGCCTCCAGATCGAGGAGGCCATTGCATCGCCTCCCGTGGAAGAGCCCGTCGTCGAGGCGACGTTCCGACAGAAGGTCGCCGCTTACTTCGCGCTCACCAAGCCACGCATCATCGAGCTGCTGCTCGTAACGACCGTCCCGTCGATGATCGTCGCCGCGCGCGGTTGGCCCTCGATCACGCTGATGCTCTACACGGTCGTGGGTGGCGCGCTCGCCGCCGGCGGAGCAAACGCGATCAACTGCTACATCGACAGAGATATCGACCGGATAATGCACCGCACCAAGAAGCGGCCGTTGCCGACACACAAGATCGATCCTCGCAATGCATTGATCTTCGGGACGGTATTGGGAGTTATCGCGTTCGCGTTCCTGTGGGCGACGGTCAACCTCATCTCCGCTTGTCTCGCCGTCGGCGCACTTCTCTTCTACGTCTTCGTCTACACGCTCGGTCTCAAGCGATCGACTCCTCAGAACATCGTGATCGGGGGGGCCGCGGGCGCCGTCCCCGCGCTCGTGGGATGGGCCGCCGTGACGGGCAGCGTCGATCCGCCCGCTCTCGCTTTGTTCGGGATCATCTTCTACTGGACCCCGCCTCACTTCTGGGCGCTCTCGATGCGCTACGAGAACGAATACGCGGCGGCCGGCGTGCCGATGATGCCGGTGGTCTACGGCCGGGACGAGACCGCGAAGCACATCGTCCTGTATTCGATCCTGCTCTTCGCGATGTGCCTGATCTTCTTCTCGGTCGCCCAGATGGGGCTGATCTTCCTGGTGTCGACGCTCGTCCTCAACGGGATCCTGCTCGGGCAGGCGATCCGTCTGCGCCGCAAGCCGGCGACTCGTGCCGCATGGGGGCTGTTCCGCTTCTCGATCGTGTACCTGGCATTGCTCTTCGGAGCCATGGCCCTGGACCAGTTGGTGGTCATCTAAGCAACCGCCTCTGTCGGGCGGTCCTTCCCGACCAATCTGGTGGCATCAAACCGGACCGCCTCTCGGGCCGTTCCTTTCGGACCACTTGCTGGTCATCTGCGCAACGCCTCGCTGGGCTTGTGATCCAGGCCACTCTCTTTCTTGCAGGTCAGTTCGCCCAAATTCTCTTACCTTTCTCTTGACAGGGCGAACATATGTTCGATAGTGTGAGCGGAGCAAAGCGGGCTCGATCTGAAGCCGACGGACCTGGGGGGTCCGGGATCGAGACCCCGGCGGATCTCTGGGGAGGGGTTTGGAGAACATGAAAGGTGAAGGCGAGTAGGGACCAAGAGCTCGATTTGGTAGCGGGCCTGGATAGCTGGCACGCCCGGGCGACCAACGCACTGAGCAACTTCTTTTCGTTCATCTCCCAAGCAGACTCAGCCGAGCTGTGGCGATCAGATGGATGTCGCGACATGGCCGAATGGATCGCAGGACGCTATGGCATCTCCAAGTGGCAGGCCCGGCGCTGGGTTGATGCCTCCCACCGCCTCGGCGATCTCCCCTCCATAGCAGCAGCCTTCGAATCGGGTGATCTCTGTGTCGAAAAGGTCGTCGAGCTGACCCGCTACGCAACGCCTTCCACCGAGGCGTCTTTGGTCTCCTGGGCCCAAAGGGTGCGTCCCGCCACCATCCGCCACCAGGCAGACCTTGCCGTTTCTCGCTCCATAAAAGAGACCCACGAGACGGAGAAGTCCCGCTATCTGGAGTGGTCCTG
>JALZBR010000022.1 GCA_030863485.1 Actinomycetota bacterium
GGGCTGGGCGCCCGGCATCACGCGGGAAGTCCCAATGTCCCTCCTCTTCGATTCCTCACCGGCAACGTGCTTGTATCGCTGAGCTAAAGGCACCGGGCGCGTCATCCGCCCGGCTCGATTTCCTCCCGCAGGCGGCGCTCCAACCGGCGAAAGGCCCGGCCGCGATGGCTGAAAGCGAGCTTCTCTTCGAGAGGAATCTCGCCCATCGTGCGCGTCTCTCCCAGCGGCACGACGTGGGGGTCGTAGCCGAAGCCCAAAGAGCCCCGCCCCTCGAGCACGACGTGGCCTTCGAGGCTGCCCTCCTCGATGATCTCTTTTCCACGGGGCGTCACGAAAGCCGCAACACAGCGGTAGCGGCACGTCCTCTGCTCTTCAGGCACGTTCTCGAGCTCGGCTACCAGCTTGCGGTTGTTGTCCTCGTCGCTCGCGCCCTCGCCCGCGTAGCGAGCCGACCGGACGCCGGGGCGGCCGCCCAGGGCGTCGACCTCCAACCCGGAATCATCGGCGACGGCAGCCATGCCGGTCGCCTGCACGACCGCGCGCGCCTTGGCGAGAGCGTTCTGCTCGAACGTGTCGTAGGGCTCCTCCAGCACGCCTCCGGGGGCGACGGCGTCCAGCGCGACGAGCTGGACGCTCGGCAGGAGAAGGGCGACTTGCTCCGCCTTATGAGGATTGCGGGAGGCGAATACCGCCTTCAATCAGCCGCCGGCGCGCCGAGGGCCCGCTCCTGGAGGGCCGTCAGCTCGGCGATGCCTTTGCCGGCGACGTCGAGCATCTCGTCCAGCTCAGACCGCTCGAAGGCCCCGTGCTCGGCGGTTCCCTGCACCTCCACGAGCTTTCCGGCCCCCGTCATGACGACGTTCATGTCGACTTGCGCTTTGGAGTCCTCTTCGTAATTGAGATCGAGACAGACGGATCCGTTGATGATCCCGACGCTTATCGCAGACACCGAGTCCAGCAGCACCTTGTCCTTGACCGCGCCCTTCTCCTGCAGGCCCATGAGGGCTTGAGCGCAAGCTACGAAACCGCCCGTGATCGATGCAGTGCGCGTGCCGCCATCGGCCTGTAGGACGTCGCAGTCGACCCACAGCGTGATCTCACCGAGCGCCGCCATGTCGACGATCGCCCGCAGAGCGCGGCCGATCAAGCGCTGGATCTCCTGGGTACGTCCCGACGGTCTACCCTTGCTCGCTTCTCGAGCGATGCGCTCGGGACTCGAGCGCGGAAGCATTCCGTACTCCGCAGTGACCCAGCCGAGGCCCTTGCCGTAAAGCCACCGAGGGACGCCCTCTTCAACCGTCGCAGTGCAGATGACCTTCGTCTCCCCCATCTCCACGAGGCAAGACCCTTCGGCATAGGGCATGAAGCCCGGGGTGAGCTTTACGGGACGGAGCTCGTGAGGAGCGCGCCCGTCGGCTCGAGTCACTGCGCGATCTCGAGCCGTTGCCCGTCGACGGCGAGCTGCACCTGGGCGCCCCCGCACGTCCTCTGCGCCTCGGCCAGAGAGAGGGCGAAGTCCCTCCCCGGTCGTAGGTGCGTGAGCACGAGCTTCGCGGCGCCGGCCTCCGCGGTCGCCGCACCGGCTTGGGACGCGCTCATGTGTCCCATCCAGCCGCCGTCGGAGTCCTGAAAGGTTGCCTCGCACAGGAAGACATCGGCCCGCGCGGCAAGCCCTTGCAACTCACCGTCCGGACCGGTATCGGCGGAGTACGCGAGCGTGCCTCCGTCGTACTCGATCCGAATCCCGACCGTCTCGGCCGAATGGGCCATTGAGAAGAACGAAATCGTGGCCCCCGCGTAGTCGATCGAGTCCCCGCCCTTGACTGCGCACAAGTCGAAAGAAGAATCGAGCTCGCCCAGATAGGCCGTGATGGACTCGAGCGTTTCCTGGGGCGCCCACAAGGGGATGCGAGCGAGCGGTTCGGGCCCCCCGTACTGGCGCGCATGGTAGGCCTGAAAGACATCCGTAACGTGGTCTGGGTGGCGGTGGGAGAGGATGACGGCGTCGAGGTCCGGATAGGCGATGTTGCTGAGAAGGTGCCGCCACGTTCCCGCGCCGGCGTCCATCCAAAGCCGCGTCTCTCCGAACTCCACGAGATAGCCGGACGCGGCGCGCTCGGGGGTGGCAAAGATCCCGGAGCTGCCGAGGACGGTCGTCACGAAGCCCATGTCCGCTAGGCCCTGTCCCATGGCCGGTACTCGACCTCGCCGAACTCGGGCCCGAGAAAGCGCCAGCCGAGCTCGCTGGAGATCCCCTGTTCGCTCGAGGCGATGAAGCGATGAACGCCCCGGCCGGCAGAAGGGTTCAGCAGCCTCTTGTCGTGGAGCGCAGCGAACACCTCGTTCGCGGTCACGCGCGCGCTCGAGATCAACACGACGTCCTTTCCCAGCACGTATTGGATCACCCCGCTGAGAAGCGGGTAATGCGTGCAGCCGAGTATGAGCGTGTCGATGCGCGCGCTCTTCAGGGGCAACAGATATTCCTGCGCTGCGGCGACGACCTCCTCCGAGGCAGTCTCGCCCCGCTCGACGAAGTCGACGAAACGCGGACAGGCTTTCGAGATCAGCTCGAGGTCGCCGTTCACCGCTGCGAGAGCGGCGTCATATGCTCCCGACGACACCGTGACGCTGGTTCCGATCAGCCCGATGCGCCCGCTGCGCGTCGCCGCCGCCGCCGCTCTAACCCCCGGTTCGATGACGCCGACGACCGGAACGTCGTAGCGCCGGCGCGCTTCGTCCAGCGCGGTAGAGGAGGCCGCGTTGCAGGCGACGACGAGAAGCTTGACGTCCTCCTCGACCAGCGCATCCATGATCTCGAGCGCGAACTTCCTCACCTCCTGAGAAGGACGAGGGCCGTACGGGCAACGCGCCGTGTCTCCGAAGTAGACGAGGTCCTCGTGAGGGAGTAGATCGATGACCGCGCGCGCCACGGTGAGGCCCCCGACTCCGGAATCGAACATGCCGATCGGGCGCGCGGCCCGCTCGCCCCCTACCACCACAGCACCTGTTCCACCTGGGACTCGGCTTCGTCGATCTGCTGGGTCCAGGCCCCCGTCGAGAGGTACTTCCATCCGCCGTCGGGCAAGAGGCAGGCGACGTCGCCGCCGCCCTCTCCGGCAAGTCTCTCGCCCACCACCTGCCCCACTCGGATGACGGCGCCCGAGGAGATCCCCGCGAAGATTCCTTCCTTTTCGAGCAGCCGGCGCGTCCACACGAGAGCCTCGCGGGCGCGCACCTTGCGTTTTGCGTCGAGCATCTCGGGGTCGAATATCGGCGGGATGTAGCCCTCGTCGAGCGAGCGAAGCCCGTAGACGAGCTCGCCGAGCTCCGGCTCCGCGGCGACGACCTTGATCGTCGGGTCGTGTTCCTTCAGGCGCTTACCGACGCCCATCAGCGTGCCGCCCGTCCCGAGACCGGCGACGAAGGCCCTCACCTCCGGCAGATCCTCGAGGATCTCCCGTCCGGTTCCGTTGTAGTGCGCTTCGACGTTGGCGGGATTGCCGTACTGAAAGGGCATGAAGTAGCGGTCGTCCTTGGCCATTTCCTGCGCCATCACCACCGAGCCGTTGGTTCCCTTCGCCCCCTCCGAGAACTCGATGTCGGCCCCGAACGCCCTGAGCAGCTCGATGCGCTCGGCGCTGGCGTTGTCCGGCATGACCGCCGTGAAGCGATAGCCGCGGATCTTTGCCACCATCGCGAGGGCGATCCCCGTGTTGCCCGAGGTGGGCTCGAGAAGCACCTTCTCTTTCGTCAACTCACCGGATGCCTCGGCGGCCTCGACCATGGCGAGCGCGATCCGGTCCTTCACGGACCCCGTCGGGTTTTCGCCCTCGAGCTTCACCCAGAGATGCACTCCCCGTGATGGAGAGAGATGGGGAACTTCGACGAGCGGCGTGTTGCCGATCGCGTCCAGGATGGACTTGTACTTCACCCGACCGCCTGTGGGCCGCCGGCTATGGAAGGAAGCTCTCGGCCACCCGCTACGGAAGGAAGCAGCGAGACGACCTCGCCCTCGCTCACCTTGGTGTCGAGCTTCTCCAGGTAGCGCACGTCCTCGTCGTTGACGTAAACGTTCACGAATCTGCGGAGGTCGCCCTCATCCGTCAGCACCTGGCCCTTGAACCCGGGAAACCGGGTCTCGAGCTGGTCGATGAGATCGCGCAGCGTGCCCGCCTCCACTTCGACGGCAGAACGTCCGTCGGTGAATTTCCTGAGAATCGTCGGTATCCGTACTTCGACGGGCAACTGAGCCTCCCTTAGGTGGTCCTGGTCAATGGTAGTCAACCCTGAACGACGATGGGAATCTCGAGGATCTCGCCCTGCTCGTCGGTCCACCACTCCTTGTTTATGCGAAAGCCGCGAATCGTCGGGGGGTCCGTGGCGAAGGACACGATCACGTACGGCACCTCCTCGCTGGCAAGGCGCACGTCGGTGGGGGAAGGATAGGCCTCTGTGTGCGTGTGGGAATGGAAGATGCCTCCGAGGTCCCACCCCTGCTGGTCGAGCGTCCGATAGACGGCGAACTGCTCTCTGGGGTCGAGCTGGTAACGAACCGGGCTCGCGGAGGCGTTGGTCATGCCGATCACCTTGACGATTCGGCCGTCGGCCGCTGCGAGCACGCCGCACCCTTCGTTGGGACGCTCCTCCTGGCAGTGCCTCACCATCTCGGCGAGCTGAACCTCCGACAACCTCACCTCCTCGGTCACGAAGCCGTCACCCTGATCGTTCCGTCGCCCGCTACGACCTCGCCGATCTTCGCCGCTTCCTCTACCCCCTTCGCCTTGAGCGCGGCCAGGAGGTCGGCCGTCTTGGCCCTGTCGACGGCGATCAGAAGGCCGCCGGAGGTCTGCGCATCGAACAGGACCTTTGCCTTGGGCTCGGAGAGCCCGCCCGTGTCGACGAGCTTGGCCATCGCCTCCTGGTTGCGCCGGCTGCCGCCGGGAAACACCCCCTGCTCGGCGAGCTCGACGGCCTCGGACAGCATGGGGATCGCGTCGAAGTAGAGCTGCGCCGACACGTTTTCGTCGAGCATCTGCAAGAGATGGCCGACGAGGCCAAAGCCGGTCACGTCGGTTGCCGCGACCGGGCCGATCTCGACCATCGCCTCCGCCGCGCCGCGGTTCAGCGCCCCCATTATGCGCGAAGCCTGTTGAACCGTCGCCGGAGACGTCGTGCCTTCCTTGATCCCGCTCGAGACGATGCCCATGCCCAGCGGTTTGGTGAGCACGAGGTCCACCCCCGGCGGAGCGGGTCCCTTGCGAACGATCTTGCTCGGGCTCACCGTCCCGGTGACCGCGAGCCCGTATTTCGGCTCGGGGTCGTCGATGGAATGCCCGCCGACGATGCTGACGCCGGCCTCCTCGCACGCCTCGGCCGCCCCGTCGAGGACCCGGCCCAGGATCTCCATGCCGAGCGAACGAGGCCAGGCGATCAAGCTCAGGGCGGTGAGCGGTTTGGCTCCCATCGCGTACACGTCAGAGAGGGCGTTGGCGGCGGCGATCCTTCCCCACGCGTAGGGGTCGTCGACGATGGGCGTGAAGAAGTCGACGGTCTGGACGATGGCGACCCCCGGCGCGACCTCGTAGACGGCGGCGTCGTCCGGGGCATCCAGTCCGACCAGGAGGTGGGGGTCGGAAGAGGTGGTCTTCACGTGACGCAGGACCTGCGCGAGCTCGTCGGTGCCGAGCTTGCAAGCTCAGCCGCCTCCGTGGGAATAGGACGTCAGCCGAAGCTCTTCCCGCATCTTTGTCACCTCCTTCGCTGTCCGGCCCATGCTCTCCATCCTCGCAGATGGGACCCAAGCCGCTCCCCACGGCCGGCGAAGCGAGGAAAGGCACAGGGGCGTCGTCCTCCGGCAGTGTCCGTTAATGTCCGCGCTCCGCATGCAGACCGTCGTTC
>JALZBR010000038.1 GCA_030863485.1 Actinomycetota bacterium
GTTGAAGCCTGGTCAGGCCCTTCGGGTTTCATCGGGAAAGATCAAAAGCGCAACGCCACGCTCGGTAGTTCTCGCTCAACTCGCCTCGACGCTCACCCCCGGGCAGCCAAGGCCCGATGATCCAGCCGAGGCCCTGTTCTAGTGCCGCTCCTCCCGAAGTGCTTGTGCCGTGGCCATCCACCCGATGCGGGGGTTTGGATAGTGCGGTCTCCAGCCTGAGGTTTCTTTGAAGCTTCGGTTGCTCACGCGGAACGAGCGCGTCAATGATGACGTTCGGTCGCCGAATAGGAGCGCCAACCGACCGGGGCCGCTTATCCATGCCCTCTTGCCGACTGCGTGTGAGATGGCGGCGGCGTACTCGCGCTTAGTAGGCGGTTCGTCATCGAGGACGTTATAGATCCCAGCCGGGACCTCAAGCGCTGCTGTGACGGCCCTCGCACCGTCAGCTACGTGGATCGAGGAGAGGTAGCTATTCGGGGGGCCGAGCACGGGCGTGATGTGCCCCCGTGCGAGGTTGAGCAGTTGCTCGGCGTGTCTCGCTCCGGGCCCGTAGAAGAATCCGAGGCGCAAGACTACGCCCGAACCGCCCTCTCGCGTGAACCGCATCATGCTCTCTTCTGCCGCAAGGTTGCCGTGCGACCGCAGGTAGCGCTGCGGCGTGACGGATTCGTCGATCCACGCCGAGCCTCGGTCGGGATAGACCATGCTGACGGATTCCTGAACCAGGCGTCCTACACCGGCAGCCAGCGCGGCATCCACGACGGAAGCTGAACCCTCACTGCGTATGCGCTCGGTTTCGCGCCACGCTCTGGAGAACAGGAACTGGGTTGTTGGCGGTTGGGCCGTCGCCAGGTTTACGACGGCGTCGTGACCAGAGAAGGCGCGTGTCAGAGCTGATGTATCGAAGATCGAAACCGTGACGGGGTCCGCACCCTGCGCTCGGAGCTGGTCGGCCTTTGATGGCGTGCGCGCAAGGGCCGTGACGCTGTGCCCTGCTTGATCGGTGCTGGCACCGTGTGCCGACCGATAGCGCCCGTGCCTCCCGTGACAAAGACCTTCGTCATGCCCTGAGGCTACCCGCGCGCTCGTGACCCCTTCGGCCGACGGTTTGATGCCTGACTGGCCTAGCCCAGGCGCTCCCCCGTCAACCGCAGGCTGCGCGTCCATGGATGTGGCATTACTCAAGAGGGAAGTCACCCATTTCCCGAGTCCGGCACATCGAGGAACTCCGAGCCGGGATCAGCGATGCTCGCTCGACTTCATCCCGAAGGACACTGTGGGCGAGCAGTTTCTTGCGCTCGTATAGGTTGAGGCTTACGTAGTCTGGCCGAGGAGGCTCTCCATGTCCGTCACTTCCTTCGAGCGTTACCCGCTGTTGTTCGGGCCGTCTCCGGTCCATCAGCTCCATCGCCTCACGGAGCACCTCGGCGGTGCTTCCATCTGGGCGAAGAGAGAGGACTGCAACTCGGGGATCGCCTACGGCGGTAACAAGACGCGGAAGCTGGAGTACTTGGTTGCGGACGCGCTCGCGCAGGGCCGCGACACGCTCGTTTCGATCGGCGGTGTCCAGTCGAACCACACTCGGCAGGTTGCCGCGGTCGCGGCGCGCGTCGGATTGAAGTGCGTGCTGGTACAGGAGAGCTGGGTCGACTGGCCGGACTCCGTTTACGACAAGGTGGGCAATATCTTGCTCAGCCGGTTGATTGGCGCCGACGTGCGACTCGTGCGTTCAGAGTTCGGAATCGGGTTCAAGGAAAGTTGGGAGAAGGCGCTTCGCGACGTAGAGGAGCGGGGCGGCAAACCGTATGCGATCCCGGCGGGGGCGTCGGATCACCCGCTCGGCGGTCTCGGCTTCGCAAACTGGGCGCACGAGCTGGTCGAGCAGGAGCGTGAGCTCGGGGTCTTCTTCGACACCATCGTCGTTTGTTCCGTTACGGGCAGCACGCAGGCGGGCATGATCGCAGGCTTCGCGGCGCTCGCGGACGCCGGCGAGCGCCCGCGGCGGGTTCTCGGCGTCGACGGCTCCGCAAAGCCGAAAGAAACGCGGGACCAGATCGAGCGCATCGCGCGGCGAACCGCTCAGGCGATCGGTCTCGAGCGGGAGCTGAAAGACTCCGAGATCGAGTTGGACGAGCGCTACCACGGGGGGGTTTACGGGGTCGCCGACGAGGCGACGATCGACGCGATGCGAGTCGCGGCATCCCTCGAAGGGATGATCACCGACCCGGTGTACGAGGGTAAATCGATGGCGGCGCTGATCGACCTCGTGCAACGTGGGGAAATCGAGAGCGAAAGCACCGTTCTTTATGCCCATCTAGGCGGTCAGCCGGCGTTGAACGCCTACAGCGCGCTTTTCTCCTGACCGACGTCTTTCCTCAGCGAGTGCGAGACCTCTAAGTCCCTGGGGCTCGGTACTGGATCTGCTTCGCTTTGCCGAGCGCCTCGATGGTTTCTTCGACGCTCACCAGAACCGTGGTCTCCAGAGAGGCAAGCGCTCCGCCCCCGCTGATCGCCACTGCCACCGCAGCCATCGAGACGTTGTCGGGTGCTTCCCACAGGTTGTAGCCGTCGTGCGAGCCGAAGGCGTACCCGGAACCCGTGAAGCTTGCCTCCGACCGATTCGATGTAGGACCTGGCGGCCTCTGCGCGGTCCTCCGGACTGTCGACCAGCCGGGCCCACGTCTCCGGGGTGTAGCTGAACTTCGAAAGATAGAGCGGCATGTCTCTCCTTTCCTCCGCCCTCGAGCTCTTCTTTATTCGAGCGGCTCGCCCCAGGGTAGGCCTCGGCCCCCGGTTGGGAGAGTCTCAGAAACGGCTCCCCGTGTGTCGGCTCACCTCGACCAGCTCGGCCCCGGCCCCCAGCTGTCCCCGGTCGATCCAACCGGCGAAGACCCTCATGGCCCTGCGGATCCCATGTCGGCCGCTGGCGTGGGCGTCCCTGCGGTACTCGGCCATCGTCGCTGCGCTCGGCTGCGTCATCTCCTGCCTCCTTCGTACCGGCGCCGATCTTCTATCGACGTCCATCTATCATCGATCATAGTCGATGATCGACGGTTGTCAATAGACTACTTGCAAGATTATCGATGGTCATCGATAATGGGGTCGTGAAGAAGATCGAGCCGGTCGAGGAGAGCTGCAACTGTTCGGTGCTGCATGCGCCGCTCGAGGAGATGCAGGCCGAGCGGATCGCCGACGCTTTCAGGGTCGTTGCCGACTCGGCCCGGCTCCGGATCCTCAGCCTCATGGCGAACACCGAATCCGAGGAGAGTTGGGTCGGCGAGCTCACGGAGGCCCTGGGACTCTCCCAACCGACCGTCTCCCATCACCTGCGGGTCCTCCACGACGCCGGCCTGATCGAGCGGGAGGCGCGAGGCAACCGCACCTACTACAAGCTCGTGTGCGAGCAGGTCGAGATCCTGCGCAGCGTGCTCGAGCCTCGTCCGCAGAGAACGAAAGGCCTCCGAGCATGACTCCCCAAGACGCCCTGAAGTTCGTCTCAGAGAACCACCGCGCGGTCCTGGTAACCCAAAGGTCGAACGGGGGCATCCAATCCTCTCCCGTCACCGTGGGTTCTGATGACGAGACCGTCGTTATCAGCAGCAGGGAGGGCGCGTACAAGACTCGCAACCTCAGACGCAATCCGAGTGCGACGCTCTGCGTCTTCACCGACGCGTTCTTTGGTTCCTGGATGCAGATCGATGGAACCGTGGAGATCGTGTCCCTGCCCGAAGCGATGGACGGTCTGGTTGATTACTACCGACGCATCCGCGGCGAGCATCCGGATTGGGACGAGTACGAGAGCGTGATGGAGCAAGAGAAGCGGGTCTTGCTTCGTCTGATGATCGAGAGAGTGGGACCGACCAAGTCCGGCTGATTGTTTGCGCCCGCAGTGGCGTGGAAACCATCCCCCCGTGAAGCTGCAACGGGACGCCGTGGGCGGGATCCACCGAATCGAAGACGCGTATACGAACTTCTATCTGGTGGAGGACGGCGGACGCATCACGGTCGTGGATGCCTGCGTCCCGGGATCTTGGAAGTCGCTTCACTCGGCCCTCCGCGAGTTGGGGCTGCAAGCAGGTTCGATCGAAGCTCTGGTGCTGACCCACGCACACTTCGACCACATCGGTTTCGCGGAGAAGGCCCGCACCGAGCTCGGGATACCGGTATGGGTGCACGAGAACGACGTCCTGCTTACGCGACGGCCTCGGGAGTACGGCAAGGAACGGAGCCGCCTGCCGTATCTCTTGAAGCCCAAAGCAGTTCCCATTCTGGGCACTCTCACGGCGCGCGGCGCGTTCTGGCCCAAGCCCGTGCGGGAGGTCACCCGCTTCTCCGATGGCGCGCTCACCGTGGCCGGCTCCCCTCGGGTCGTCTTCACACCCGGTCACACCATGGGGCACTGTGCGCTGGTCTTCGAAGACAGGGACACGTTGATCGCCGGCGATGCGCTTGTGACCCTCAACCCGTATACGGGCGCGACCGGTCCGCAGATCGTCTCCCGCGCGGCCACGGCGGACTCAGAACGCGCCCTTGCCTCGCTCGATCAGTTGGCCGGGACGTCGGTCAAGAACGTCCTTACCGGTCACGGAGAGCCGTGGACCAACGGTATCGAAGAGGCCGTGCGGATTGCGCGTCTCGTGGGCCCGACCTAGCCCCGCGAGCAACCTCGCGCTGGGTCGGTGACCTAGTTGAGCAGCAGGTTTAGCAGGATCGTTCCGATGACGGACGCCGCGATCGAGAACAGGATCATCATGAGGCATCCCGGCCCCCCGCCCACCGGCCGGATGTCGACGTTGCCGAATCTCATAACTGCCCCTCGTTAGTCGTTGCCGTTCTCGATCGCCCGGACTCTCCGACGCCCTGCACGTCCGCACAGGTCGTTCATCTTTACCTCGTGGAGACGACGTCTAACCCTGCGCTCGATCGTGCCGTTGGCTATGTAGCGGTAAAGGGCGTCGCCCGGGCACGCCGTGGACGCGTAATCCCTGTGCCCGCCGATACGTCGGGGCCTCACATCGAAACGCACCGAAGCCCATGCCAGGACGTTGATCGCAGCGCGCAGCTGGGGGCGAGGGAGGTCTTGCACCTCGAAGTTGCCGATGCACATGACGAGCAGATGGCCGGCGGGGTTGTAGTTCGTGTTCGTGTTCCCTTTCGCCCAGGTAGGTCTTGCCCGGTAGACGTTGCCGTGGCGGTCGACGAGGACGTGGTAGGCGATGTCCGGCCAGCCCTGAGCCTGGTGGCCGGCTTGCATGGAACGGAATCTCTCGGGTGCTTCTCGGTTGCGGTAGAACTCGGCCCCGCTGTGGTGGATCGTCAGTCGTTCGATCCTGTGACGGGTGAAGGATCGAGTCGGGGGGCGAGCTCCCCAGGCATCGCGGCAGATCCCATCGATCTCCCGTTGCCCTAAGTGTGCGGCACCCGCGCGTTCTGCAATCGCGCTCGTCAGAGTTGCCGCGAGCAGAGCGGGCGGGACCCACAGGAAGTTGCGCCTCGTGAGTTCGTGGGGGGCTGAGCAGTCCTCGCACATGCGGCCTCTTTTCGGAAGAGATGATCGGCTCAAGCTTAAGCCGATGCAAGAATGTGCGGCATGCGGCGCAAACTCGTTGTCTCGTTCGTCATGTGCTTGGCGGCTGCGTTCCCCACGTCCCTATGGGCTTGGCCGGAGCTCGACGGGAGCCACACGACCAATTCAATCCGTTATCGCGGTGCCGCATCCCCGGAGTGGAAGAAACAGATGGGCGCGGCGGTCCGCGCGCTGCCTATGTCCGTAAAGATCTCCTACCGGGGTCGAGTGCTGTTCCGAAAGGATGCACAGAACCGCCGTCCACCGGCCTCCGTGCAGAAGCCCTTGGTATCGATGGCGATGTTCGACCGCGCCGGCAACCAGCCATCGACACGCTGATCGCTTCCCGGAGAAGAGCCGGTCGCAGGATCCCGGACGATCTGTGGGTGCTGGGCCGAGGCGATCCCACGATCTCGACTCAAAAGCGTTCTCTAAGAAGCGATTACCCCACCCGGATTGGGGAGTTCGTAAAGGCGATCCGGTCCGCGGGGATAAGACGAATCCGGGGATCGGTGGCCGCAAGCAAGAGCTATTTCAAACGTGACTGGGACGCTCCGGGTGTCGGTGATTGGGGCGAGTTCGCGATCCTGTCTCGCGGGCTGACCAAAGAGCGGGCCGTCGAAGCGGAGGATCGCTTGGTCCGGCTCGCCAGCTCGAGGGCGCGCCCGTGAGGCGCGTCCAGAGAAGAGCCGCAATTGCCCTGATGTTTTGTCTTGGCGCGGCGGTGTTCCCAATGTCTCCCGCGCGCGCGACGTCCCCTGGGGCAAACGGAAAGATCGCTCTCGAGTCGTGCGGGCCGCGACCGTGCGAGGAGCGCGGCCTCTGGCTCACCAACCCCGATGGTTCGGGGCTCGAGCGTCTGATCGCCCGTGGCTCGGATCCGGCGTGGTCTGCGACGGGCAGGCGCGTTGCTTTCTCGGACGATCGCTTCGGGACCTCCGATATCTTCACGGTCCGCGCCGGTGGAGGCGAACTCGAGCGCCTGACCCAGAGCGAGGCGAACGATCTCCAGCCCACCTGGTCTCCGGATGGAGGATCCATCGCCTTCACCCGGCGCAGGTCGGGCTCGAGCGCGATCTACGTGATGAGCTCAGCCGGGACGGGCGTCGAGATCGTTCCCGGCACCCAGGGGGGCCGCGATCCCGCCTGGGCACCCGTCGGTGACCAGATCGCGTTCGCAGCTCCGGGGTCGGGCTCTATGGACATCAAGGTCGTCGATCTCTCGACGCAGCAGGTCGAAACGATCACCTCGAGTGCCGAAGACGACTCGGATCCGTCGTGGTCGCCGGACGCTCAGGAATTGGCCTTCGAGCGAGGAGTGACCGACGGCAACATCGAGATCTTTGCAACCGATGCGCTTGGAGTCGATTCGGAACGCCTCACGACCAGACCCGGGAACGACACCTCCCCGACGTGGTCGCCGAACGGGCAGAAGATCGCTTTTCTCGGCGAGGGGGACGGCCCCGGCTTGTTCACGCTGCAGGTTCCCGATGGATCGATCCGCCGGCTCAAGACCGTCCGGGGCCGCCGCATTGACTGGCAGGCTTGCGCATCGACGGGGGAGTGTCCGGGGGGAGTGGCGGACAAGCTGGACACGAGCATCAGCCTTGTCTTCGAGAAGACGCAGAGGAAGATCCTCGCGTCCGGGCGGGCGCGGCCCGCCCTTCCCGGCGAGCGGGTCAAGGTCACCTTGTCGCGTCGCCGACCGGGTGGCTCCTTCCAAGACCTTGCCGTAAAGCGCCCTGAGCTCGATCAGAGAGGGCGATACAAGGTCTCGTTCGCACGACCCGAGCGCGGCACGTGCAGACTCGTAGTCTCGTTTCCGGGAGACGACAACTACGCCCGCAGTCGGGCGGCAAAGACGTTCAAGTGTGCGGTGCCGCTGCACCTGGTTTCTTATTCGCCGGAGCAACTGCCTTCGCACACAGAACGCGCGCTGGAGAAGATCGACGGCGTCAAGGCGACGTGGTTCTGGAGCGGTTCGAAGTTCATGAAGTTCTCCCGCACCAAAGACGGGACCTACGTGGATCGACCACAGGGCTCGTACAACATCCCGCTGGACGTTGCGTTCGTGCAGCCGAGAGAGTTCGCCCGCTTTGCCCAACCAAGAGACAGGGAAGCGATCCGGGGGCTACTCGGTAACGAAGCTTTGCTCGCCGAAGGAGAGGTGGGGCTTCGCAAGGGACATAACCGCCTGCGAATGCGCTACACGATCGGGCGCGCCAGGTCGGTCGGGGTGATCTCGAACAAGAGCGCGCAAGGTTACGAGCTGATCCTGCCGATGCCCGCTCCCCGGGCCAGCGTTGCCTTCCGGACCGTTCTCATCGAAAAGCCCCCGGGAGTCTCGCGCAGACGCATCGCTCGGAAGCTACGTCGCCTCGTGGGTTCGAAGCCTGTCGAGCTGCGCTCGGAGAAACAAGTGCCTTACCTCCGGCACGGGATGCTCGTCCGCCCACAGCTCTTCGTAAAGAGGGCCTTCGGCGAGTTCTCGATGCGCCCTGCCTCCGGTCGATCGATAGACATCGGCGGAAGCTGGGTGCGCAACCACATCCGTACCGACGGCGTGCCCATCTTGGGACGCGTTACTTGCCATCGCAAGATCTTCCCGCAGCTGCGCCGCGCTCTCGAGGAGGTTCGCAAGAGGGGCCTCGCCCACACCGTCACGCGGAGCAACTACGCCGGTTGCTTCAATCCGCGCTTCATCTCTTCTTACACGGGTTCCGACGTCGGGCCGGTTAAGAGACTGTCGCGCCACGCTTTCGGGATAGCCCTCGACATCAACGCTGCGACAAACGCGTTCGGGTCCCGACCCCGCCAGGACCGGCGACTGGTGAGGATCATGAGGAAGTGGGGCTTCACCTGGGGCGGACGGTGGGCCATCCCCGATGGCATGCACTTCGAATGGGAGCGGTTCCCCTAACGCGAGCTACGGCTTGTCGGCCCCCGGGCCCGTCAACTGCATGTCGCCCTTGGTCGTGCGCACGAAGACCTGCCAGAAGTAGTACTCGAAGAAGGTCGACGGCTTTCGTTGCATCTGTCTTGCGTAAGCCATCACAGCCTCGACGTACGCATCGCTCCGGTTATAGGCGAAGAGAGCGTCGCGGGGACGCGTGACGCCGCCGGATGCGCGCAGGTAGCGAGCGGCTCCGATAATCGCGTCGTGCGGGTCCATGATGTCGCCGTCGTTGCCGTACTGCTCCCAGGTGGAGGGAAGGAATTGCATGGGCCCGAGAGCTCCGGCGGAGCTGGGGCCGAGGATCCGCCCGAACCGGGTCTCGACGAAGTTCACTCCGGCGAGGATCGCCCGGTCCACTCCGAAGCGGCGTTCGGCCTGTTCGTAGAAAGACCGGAGCCGGTGAGGGGACTCGGGTTCGGTCGTGTCGAGCCGGATCGGTGGTTCGACCGGCATGAGTCCGGCCGACAGGCCTACGCCCGCCGTGAAGTTCGCTCGTGCTTCGCGGCGAAGGCCTCGATCGAGGAGGCGCAGCGCCGCGCGTCCGAGCTCCGGAGACCGGGTCATCTTGCGATAGACGCGTTGTTGGAACAGCGCCGCCCGCTCGATCCGACGGACCTGGGGGCCGTGCAGGGGACCACCGTCCCGTAGCCACGCTTGCACGTCGGCATCGAGGTCGGCGTGAACCTTCGTTAGCGCTTTGGCGAGAGGCGATGGTTTGGAAGGAATGACCGCGTTGGGCGCGTAGTCGTTTGCCGGATCGGCCGACGATGATTCTGTTGTTTCGGTTGGTGTAGGAGAGGCAGGGTTACTTGGTGAGCCCGATCTGAGGTGGGGACGCTTTGGGGATCGCTCCGCCGTTGGCGTTCGGGAGGTCTCCACTTCGCAGCCGACGGTTGCGAGCACCGTTGCCAGCAGGATCGGAGCCACGCGACGGACTACGACGTGTCGTGACGGCACCGAGGAGCTAGAGCAATTCGCCGGCCGAGACCACCCGGTCGCGTCCGCTGTTCTTTGCCCGGTAGAGGGCGGCATCTGCAGCGCGCAGGAGAGCCTGTCGGGTGGTCCCGTCATTCGGGAAGACGGCCACGCCAAGCGAGAGAGTCGGCGGCTGGAGCCGTTTGCCCTCGAAGGTGAGCTCCACCTCGCGCGTCGCCCTCCGGAGGTTCTCCGCGCGCTCGCGAGTTGCTTCGAGCGGAGCCTCGGGAAGGATCAGCAAGAATTCCTCCCCGCCGTAGCGACAAGCGATGTCGCCGCCCCGGATGTGTCCCTGGAGGAAAGCCGCGAGACTCTGCAGAACGGCATCTCCTGCATCGTGACCCAGCGTGTCGTTCACCTCTTTGAAGCGATCGATGTCGATCATGATGACTCCGAGCTGATGCTCGCTCCGCTCGGCCCGCCGGATCTCGCGGTCGAGCGATTCCTCCATGTAACGCCTGTTGAAGAGATTCGTCAGCGGGTCGCGGAGGGACTGGACGCGCAGGTCCTCGCTTGTCTCGATCAGCTCGCTGATCTCGTGGTTCCGACGCTCCAACTCCTCGACCCAGACCTGCAGCTTGCGGTTTGCCTCATCCGCGATCTGCTGACTGGTCATCCGCTCGGTGATGTCGCGGATGAACGCGTTGAAGCGAGTGGCCCCCCCGATTGTCGTGGTCCAGAGCGCCAGCTCGACCGGGAACTCCGTTCCGTCGCGTCGCAGAGCCGAGATCTCGATCCGTTGTCCGATCAATGGCCCTTCACCCGTCTCCAGGAAACGCGCGAGTCCTCGGTTGTGGGCCTCCCGGTAGCGCTCGGGGATGACCGTCTTGCACAGAGCCCGCCCAATCATCTCGTCTCGTTCCCACCCAAACAACGCCGTGGCCTGAGCGTTCCAATCGGTGATCAGGCCCGTGGTCTCGATCTCGATGAACGCGTCGCTTGCGGTATCGATGATGGCTCGCAGCCGCTCCTCGTTGTCGGTCAGCGCTTCTTCGATCAGTCGATGCTCTCCCGCCTGGCCAAGAAGGGTCCCGATGTGCTCCATGACCTCCAGAAATCCCGGTTCGGGATGGACCTTCTCGTCGGAGAAGAACTCCATGACGGCCACCACCTCGTCCTCGAGACGGACGGGGAACGCCAGAGCGGCGTGGAGCCCTGCCTCTCGCGCCGCCTCTCGCCGGATGAATGCGGGGTCCGTCGAGACATCGTTCATCCATTCGTAGGTGCCGGTCTGAATCACTCGCCCGGGAAGACCCTCCCCGGGATCCATGAGGGCTCCCTGAGAGCTCTCGCAGAAGGGGGCGTACCGTTCTGGGTCTGCAAGGTGCCACAGCTTGGTAGACGCGACCTTTCCGTCCTCCTCCACTCTGAAGACGTGACCGACTGGCCAGCCGGTCTGCGCGCATACCTCTTCGACGGCCCTCTGGACTGCGTCCTCGAGGGTGGTCGCAACGTTCGAAGAGACGGCGACCGCCTGAAGCAGCTTGACCCACGAGGTTTTTTCGTCGAGCGCGCCTTCGGCGGCCTTTCTCCGGGAGATATCGAAGAGCTGCACGAAGAAGAAGAGGGTCCGATCGAAGTCGTCGGTGATGAGCGAGGCGCTGAAGAGGCCACAGCCGATCTCGCCGTCGCCTCTGATGAAGGTAACCTCGTCCTGGTAGGTCCTCGGCCCCCCTTCGAGTGCGCCGCTCATGAAGTCGCGCACCCTCGGAAGGGCACTGGGATGCGAAAGGGCCAGCCAGGTCGTGGCGAGCATCTCTTTCTTCGAGCGCCTCATGATCTCGGCGAGCATCTCGTTGACCCTGATGAACCGCCCGTCGGCGTCCAGCACAGCCATCCCGATCGCAGCCTTCTCGAAACCGAGTCCGAACTGTTCCTCGACCTGCCCCCGGACGTCCTCGTTCGGGGCGGAGAGCAAAGTTCCTTCTCCGCCCGATGTGAGGTGGTGCTGTGGGTCGCTCGAAGCCATCGATCCCCTCCGCAGGCACATGTGCCCGTGCGTGACTACCATCATGCTTGATCGACCAAGTCTCATGCTTGATTGAGGGGGCTATGTCGTAAATGTCCGAAAAAAACTCCCCTGATCGACGTCGGCTCGCCCATCTGGCAGTTCTTTTTGCCCTCGTCTTGATCGCACCGGCATGCGGTGGGGGCGCGAACGGCGAGCTCGTCTGTGAGCGAGACGGCCTGCTCCTCGACGAGGGAATGAAGATCACCGACCGGCGCTGTGGGTCGGGGATGCCGGCTGCCCGGGGCATGACGGCAACCGTTCGTTACGAAGCGACTCTTCCAGAGGGTGAGCCGATCCGGACGGGGGCCGGGGCAGACGAGACGTTCACCTTCCGTCTCGGCGCGGGCCAGGTGGTGCCGGCCTGGGACGTCGGTCTCCTGGGGATGGGCGTCGGAGGGATCAGGGAGCTCCACGCGCCGAGCGAGCTGGCCTACGGCGAAGCAGGGCTATTCCCGGACGTCCTCCCGAACGCGTCCGTGATCTTCGAGGTGGAGCTCCTGGAGCTCAGCGAACCGGAGGAAAGCTAGATCCAGCACCACCCGGGCGGAGGCACGTCCTCGTTCGAGTTCGATACCGAGGGACTGGTCGTCGTCCGCCCGTTGACGGTCTCGGTGACGGTCGTCGTCGTGTCCTTCCCGGGCGGCTTGTCGCAGTCATCGAAGAACAAGATGCGTTCGGTCCACTCGGACTGGCTGATCGCCCCCTTGGTCAGCAGCGGGTAGTAGAAGGCGAAGAAACCCAACGCAATGACGGCGAAGGCCGTGATCGCGCTGCGCGCCTCCCAGGATCGCCCGATCCGCACGGCGACGTATCCCAGAGCGAGACAGAGAAAGGGCACTACCGAGACGAAGTAGAAGAGGAACACGGTCGGACGGTCGACCGGCAGGAGCCACGGTCCATACGTGAACGCGACGCCGGCAAGGACGATGCCCTCGGGCCGCCCGAGCTTCCGCCTCCGGACCCACTGCCATGCGGTGAAGACGACGGCCAGGATCGAGGCCCACCACACGAAGGGACTGCCGGTCGCGAGGATCTCCCGAACGTTCCCCTCTGCATCGGCGCCCTCGTAGAAGTACGAGACCGGTCTCTTCAAAAGGATCCAGCTCCAGGGCGGCGACTGATAGGGATGGGAGGCATCCTTGAGGGCCACGGTGTGGAAGTGCCAGTCGGCCGCCTGCTTGTCCCACAGCGCGCGCCACCACGATCCCTCCGCCCAGGGAAGGGCGAGGACGTCTCCCTCGATGCCGCGCCCGATGTAAGTGGCGATGTATACGGCCACCGGAACGATCGCCAACCACAAGAAGATGGTTGCGACCTCCTCGCGCAGGACCCGACGAAACGCTTGTCCCCATCCCTCCTCGCGCCGCGCTCGAAGCTCCCACGCAAGGGTCAGCGAGATGACGGCCAGCACGACGAATGCTCCCGACCACTTGCTGGCCAGGGCGGCTCCGGCGGCTATGCCGGCCGCAAGGCGCCAGGGCCGGCCCAGGACCCCCGCCCGGGGCGTGTCCCGGCCCCCCCGACGAAGGCTCAGCAAGAGGCGACGGCGGTCGAGCGCAACGAACAAGAATGCGGCGACTCCGAACATCGGGACGAACACATCGAGCATGGAAGTGCGCGACTGGACGAAGTGCAGGGGATCGATTGCCAGCAGCCCCGCGGCAATGCTTGCTCCGAGAGTCGAGCGAAGCACCACGCGCGCCAGCAGGAAGAGGAGCGCGATCGTCACGGTGCCGGCGATCACTACGGCTATTCGGTAGCCGAGCGAGTTGAACCCAAAGACCTTTATCCCGCCGGCGATGAGCCACTTCCCGAGCGGGGGATGGACCTCGTTCTGCAGCTCGTCGAGCTTGCATTTCTCGATCGACGCGTGCACGTACATGCAGGCGTCCTTGGCGTAATAGACCTCGTCGAAGACGAACTCCCGCGGGTCGGCGACGCGGAACAGACGAACGATGCCGCCGGCCAGGGTGATCAGGCTCAGCCATAACCAGTCCAGCGCGCGCCAGCCGGTCGATGGAGCCTCGGGCGGGCCGGTAGCCCGCCGTGAGTCTTCCGGGGTCCCTGCAAGGGACGCCGTGTTGTCTTTGACGCCCCCCTTTCGGGAAGCGGATTCTTCAGTCCTCCGGGCCACGGACGAGCAGCATAGTTAGTCTCTCCACCATGCGAACCATCTTGGCGGGGTTCCGAGGGCTTCGACGCACCCCTCTAGCGGCCGTTCCTCTCGCTCTCGAAGGTCTCGTCGGCGGCGTGCTCGTGCTGGCCGGCGCGATCCCTGCCTCCGCTTCGGGGGTCCCGTCGACGGCGGTTTTCCCGCTCGACATCTTCTTCGATCTGAAGCAGTCCATTGCCTTCGGGCGGGACTGGAGCTACGTGATCGCGGCCCTGGGCGTGGCGATCCTGATCCGAGGCGGCGTGCTGGCGGCCACCCTCTGGCTCAGCGACGGGCGGCCCGGATCGTTCGCCCTGGCGTGGGCCCGCGGTTGCCGGATGGCTTTGATCGCGGTCCTGGCCCTGCTCCCCTCGGCGGCGTTCTTCTTCACCGCGTCGGCTACCCGGTACGCGCCCTTTGTGTACGTGGGGGCGATCCTCGGCTTGCTCGGATCGATCCTGCTTGCCCGCAAGGGAGTGAAGATCGACGTGGGAGGCGGGGAGCCTCAAGGGGGCGGAGTGCCCGAGGCTCCCAACTTCATCACCTACGCCTACATCGTGACCGCATTCGGAGCCGCGATGTCGTTCTTGGCGGAGGGAGAGGAATGGCCGGCGGCCCTCATCCTCGTCTGCCTCGGGCCGGTCCACGCCCTCTTCCTGGTGGGGTGGCGCGAGCACGTGCGGAACGGGACCTTTCCGGGCGGCGGCACCATAGTCACGGTGGCGTCTTTTCTGGCCCTGCTCGCTCTGTTCAGCCTGACCGCGTACGACCGCTACATACGGGACCCGGCCCCCGTGCGCAAGGCCCCGGCGGAGGGCATGTTGATCGTGCTCGGGGGAGCCGACTCCACGTTGAAGTCCGGAGCCCTGGCGGATCTCGATCCCCGCGTCCTTGGTTATCCGCGCGGCCGGGGGCGGCAGCTCTCCTACCGGGGGCCGGGCAAGTCCTATACCGCGGAGGACACGCGCAAGGACCTGGTCGACGCCGCAAAGATCATCTCGAAGCAGGTGGCGACCGCCGAGCCTCGGCCTCGCGCGTTCATCGGGCATTCCCAAGCCGGACTGATCCTGGACCGCATGATCGCCCAGGGCCTTCCGCTGCCCGAGCGGGCGGTCTTGCTGGCCACCCCGCCTGCAACACCCCCGAACGTCGACGTGCCTCCTCCCGACAAATCGGGCCCCGGAAGGGTCGGGGGAGACCTGGCACGCCTCCTGGCGACCGGGTTGGACAAGATCGGCGTGCGCCCCTTCGACATCGATGCTCCCGCCTCACCGACGAACCTCCGCAAGGTGGAGACGCGCGACTCTCCGATCCCCCGGCTCGAGGTTTGGGCTCTGGCCGACTCGGTTTGGCTCGAAGACGATTGGAGACGGCCGGGAGAGACGAACATCGTTGCGCTCACGGATCATGTCGGCGTCACCGACAACGCTCAGGCCCTGGCGGCGGCACGTGATTTCTTCGCCGGAAAGAAGGTCCCCGACGACGAGTCGTCCTGGAAAGGAGTGGCGGTTGGCGTCCTGAGGTACGCCTTCGCACCCTGGAGACCTGAGTGACCCCGTCTGGCGGCCGCCTCATCCTGTGCGGGACGCCGATCGGGAACCTGGACGATGCAACTTTCCGCCTCGTCGCCACTCTCGAGCGAGTCGACGCCATCGCCTGCGAGGACGCTCGGAGGACTCGCAAGCTTCTCAGCCACTTCGGGATCGCGGCCCCCGATCTCATCGTCCTCAACGACGGCAACGAGAGAAGGGTTGCCCCCAAGGTGGTCTCTCGCATCGCCGCCGGCTCCGACGTAGCCCTCGTCTCCGACGCCGGGATGCCGGCGCTGTCGGATCCTGGCTATCACCTCGTCCGGGCCTGCCTCGAGAGAGACCTCCGGGTTGAGATCGTGCCCGGGCCGACGGCCGTCGTCACGGCTCTGTCCGTTTCCGGTCTCCCACCGGCCCGCTTCGTGTTCGAGGGCTTCCTGCCCCGGAAGTCGGGAGAGCGCGAGAGGCGCGTCCAGGCTCTCGCGTCCGAGCAGCGCACGTTGATCTTCTTCTGCTCGCCCCACCGCGTCGAGGCCGACCTGGAGACCCTGCTGTCCGGGTTGGGAGACCGACCCGCGGCCCTGGCCCGCGAACTCACGAAGCTCCACGAGGAGGTCCGCCGCGACACCCTGTCCGGTCTTCTGGCCGGGCTGCGCGACCGCCCCCTCAAGGGCGAGGTGGTGTTGGTCGTTTCGGGGGCCGTCCCGGGTGAGGGCCCGGTGCCGGAGGGTCCCGAGCTGGCCCGCCGGGCGAGGGAGCTCATGGATCGGGGGGTGCCGAGACGAGAGGCGTTGCTCCAGGTCGCAAAGGAGACCGGCGCGGCCCGCAGAGACGTCTTCGACGCCCTGGTCGAGGCCGATGAGAAGGCCGGCGGGCAGGCCGACGAAGACGGGCCGGAGGCCTAGGCGGTCTCTCTGGACCCGTCAGACAGTTGTCAGACATTTGTCAGACAGGCCTAAAAGCACCATGCGCCGAAGGGAAATCGAAGAGTCGGGGCGGGGCAGCGATCGTCTCGACGGTGCCGGAGCGAAATACCAGACTTGAGGCGGGGCAGCGATCGTCTCGACGATCGCGAGAACTAACTGTCGTCGGGGAGGCGCACTTCGCCGCTGGCGAGCTGGGCGAGGTCCGTGGCGCAGTTCTCGCACACTCGGCGGTCCCGGTAGGTGATCTTGGGGTTCTCGGCCCCACACAGGAGGCAGAGGTCCTGGCGCTTCTGCAAGATGACCCGGTCCTCCTCGACGCTGATCTCGAGCTCGTCGCCTTCCCGGATGCCGAAGACCTTGCGCAGCTCAGACGGCAGGACGATGCGCCCCAGCTCGTCGATCTTCCGCACTACACCGGTAGACTTCATTCGGCCCCCAGAGAGGAATTAATTGGCAGTTATTGACAATGTACGCTGGCCGGGCCCCTAAGTCAAACCCTCCAAAGGGACCTTTCTTTCACCCGGAAGAGGCGCAGGACTAGCTTGTGACTTCGTCCGGGCGGTAACTGCGGCCCGACTGTATCAAGGTCAGGGCTGGATAAGTCGGAACTTTTCGAGAAAAGAGGCCCATGGGCCAGGACACCTTCTATCTGACCACCCCGATCTACTACATCAACGACGTCCCCCACCTCGGACACGCCTACACGACGGTGGCGGCGGACTTCGTCGCCCGCTGGCGGCGGATGGAGGGGCGCCCGGTCCACTTCCTTACCGGGACCGACGAGCACGGGGAGAAGGTGGCCCGAGCGGCCGAGGGCCGGGGGCTCGGACCCAAGGAGTGGGCCGACGAGGTCGTCCCCCGCTGGCGAGAGGTCTGGCAGGCCCTCGACATCAGCAACGACGACTTCATCCGGACGACCGAGGCGCGCCACGAGGGCCCGGTCCAGGCCTTCGTTCAGGCGCTGTACGACAAAGGCGACGTCTACCTCGGCAGCTACGAGGGGCTCTATTGCGTGGGCTGTGAGCAGTTCAAGCAGCCCGACGAGCTCGTCGCCGGCAAATGCCCCCTTCACGGCGTCGAGCCCGAGGTGGTCAAGGAGGACAACTACTTCTTCCGCCTCTCCAAGTACGCCGACCGGCTGGTCGAGCTCTACGAGTCCGACGAGCGCTTCGTCATGCCCGAGACGCGCCGGAACGAGATCCTGGGGAAGGTGAAGCAGGGGCTCGATGACCTGTCGATGTCGCGCGTCAGCTTCGAATGGGGCATACCGATCCCCTGGGACACCAAGCACGTCATCTACGTGTGGGTCGACGCCCTCCAGAACTACATCACCGCTGCCGGCTTCGGTTCGGACGAGGAGAGATTCCGCTCCCTGTGGCCCGCGGACATCCACATGATCGGCAAGGACATCTTGTGGTTCCACTCGGTCATCTGGCCGGCGATGTTGATGGCACTCGACATGCCCCTGCCCAAGACCGTTTTCGCACACGGCTTCCTCCAGGTGGGGGGAGAGAAGATGTCGAAATCCAAGCTCACAGGCATCTCGCCGCACGACCTGGTGGGGACCTTCGGGTCCGACGGATATCGCTACTACTTCCTGCGCGAGATCTCGTTCGGACAGGACGGGAACTTCTCCTGGGAGAGCATGGTCGAGCGCTACAACTTCGACCTCGCCAACGACTTCGGCAATCTCGCATCCCGCGTCACCTCGATGATCAACCGTTACCTCGGAGCAAAGCTCCCGGGTCCTCCTTCTGAAGACGAGTTGAGCGACGCCGATCGGTCTCTGATGGATGTGCAACGTCGGTCGTTTGCCGAGATGGGTGGGGCGATCGACGACATCGCTCCGCACGAGGCCCTGAAAGCCGCATGGCGTTTCGTGAAGGCCACCAATGCATATGTGGACGAGGTAACGCCCTGGGCGCTGGCGAAAGAAGAGGCACAGAAGAGGCGTCTCGAGGTCGTCCTCTACCATCTCGCGGACGCGCTGAGGCTCATGGCGATGATGGTGTATCCCGCGGTTCCCCGGGCTTCGCAGGAGCTGTGGCGCAGGCTCGGTCACACAGACGACATCTCGCAACATCACTTCACCAAGGACGGCGAGTGGGGACGGCTCCCGACGAAGGCAGACGTAGCCACCGGATCACCTCTGTTCCCGCGCATCGAAGACCCCAAGTAGACGGCCGGATCGGGGGCGCAATCGTGTGGTTCGACTCGCACTGTCATCTGCACCTCTGTGCAGAGGATGATGACGCGGGGGAGTTGGTCGCTCGGGCTCGACTGGACGGGGTCGAGGACCTCGTGGC
>JALZBR010000042.1 GCA_030863485.1 Actinomycetota bacterium
CCTTCAATCGAGTCGTTTCC
The DNA here is from genome assembly GCA_030863485.1 of Actinomycetota bacterium. The sequence goes on from JALZBR010000042.1 coordinate 21, forward strand.
GACGTGTCCGAAAATCGTGTTGGGCCCATCGTCCCCGATCAGGGTGTCGTGGAAGATAGTCCCGCGCAGGTTCTCGATCAAGCTCATCGTGTCCGTCCCCTGCCCCGTCGCCGTCCCGGCCGAGAGGTCTGCGGTCACGGCGGTGTGCGCGTTATTGAACTCGAGGATGTCCGTCCCCGGGCCGCCGGCGAAGGAGTCGTTGCCCGCACTTCCCTCGAGCTCGTCGTCTCCGTCCAACGCGATGACGTCGTCGCTGCCCGCGCTGCCGTTGATCTCGTTGGGTCCGTTGTCGCCGGAGATTACGTCGTCATAGCCGGAGCCGAGAACGTCCTCGACCCTGATCAAGGTGTCGTTGCCCTCTCCCGTCGCGGTCCCGGCCGCGAGGTCGACCACTACGGGATTCGTGGCACTCGACATGTCGAGCTCGTCGCGCCCGTCGATGATCTTGCCCTCGTGATCCACGTCGGTGGGAGAACCACCGTCGATGAGGTCGTCGCCCAGTCCCCCGGAGAGGCTGTCAACACGATCCGCACGCCCTCTCGTGCGCCCACCCCTCAAGGTGTCGCTGCCGCCTCGGCCCCGCAACACGTCCGAGCCGTCCATGCCGCGCAAGACGTTCGGTCCGCCGTCTCCGGTGATGATGTCTGCGGCGTCGCCGCCCCGGACGTTCTCGATGTCCTGGAGCTTGTCGGCCCCCATTCCCAAGGCCGACTCGCTGAGTAGGTTCACGACGATGTTCGAGCGCGTGTAGAAGCTGATCTCATCCGAGCCCGGCCCGCCGTCGTACTCGTCATCGCCGAAGCTGTCCACTAATTCGTCGTCGCCGTCCTCACCGAACATCCGGTCATTGCCGTAGCTCGAAGAGAGCTTGTTGGGGCCCCCATCACCGCGCACCGTGTCGTTAAGGGGGCTTTCGACGCTGACATCCTCGACCCCACGGACCTCGTCATTGCCTTGTCCCGTAGCGGTGCCGGCAGCAAGGTTCACGCTTATCGGCTGGTCTGCCTCCCGATGAGCCCAGAACCAGGCCGTGTCCCGGCCCGGGCCTCCCGCGATGTCGTCGTTGAAACCGGAGTTCTTCTCACAGCAGATCTCGTCTCCCTCGAGACGGTCGTCACCCTCTTCGCCATCGAGGTCGTCATTGCCATCGCCGCCGCTCAGATAGTCGTTGAGCAAGCCGCCCCTGAGACGATCTGCCCCCAGCTGTCCGTAGAGCGTGTCCTCGCCGTCGAGCCCCTCGAGGAGGTCGGCGCCGTCGTTACCTCGGAGGTAGTCGTTGCCGGCCCCTCCGCCTACGTGGTCGTCACCGTCGCCGCCGTCCAGGAAGTCGCGGTCCTCTTCCCCAGAGAGCTCGTCGTTGCCGGCGTTGCCCTCGAGGTCATCGTTGCCCGGGCCACCGATGACGTCGTCGTCACCGGCATCGCCGCAGATCTCGTCTTGCCCCGCCCCGCCCGAGATGCGGTCGTTGCCTCCCAGGCCCACGATCACGTCGACGCCCGCAGTTCCCTGGAGGTTGTCCGAACCATCCGTCCCGACGAGGGTGGCTCGTCGGCCCGAACACTCTTGCGCGGCGAGTGCTCCTGGCACCGGCAGTAGGAGCATCCCCATCGCAACGACGAGTCCAACGATCAGCTTTTTCATCCCCAACCTCCAAGAGCTATGCAATACGTCACGCACCGATACCTGGTCCGAAACCTGCGCGGTTTCGCATCGGCCCAAGTTCTTCGGCGTGCGCTAGGTATGACTGGCCTCGACCCTCTTTCGGTGAGTCCGAAGAACCTCACCAACCCCCTCAATCCGGACACTTCGGCCCTTCAAGATTCGCCCTCTCACCTGACCGGCTCAATACGTAGTTCTGCTTAGGCTCTATACAGTCGGTAAGGGGCAGCGCGAGCGAGTACGGGGAAGAAATCGAGAAGAACCACCCGAATGGGCTATTCCCCCCAGTCCAATTCGCTCCTACGATCTCGTCTGGCACATCTTCTCGAGAAAGGTCAGTCGCATGCCCAAGCGAGCACTCTCGCTCTTCATCGCCCTCTTAACCGTCGCCGTGGTCGCCCCGTCACAGGGGGCGGCACACGAAGCCTTGAAGATCGGACGCTATGAGTGTTGGCTCTGGGAGATCCATCAGTATTCGAACTTCGACCTCAAGCTTCAGGACGGAGGCAGGTACACGTTCATGCTCAACGACGGATCCTGGAAGAGATCCGGGAGATTCGCTCGCGAGGGCGATCGAATCCGCTTTACGAGTGGCTACCTCAAGAAAAAGGGTTTCAAGGGGCTGCACGACTCCTACACCAGCGAGGTGTACGGCACTCATACCCACCTGGTCTACCTTTACAAGAACACTTATGACGACGACAACCTCAAGTACGACTGCAACAACAACTGATCCTCGACTTAGTTTCCCGAGCAGATCTCGATCTGCAGACAGTGGTGAATGTGAGTCTCAGGTCGTCTCGTCCAAAGACCGGTCGAGTCGGACCAGGTCGCGGTATGTCTCCCGCCTAACGATCTCGATCGCCCCACCATCCTCGACCATCACGACGGGCGGTCGCGGGATCCGGTTGTAATTGCTCGCCATCGAGTAGGTGTACGCGCCCGTGGCCGGGATGCACAGCACATCTCCCGGGCGAACATCGTCGGGGAGGTGGACGTCCTTGATGAGAATGTCGCCCGATTCGCAGTGCTTTCCGGCGATGCTCACACGGCCCCCGGCCCGTTCGTCGGTCCGGTTTGCAAGGAACGCTTCGTAGCGTGCTCCGTAAAGCGGGGGCCGGATGTTATCGGACATGCCCCCGTCGACCGACAGGTATGTCCGGACCCCGGGAATGGTCTTCTTCGTGCCGATCCTGTAGAGCGTGACCGCCGCCGGACCTACGATCGACCGGCCCGGCTCGATGCCCAGTGCGGGAACCGCCAGGTTGCGAGCGGCGAAGTGCTTCTCGACCATGCCCAACAAGCGCGCAACGGCGTCGGTGGGGTCGGGGGTCATCTCATCGCGCGTATGGGCGATGCCCAAGCCTCCCCCGAGGTTCAACTCCTGGGCCTCGAAGCCGAAGCGCTCCTTAGCATCGAGAAGGAAGTCCGCGATCCGCTCGACGGCAAGCTCGAAAGCCGCGAGTTCGAAGATCTGCGAACCGATATGTGCATGCACACCGACGAGCTCGCAACCTCGGATCTGTTCAGCCTGTTTCAAAGCGGTGGCCGCGACGTCGTTTCCGAGCGAGAACCCGAACTTGGAATCCTCCTGTCCCGTCTGAACGAACTCGTGGGTATGGGCCTCGACCCCCGGCGTCACACGGATAAGCAGCTTCGTCTTAAGACCAACCTCTTCGATGCGCGCCATCTCGTCGAAGGAGTCCACAACCACCCTTCCAACACCGGCGTCGCGAGCCGCCGCAAGTTCCTCCTCCGACTTGTTGTTGCCGTGAAATGTGATCCTGGAGCCGGGGAAGTCGGCCGCTACGGCCGTAGCCAACTCCCCTCCCGTACAGACGTCGAGAGCCAGGCCGAGGCGATGGACCAGCTGGCATACCGCGATGCACATGAACGCCTTTCCGGCATACGTCACGCGCTCTGGAGGAAGGCGCGAGGAAAAGGAGCGCGCGTTGTTTTCGAACGTGGCGCGGTCGAAGACGATCAGGGGCGTGCCGTAGCGCTCGGCCAGCTCGACTGCGTCGCATCCCCCGATGAAGAGACGGCCGGCTTTGGTTTCCGCGGTGTCGGGAAGGACCTTTTGCATGCCCCGAGGCTATGTCAGGCGGACGGAGGGACGTGCCGCGTCACGGAAGTTCTCTCAGCCTTGCCTCGAAGACGCCGGCGCACCGCCCGCCGACCCGCACTTGACTCTTCTCGGCCCGCACGAACATGCGAGAGGGACGTCCGATCTGCTCGCCCTGGATGACCTCGACCTCGATGTCTCCGAGACGTCCCGCCAGGTAGAGGCCGAGGCCGGCAGCCGCCGACCCGGTGGCGGGATCCTCCGGGATGGCCAGCCCGGGCCAGAATCCCCGAGCCTTGATCCGTCCGGCCCCCACCGCAGTAAAGCAGTACGCCCCTATCTCGGCCACGCCGAGTCCCCACGGAGGGGTGCAGCGAGACAACGTCTCGACATCTCGCAGTGGGACCATCAGTTGGCGCAGCCCGGCGTGAGCGAAGGCTGGTCTGAGTCGTCCGGAGCGACCGAGCTCTCTTGCCTCCAATCCGAGCCCACCGACATCTATCCCCAGCGCCCGGGCGATGTCGTCAAGAGACCGGGGATCCGTTGCCTCGAGGTCGGGTTCTGTCGTCCCCGGACGTTCCATCCAGAAGCGGTCCCCCTCGACACGGACGGGGGTCTCCCCCGCCCGAGAGGCCTGCGTGAATGCCTCGCCCTTCAAAATGCCTTTTTCCAGCAGCGTCCATGCCGTCCCGATCGTCGGGTGTCCTGCGAAGGGGATTTCCCGATCGGGGGTGAAGATCCGCACGTTGTATGAATCGCTCGAGGCCGAAATGACGAACGACGTCTCCGAGAGATTCATCTCGCGCGCAATGTCTTGCATCTGTGTCGCCGACAGCTCGGCGGCTTCGTGGAAGACCGCCAGAGGATTGCCGGTGTAGGGACCGTCGCAGAACACGTCGACCTGGGTGAACTCCACGCTCACATCCGGTCTGGTGCGCTCACGCCCAAAAGCCCGAGACCATCCGCGATCACCGAACGCGTCGCGAGACAAAGAGCCAAGCGCGCCCGGGTCAGCTCCACGTCGTCCGTCACCACCTTGCAGTCCCGATAAAAGGCGCTGAACACGGAAGCAAGCTCTTCGACATAACGCGTCATTTTTTGGGGGGCCCTCGTCTCCGCGGCCTGGGGAACGATCTCCTCGTAGGAGGCTAGCTTCCGCATCAGCTCGTCCTCGGAAGGATGTTCGAGTCGCGCCAGGTCCGCGCTGCGCGCGTCCCAACGGACTCCCTCTTCCTCCGCCCTTCTGATGATCGAACTGATCCGGGCGTGGGCGTACTGGACGTAATAGACGGGGTTCTCAGGGGCCTGCTCCTTCGCCAGGTCGATGTCGAAATCAAGTGGCGCATCGATCGAGCGCGTCAAGAACATGTAGCGTGCCGCGTCGGCACCCACCTCGTCGACCAGATCCCGGAGCGGGACGAGGATCCCTTGCCGCTTCGACGCCTTGAGCGAAGTACCGCCACTGGACAAGGTCACGATCTGCACGAGTAGCACCTCGACCCGTCCCTTTTCGAAGCCGAGAGATTGGGCAACCGCAAGGAGCCTGGTGACCGTCCCATGGTGGTCCGCGCCCCAGACGTAGATGAGGTGCTCGAAACCCCTCTCGAACTTGTTGATCAGGTACGCGATGTCGGCGCCCAGGTAGGTGGGCTCGCCACTGGAGCGGATGACGACACGGTCCTTGTCGTCACCGAACTGGCTGGCCAAGAACCACACGGCGCCGTCGCGCTCTTCGATGTATCCCAGTTGTTTCAGATCAGAGAGAGCCCACTCGAGCGCCCCGGACTCATGCAACTGCGATTCTCGGAACCAGACGTCGAACTCCGTCCCGAAAGACCGCAGGTCGCGCTCCATCTCGATGACCATCCGATCGAGAGCCGTTCTGCCGAGAGCAAGGCTGCGCTCTTCTTCGGAGCTATCGGCGTAGGTATTGCCGTGCTCGCGAACGAGGTCCCGGGCAAGGTCGACGAGGTATTCGCCCGCGTAGCCGTCCGGGGGCAGCTCAGCCTCGTGTCCCAGCGCCTGCATGTAGCGAGCCGCCACGGACCTGCCGAACAGCCCAGCCTGGCGACCCGTGTCGTTCACGTAGAACTCGCGCACGACCTCGTAGCCCGCCGCGCCGAGAAGTCCGGACACCGCATCGCCGAAAGCGGCATGACGCCCGCTCACCACGTTGATCGGGCCGGTCGGGTTCGCGGAGACGTACTCGACGTTGACCTTCTCGCCCCGGCCGTGATCGCTCCGTCCGAAACGTCCGGTCGGATCCGCTGCGCGGCGAACCACGTCATGCAGCCATTTCGGGGCGAGGCGGAAGTTGATGAACCCGGGGCCCGCCACCTCGATCCCGGCCACGAGATCGGACGCGGGCATCAGGTCCACCAGCTCTTGCGCCAAGGTGCGCGGATTCCCCTTACCCACGGACATGGCGACGTTCGTGGACCAGTCGCCGTGCTCGCGCCTTTTCGGACGCTCGAAGCGGATCTCGGGGGCCGCGCTATCGGCCAGGCCGTCGAAAGCCCGCTCGAGAGCGGAGCGCACGAGGTCTTGGAGATGGTCGGTGATCACTGTCTCAGAGTAGTTGGAGGCTCAGGAAAGCAATCGCTGGACGACTTCGACCAGATCGTCCGGATCGAAGGGCTTGGTCAGGTAATCCGCCACGCCGTACTTCCGTCCCTTTTCGATGTCGGACTCCTGTGCCTTCGCGGAGAGGAAGACCACCGGGATGTCCTTCGTGCTGGCCTCCGCCTTTAGGCGCTCGCAGGTCTGGTAGCCGTCGAGGCGCGGCATCATGATGTCCAGGACCACCAGGTCGGGGTGCTCGGCGGTCGCGATCTCGATCGCGTTGGCCCCGTCGTGGGCGAGCAGCACCTCGAAGCCCTCGAGCTCGAGGTTCACCTGGATCAAGCGCAAGATCACGGGATCGTCGTCGCAGATGAGGACGCGCTTGGCCGCCGGCATGGGTGGATCGTACTGCCGGGCCGAGCCCCAAGAGCGGCCGGTACCCTAGGTTCAGTTGCCCCCGTAGCTCAGGGGATAGAGCACTCGCCTCCGGAGCGAGGTGCGCAGGTTCGAATCCTGCCGGGGGCACGAGGCGCGGGCGCGCACCGCCGCGACTCCACAGCCCACCGCCGCACCCAGCTAACTCCTTCCGGCGTATGCCCTCTTCAACTCGGCGAGGTCGAGCTTCTTCATCTGCAGCATCGCCTTCATGGCTCGGTCGGCCCCCTCTTTGTTCTCGCCGCTGAGCATCTCGTCCATCCCCACGGGCGTTATCTGCCAGGAGAGGCCGTACTTGTCCTTCAACCATCCGCAGGGACCTTCCTCGCCCCCTTCGGACAGCCTGTCCCAGTATTCGTCGACTTCGTCCTGAGACTCGCAGTTGACCTGGAGCGAGATGGCCTCGTTGAACTTGAAGTCCGGACCACCGTTTATCCCGATGAACTCCTGGCCCTGCAGCTTGAACGAGACGGTCATGACCAGGCCGGCCTCACGCGGGCCCGCCTCGCCGTAACGGGTCACGCCGGTGATCTCGGAGTCCTTGAAGATCGACGTGTAGAACTCGGCCGCCTCTTCGGCCTCGGTGTCGAACCACAGGTTCGGGGTGATCCCCTTCATGACGCCTCCTCTTCTCGGCTACTCCAGCTTCCAAGGGTATGACCGGGCCGGGACGAGGAACTCATCGCGCGACCACCGAAGTCCCCGAAATACAGGCCCAGCGCCCCTTAGTCAGTCTGTCGAGTAGGCAAACCGTCCCGGCTGTTTCGGCGGTACTGGGATCACCTGGACGAAGGGGAGGACCCATGAAGAAGGTGCGCTGTACCACCGCCTTGGCCGCGACAACGTTGTTGCTCGCCGCCACGCCCTCAGCTCTGGCCGGAGGGGTCTCCTGCGACGGACGGCCCGCCACCATAGTCGGCACACAGGGCCGAGACACGCTCGTCGGGACCGCAGGGAGTGACGTAATCGCAGGACTGGACGGGGCCGATCACATCAAGGGACTAAATGGGCGCGACGCCCTGTGCGGTGACGACGGGAACGATCGACTAGGTGGTGGCGGCGGCCGGGACCGGATCCTCGGCGGTGCCGGCGACGATCTCACGCGTGGACGCTCCGGACCCGACTCGATCGAGGGAGGTGCCGGCGACGACCAAGCTCTCGGAGGGGTGGGCCGGGACACGATGGCGGGGGACGCCGGCAACGACGACCTGAACGGCGGACAAGACCAGAACACACTGACCTACGCAGGCGCGCCCAACGGCGTAGACGTCGATCTGACCGAAGGTTCTGCCACGGGCGAGGGACAGGACACGATCCAGTACTTCGAGCGGCTCATTGGCTCCCCGCACGACGATGTCCTCGGCGGACATTTCGATTCGACCTGGTTCGTCAGCACCGCCGGGAACGACGAGTACAACGGTCTTTCCCATGCGTGGGACCAGGTCTCGTACGCGACGGCGGATCAAGCCATAACCGCGGACGCCGAGCTCGGGACGGCCACGGGCCACGGCAGCGACACGCTGTCCGGTATTGATGGCCTGGTCGGGTCCGATTTCGACGACACGCTGAGGCTCGGGGAGCTCAGGGAGGGCGTCCAGGGACATCTCCAAGGAGGAGCAGGAGACGATGACCTGGCGGGTGGTGACCAAACCGATGGGATCGAAGCTGGTGCGGGGGACGACGTCGTAAACACCTTGGGGGGCGACGACTTCGTGTATCCGGGGGCCGGCAATGACGACATCTCCACGGGAGGTGGGCACGACCAGGTCAGTTTCTCTACCGAGACGGAGCCGGATGACGACACGGTCGATGGAGGGCCCGGCGCAACCGACATGCTGGCCTACAACATGACGGCCGGCCCGGTCTCGGTGGACCTCGCAGCGGGGGTAGGCACCGGGCAAGGCGGAACCGACTCGTTCTCCAACGTGGAGGCTGTCTGGGGCACGGAGTCCACCGACGAGCTGCGAGGAAACGAAGAGGACAACTTCCTCGGAGGCGGGTACGGCGAGGACGACCTCCTGGAGGGTCGGGGCGGCGCCGACACCCTTCACGCGATCCACTCGAGCTCCATCGTGGCTCTCGGGGGCGAGGGCGCAGATGACATCGAAGGCGGGCCTCAGACCGACGAAGTGTCCGGCGGACCCGGCAACGACACGATCCGGGGGGACGAGGGGAACGACGATCTCCAGGGTGAGGCCGGGGACGACGACCTCAACGGTGGAGACGGCATCGATGATCTCGATGGTGGAGCCGACGTCGACGTGTGTCGCAACGGCGAGACCCTGGCGAACTGCGAGAGCACCAGCTAGGCATACGGCGCAGGAAACAGAAGGGCTCGGCCCGCTCCCGGGCCTTTTTTGTGACGATCAGACTTCGTCGGTGACCGTGTCGTAGCCGGCAACTCGCCACGCGCTCATGCCGCCCACGACGCTGAAGACACGCTCCCTGCCCGCGTGCATCAAGAGGCTCGCAAGAGCTGCGGAACGGAATCCGCTTCCGCAGACGACCGCCACGGCCTTGTCGGCGGGCACGTCGTCGATCTGCTCCGGCAGCTTGGCCCCCGTCAAGAACCGCGCGCCTCGAACGTGTCCCGAGGCCCACTCCGCTGGTTGTCTGACGTCGAGCACATTCAGAGCGGCTTTCTCGACACCCCGGTTCAGTTGGTGCACGTCGATAAGCGGGAGCGTCGCTACCTCTCGGCCCGACGCTCGCCATGCGCTCATGCCACCGGCAAGCCAGCCCGACGGAAGCGGGTAACCGATCCGCAGCAACTCCCAGGTCGCCACCCAGAGGTCCCTCGGATCGTCCAGTACGAGGATCACGTCGGCCCCCTCCGGAAGGACGGTCCCCGCCCAGGTCGGAAAGGATGACCCGAGCCCCACGTTGAGGGCGCCCGGGACGTGCCCTCCGCTGAATCCCTCTGGCGGGCGGCAGTCGAGCACCACCGCACCGCGCTGCCTCAGGTCCTCGACCTCCTCGGGCTGCAGGGCGGGGGGTTCCCCGAGAACGCCGAGAAGCGGTGGACCCAGCAGGTTCTGACGACGCATGCGCAGCCAGTAGGGCGGCACGGCGGGGAGGTTGTCTACGCGGACGCATTCCTCGACGAACTCCTCAGATGAGGAGACGCGCGCAAGGATCGCATTGGTCTTGCGCTCGTAGCCCACCGTGGTGGACAACCTGCTGCCGATGTTGCCGCCACACAGAGATCCCGCAACGTGCGTCGGCCAAACCTCGACGTGATCGGAAAGCTGCCAAAGGATCTTTTCCTGGATCGTGTGACAGAACTCGGTCGCGGCCTTCTTCGCCCCCTCGTCACCCCCGAGCAGGTCGGGGCGCGCCAGATCCCCAACCAGTAACGCTCCCCCCGAAAGCATCAGCGCAGGCTCGACCGAGCTCGCATCGTCGTAGACCAGCAGGCTCACGTGCTCGGGCGTGTGTCCGGGAGTGTGCACGATCTCGAAGCGGACATCGCCCATCTCTATTACCTCGCCGTCTTTCACGGGACGGTGGTCGTATCCGAGATCTCCGTCGGCATAACCGAGGATCTCGACCGGCTGGCGATGTGCCACCTCCTGAAGGCCAGAGAGGTAATCGTTGTGTCCGTGCGTGTCTATCGCGTGCTGGAGGCGAAGGCCTTTCGAGCGCGCGTAATCAAAATAGATATCCACGTCGCGTCGGGGATCGAGCACGAGAGCCCGCCCCGTCTTCTCGTCCCCGACGATATAAGAGGCATGGCCGAGAGACTCGAGGACGAACTGTTCGAAGAACATCAGCGTTCCTGCGCTTCCATCTGCTTTACGAGTCGCTGGAGGTCGGGCGATATCTCTACGCGGTATCCGCCCGGGCCGTGCTCGAGAGACCGCAGACTCGGAGGCAGATGAGTGAGCCCGCGCGCGCAGCGCCCCCGCAGGGTGTTCAGGGATTCCGGACGCTCGATCCTGGTTCCCGCAGTCATCACCTTCTTGAGCAGAGGACGGCCTCCGTCCACGACCTCCGACTCCGCGGCGATCAGGTCGTGGTCGAAGATCCCGTCGAGATCGAAGCGGTAGACCTGCTTGCACCCTGGCAGGGTCGCCTTACCCGTCGAAAGCTTGATCTTGAATCCTCTCGAGTCCGCCACGAGCTTGTAGACGCTCCCCAATGAGGGGGCATCTCCGCTCGTCCCCAGCTGTGTCCCGACGCCAAACGCATCCACCGGCACGTCGTCGTCGAGGAATCCCTTGATCCGGTATTCGTCGAGGTCGCCCGAGAACATGATCTTGACGTCTCGAAGACCGCCCTCATCGAGGATTTTGCGCACCGAGCGCGCTAGCGGCGCGAGATCACCGGAATCGATCCGTACGCCTCGATCCCGGTTGCCGCGGGGATCGAGATCTTTGAACACCTCCACCGCACGCCGCGCTCCCTCTTCGACGTCGAAGGTGTCGATGAGAAGGACGGCCCGATCCGGGAAGTCCTTGACGTACGCGCGAAACGCGTCGATCTCTTCTTCGAAGGCCATGACGTACGAATGCGCCATGGTTCCACTGATGGGGATACCGTAGCTCTTGCCGGCAAGGACGTTCGAGGTCCCAGCCGCGCCTCCGACATAAGAGGCGCGCGCCGCCTTCAGGGCCGCATCGGCACCATGATCGCGTCGGGGCGAGAAGTCCACGAACCTACGGCCCTGGGCCGCAATGGCGACCCGGGCGGCCTTCGAAGCGATCATCGTCTGATACGTGATGCAGTTCAGCAGGAAGGTCTCAACGATCTGGGCTTCGATGATGGGGGCCGTCACGCGCAGGAGGGGTTCCTTCGCGAAGACGATCTCTCCTTCGGGGATGGCCCACACGTCACCACTGAAACGGAAGTCCTCGAGGCGGGAAAGGAAGTCGTCGGAGAAAAGGTCGAGGGAAGCCAGATAGGAGATCGACTCTTCATCGAAACGCAGCGTCTCGAGGTAGTCGAGTGCCTGCTCGAGTCCGCAGGAGACCAGGAATCGTCTCTGATGGGGTAGAGCGCGCACGAAGAGGTCGAAAGTCGCGCTCTGATTCATTGCTTGCGCGTCGTAACTCGCCGCCATGGTCAACTCGTAGAGATCGGTGAGCAATGCAGCGTTGGATTCGGTGACCCAGCTCATAGGAAGACCTTACCGGCCTGGATCGACGCGGCCCCCCGCTCGCTCGACCGCTTCCAACGCTTTTTCTCCGTCCCCGGGAGCCAGGTTCACGGCCCGCACAGCCGAAGCAAGCACTGTGGTATCGAAACCCTTTCCGATACCGTCGAGAGCGGTCTCCTTTACGCAGTAGTCGGTCGCAAGACCGGCCACGACGATCTTCTCGACACCTCGTCGGCGCAAAATCTCCTCGAGCGAAGTGGCTCTTCGCTCCCCGCTTTCGGGATCGCGAACGGTGAACCCCGAGTACCCGTCCTCACCGCCGGTGCCCTTCTTGATGCTCTCGCCGACAACGTGGAGCCGGGGATGTAGCTCGGCCCCCCAGGTACCCCTGACGCAGTGAACCGGCCAGATGCCTCCGCCCGAAACGAAATGTGGGGTCTCCTCGGGGTGCCAGTCCTGCGTGTAAACGATGGTGGCTTCTGCTTCGCGAGCCAGATCTATCTCGTGGTTGATGACGACGACTACCTCTTCGCCCTCTTGCACGTAAAGGCTTCCGCCTGGATCGGCGAAGTCGTTCTGCACGTCGACGACGACCAGGGCGGTCTTGGGGTCGTAGTCCGTCACGGGTCAGGGTTCGGATACTCGTTCGGCTCGAGGCGCGCGATGTTCTCCGCTTCGGAGGGATCGGGTTCTGCCTCGAACCACGCATCGAGCAGCTCCGAGGCGACAGTCGGGCTCGTGAGTCGCAAGCTCATCACCAGCACGTTGGCGTCGTTCCATTTGCGAGCGCCGGAGGCGGTTGACGCGTCGGTACAGAGCGCAGCGCGCACGCCGGCCACTTTGTTGGCCGCAATCGACGCGCCGGTCCCGGTCCAACAGAACAACACGCCGGTATCCACTTCACCTGCTACGACGGCCTCACCGACGCGACGTCCAACTTCGGCCCATTGGATGTCCTCGCCCGCCGGTGGACCGACAAGCGAGACGCTGTGCCCCCGCGCTTCGAGGTCTTTGGCCACGACCTCCGTCAGAGGAGTGGCTTCGTCGGAACCAAGCACGACTTTCATGTCCCCATCGTAACGACAGGCGGGGCTGAGAACGAGGGCGATCAGCCGTCGCTGTAGCGCTCCTTGATCGGTTTGATGTAATCCATCGAGGAGAGAAAGACGTCGACGAGATCCCCGTCGAGTTGATGATCGGACTCGGCCCTCATGACTGCGACGGCCTCGTCGAGGGGAACGGCACCTTTGTAAACGCGGCGTGAGGTGAGACCGTCGAAGACGTCGGCCACCGCGAGGATGCGTCCCTCGATCGGGATCGACTCTCCGCTAAGACCCCGTGGGTAACCCTTGCCGTCGAACCGCTCGTGGTGGGTAAGAGCGATGCTGGCGGCGATGCTCAGCACCTCCGAGCTGGAACCCGACAGGATCCGATAGCCGATCTCGGTGTGCTGCTGCGTGATCGCACGCTCCTGGTCCGTCAGCGGCCCGGTCTTGGCGAGGATGTGATCGGGCATGCCGATCTTGCCGACGTCGTGGAGCTTGCTAGCTATGCGGATCATGTCGCAATGCTGCTCGTCATAGCCTGCTCCTCGGGCAAGGATCTCGCAATACCCGCTCACCCTCTTGATGTGCTTGATCGTCTCGTTGTCACGGAACTCGGCGGCTATCGAAAGGCGCTCGATGGTCTCCTCTCGAGATCCGCTCAGCTCTTTCTCTATCCGCTGGAGACGGGTCACCGCGTCTCGCAGGTCGTCCGTCCGAGCGCGGATCAGGCCCTGGAGTTGCTCACTCTGGCGCCGGCTCTCGATGTCTGCCGCCCTCAGCCTGAGAGCATGGGCGACGTTCACCAGCACCTCTTCCGGCTCGACGGGCTTGGCCATGTAGCCGTACGCGCCCAGCTCGAGTGCGTCGTTGATGACGCCCGGCTCCACCGAGGGCGTGAGTATGAAGACGGCAGCGTTCGGATAGTCCTGCCTCAGCTCCATGACGAAGGAAAGCCCGGACAGGCCGGACGTGTCGACGCCGGTGATCACGAGGGAGAAGTCCTCCTGCGCAAGAAACGCACGAGCACGAGCGGCGTCGTCCACGGCGGTTGCGTGATAGCCCTGGCCCGACAGGGTCGAGGCCAACAACGAGCGGGTGTGCTCGTCGTCCTCCACGACGAGGACGCGGGCCGAGGCGTCGGCGGCGTGAGTCATCGTTTTCTCTTTCTCGGCCGAGCCGAGAGTCGTCTGCGCTTCCATCCCCCTCTTGCATCGGCCTTTATGGGAGCCGCTTGATCAGGTAAATGTTGGAATATCAGCAGCTCGGGGCGGGGAATCCCCTGCCTCCCCGGGAAACGTCGATCAGCGCAGCTCGGGGCGGAGCCCCCCCTGCCGCCCTATGAACCCCCAATCCGAGCGAACGGCGAGCCCCGAACCACGGGCATAAGAAGACTGTTGGTTGGTCTGCTTCATGCCCCTTTCGGGCATCACCACTGTATTCCCGAAAGCGATCGTCCAGCAGCCCCCCGAATTCTAGTTCGTATCGGTGTAAGGCAACACAGTCCCAGCCAGAGGGCGCCCCTCCCCCCAGGGGCGCCTTCTTCTTTTCGCTAGGAAAGAGCCAGCGCTTCGGTCTCGTCGGGCATCTCGGGGGTCTCCTCGGACGACCGCTGCCGGGATTAGGACCAAGCCCCTGCTCTAGGCTGGACGTCCATGACGACGGCCATCGACGTTCGTAACCTCGAGAAGACCTACGGCGACACGAGGGCCGTCAGTGGCATAGATCTTCAGGTCCGGCAAGGCGAGATCTTTGCCCTGCTAGGCCCCAACGGGGCCGGCAAGACCACAACGGTGGAGATCCTCGAGGGCTACCGGCAACCCACAACGGGTGAGGTGGAGGTCCTCGGGTTCGATCCCACCAGGGGCGACATCGCGTTCAAGCGCCGGATCGGGATCGTGCTGCAGTCGACCGGGGTGGAGCCGTATCTCTCGGTTGCCGAGACGGTCGACCTCTTCCGGGGGTACTTCCCAAACCCGCGTCCCCTCGACGAGATCATCGAGATCGTCGGCCTGACGGAGAAGCGAGACGAGCGAGTTCGCAGGCTGTCAGGAGGCCAGCAGCGAAGGCTTGATGTGGCCATAGGACTGGCCGGCGACCCCGATCTCCTCTTCTTGGACGAGCCGACGACCGGCTTCGACCCCACCGCTAGGCGCAACGCGTGGGACATGGTGAGGAACCTCAAAGAGCTCGGCAAGACCGTGTTCTTGACCACTCACTACATGGACGAAGCACAGAACCTTGCGGACCGGGTCGCGATCATGGTCGGGGGTTGCATCGTGGCCGAAGGAGCGCCGAGCGAGCTCTCTCCCCGAGCGAACGAGTCGACCATCACTGCCACGATCCTGCCCGACGCAGGGCCGCTGCCGGAGCGGTTTGCGTCCCTCGGAAGCGTCGAAGATGGCCGGCTCAGGGTCGTCACGACCAACCCGGAGAAGGTCCTGCACGACCTCACGGGCTGGGCTCTCGAAACAGACGTGCAGCTCATGGATCTGAAGGTGGGCGGGGCAACCCTGGAAGACACATACCTCGAGCTGACGGCCGCGGCGGAGAGAGAAGAAGCGTGAGCGGGATCGCCCTCGCGCTTCGCCAGGCGCGCTACCAGAACAGGGCCTTCTGGCGCAATCCCCCGGCCGCCTTCTTCACAGTGCTGTTCCCACTCATGTTCCTCGTGATCTTCAACCTGCTCTTCGGGAACGACGAGGCAGCGGTTCCTGGGGGCCGAGCGAGCACCTCGAACTTCTACGTGCCCGCCATCACGGCGTTCGGAGTGATCTCGGCCTCCTTCACGAACATCGCCATGGGGGTTTCGATCTCGCGCGACGAGGGAGTGCTCAAACGCGTCCGAGGAACGCCTTTACCGGCTTGGTCCTACATGGCGGCTCGGATCATGCACGCTACCTTCATCGCCCTTTTGTTGACGGCCATCGGAACGCTCGCGGGCGCTCTGTTCTACGACGTCGACGTCCCAACGACGACTCTTGCGGCGGTCGTCGTCACCGTCCTGGTGGGTGCAGCTTCATTCAGCGCACTGGGACTCGCTATGACCTCGGTCGTCCCCAATGCAGAGGCGGCGCCCGCCGTCGTCAACGGTGTCGTTCTACCGTTGCTGTTCATCTCGGACGTGTACATCCCGGACACTGGGGCGCCGGACTGGCTTAGAACGATCGCGAACGTCTTCCCCGTCAAACACTTCTCCGAGGCACTGCAGACGCCCTTCAGCCCGTTCGATGTCGGCTCCGGATTCGAGTGGGGACACCTAGCGGTGATCGCCGCCTGGGGAGTCGTGGGGGCCGGGCTCGCCATCCGATTCTTCTCCTGGGAGCCCCGCCGCTAGGGCCGCTTCGTCATCCTCTCTCGGCACCGGGTCGGCGTCGGTTCGGTATCCCCTGAGCGAAGGAAAGAACCGAGCAATAGCGGCGGTCCCCAGCAAACATGCGGCGCCGCCGACGAGAACCGACGCCGGAGCTCCAACGGCGCCGGCGACCAGCCCCGCTTCGACGTCGCCGAGACGAGGTCCCCCGGTCACGACCATGATGTTGACGGCAGAGACACGACCTCTCAACGCGTCGGGGGTTGCCTCCTGGAGCATGGTGCCGCGGAAGACGGCGCTGATCACATCGGCAGCGCCGGCGAGCGCGAGGAAGAACAGCGTGAGCGGGAACGACCACAACGAGAGTCCCGCAAGCGTGATCGTGAGTCCCCAAACTGCCACTGCTACGAGCACCGCTCGTCCCTGAGCCCGGACGCGCGTAACCCACCCGGTCGTGAGGGCACCGACGAGAGCACCTGTGGAGATCGCGGCGTAAAGGATCCCAAGACCATCGGCCCCAACGTCGAAAGTCTCGGTGGCCAGCTCCGGGAACACGGCGCGAGGCATCCCGAAGATCATCGCAACGAGATCGATCATGAAGATCGACAGCAACACCGGCGTTCGGGAAGAGAACCGCAACCCCTCCCTGATCGACTGCATGGGAGTGGCATCCGAGTCGCGGATCACCGGCATCGAGGGGACCCACCGCAGCGCAATGAGCGATGCAACGTAGGTGATCGAGTCCACGACGAACACCCAAGCCACGTCCACGCGGGCGAGCATGAGTCCCGCGAACATCGGTCCGAATATCTGGGTCGTCTGGAAAACGACCTGGCGCAGCGCCATTGCCGCCGGGAGCGTTCCCTCAGGGACGAGCTGCGGCACCATGGCCGTTCGAGCCGGCCTGTCGATTCCGCTGATCGCGGAAGCGACTCCCGTCAATGCGTATATCCACATCAGCGAGGGGTTTTCCTGGGCCGCGACGAAGGCAAGCGCCGCAGCCGTGATCATCGAAGCGATCTGGGACTGAGCGATCAGGCTCCTGCGGTCCCGACGATCGGCTACCGCTCCGCCGAGCATGGAGAAGATGATCAGTGGGATCACCTCAACGAGGCCGATCATGCCCACCGCGACCGTAGAACCGGTCAGGACGAAGACATGATACGCGACGCCCACGTAACGCATCTGCGTCCCCATCATCGAGACGATCTGTCCGAGCCACAAAGCGCGATACGCGGGCGACTCCCGCAAGGGCGTGATGTCGATGGCTAGCGCGCGAGCCGCGCCGAAGCGACGGCTCAACTATCGATCGTGAGAGAAAGCGCTTTCATCTAGTACACGATCGTCGAGTACTTCTTGAGCTTCTCCCGCCTGTGCAAAGCATTGATGATGCGAACTGTGCCCGAGCGCGAACGCATCACGATGGACTGCGTCCACGCGCTCTCTCCGCGGTAGCGCACGCCTTCAATGAGGTCGCCGTCGGTCACGCCCGTCGCGGCGAAGAACACGTCCTCGCCCGACACGAGATCGTCCGTCGTCAACACCTGGTCGAGGTCGTAACCTTCCTGGATCGCTCTGTCTCTCTCGTCCTCGTTGCGCGGCCAGAGGCGGCCCTGGATCACACCGCCGAAGCACTTGAGAGCCGCTGCCGCGATGACGCCCTCCGGCGTCCCTCCGATACCCAAATAGAGGTCGGCCCCCGTCCCCTCTCGCGCCGCCGCGATGGCACCGGCCACGTCTCCGTCGGGGATGAACTTGATCCTCGCACCGGCCTCGCGGACCTCTTTGACGATCTGTTCGTGGCGCGAGCGATCCAGGATGATCACCGTCAGATCCGAGACGTCGGTCTTCTTGACCTTCGAGACACGCCGGAGGTTCTCGGCAATGGGGGCTTCGAGGTCGATCTGGTCGCCGACCTCCTCGCCGGCGGCGATCTTCTCCATGTAGACGGCGGGCCCGGGATCGAACATCGTTCCTCGCTCGGCTAGCGCCACCACGGCCAGAGCTCCCGGCTGACCCTTGGACGTCAGGGTCGTCCCGTCGATCGGGTCTACGGCGATGTCTACCTCGGGCGGCTCCCCGGTCCCCAACTCCTCGCCTCGATAGAGCATGGGGGCCTCGTCCTTCTCCCCCTCTCCGATCACGACTACGCCGTTCATGGAGACGGTGTCCATCATGACCCGCATGGCGTCCACCGCGGCCTGGTCGGCCGCCTCCTTGTCCCCCCGCCCCATCCAGCGGGCCGCGGCGAGGGCGGCCGCCTCGGTGACCCGGGTGAGCTCCATCGCGATATTCCGATCGGGGGCGACGCCTGCGCCGCCTTCCTTCTTCATCCGAACCTCCGTTCGTGGCTGAGCGGCTCCTGCGGCGCCGTCGAGCCGACGCCGGACCCTCGCCTCCCGCCTCGTTTAGTCAATGAGGGTGCCAGGGTAGAAGAAATGCCCATGTTGCGACCACCTAGGCCATCCGGGGCAGTCTGCGAGGGGCAAAGATGCCCCGTCTGAGACGCGTCGATTGCTCCAGCCCGGGTCTGACCAGACGTCGGCGGGGGAAGGGATTCGAGTACATCGACTCCACGGGCCGCCGAGTCGAGGATCCCGAGACCTTGATGCGGATCCGCGCCCTGGGGATCCCCCCCGCCTGGACGAACGTCTGGATCTGCTCCCACCCGACGGGTCACCTCCAGGCAGTGGGAACGGACGCTGCCGGGCGGCGGCAGTACCTGTACCACGAGGTCTGGAGGACGAGACGAGACGCGGAGAAGTTCGACCGCATGATCGATTTTGCTCTCTCTCTTCCCCGTATGCGGGCGACCTGCGATCGAGCACTCGAGATGCCCGGCCTGGGACGCGAACGCGTTCTGGGGTGCG
>JALZBR010000050.1 GCA_030863485.1 Actinomycetota bacterium
GCGCTACGTCGCGGACGTCTTTCAGCGCGCCCACCGCTACCTGACCTCACAGAGAAGGAGCGGCGGAACCTTCATAGCCGTTATCCGAGGAGAAGAGCCCACCGTCTCCGACGCCATCTCGAGCGCGTCGTCGAACGTGCTTGCGGTGCGAAAGCCGAGGCGCGACACGGTGCCCCGATCCGCCCCGACGAAGATGACGTCGCCCAGGTAGTCCATCGCGTGAGCGGCCCAGTACCACATGTAGAAAGGATGAACGCCGTGATAGGCGTAGGAGTTTCGATAGAGGTGTATGTACCAGGGGTCGGTGGCGAACTGCTCCTCGAACTTCCCCTCGATGACGGAGGGTTCGGTGGTCTCGGCCAGCACCTCCTCGAAGAAGTCGATGTACGAGGGATGGTGAATCTGATGAAACTCCCTCTCGACCGGATGGAACAAGATCATGACGCCGCCCGGTCGCACCAAGGGGCGCCCTCGATACATGTTGAAGAAGTAGCCGAGACCCTCGCAGACGACGAGTATTGGGTTCATTATCGAGTTGACGTTGTAGGGCCTGATGTAGGGCACCCCGACCACCAGAACGTCACCCTGCCCGTCGACCTCGACGATCTGCTGGCGATGGACGTTTGCAAGCGTCTTCTGATGCACGCTCTCCGTTTCACCCGCCGTGATACCCGTGACCCCGTAAGGGGCCGCGACCTTCGAGAACACGGCGCGCTTGACGTGCGCTGGGGCTCGATCCGTGAATTGCTTGGTCGATAGATAAGTCGCCTGATCGCGCACCGACCATTCCCATTCCCGCTTCTGCAGGAAGTCGAAGGGCGCCCCGAAGGCATCGTTGTTCAGCGTTGTTTCGATCGTGAAGATTCGGAGGTGGTTGGCGAGGAGACGGCCCATTCGGTCGCACGATGCGTGCAACGCACTGGAAGGCGGGTCCATGTAGGAGCGAGAGTGCATCATTGCGTGGACGGTGTGGTGATGGCGCAGGCTCCGGTAAGAGCCAAGGCCTACGGGGACGCTCTTGTGGCCGCCGTCCATCGCCACCAAGTTGATGTTGACGTAGACCAGGAGGTCGCTCTCCGCCACCCGGCGGTTGATCTCCACTTCTTCTCCCTGGTCGGTGCTTCCTATGAAGGTCAGATTGTCTTTGTCCTCCGCATCGTGGTTGCTTAGTAGGTCGGGCCAAAAAGAGCGAAAGACTCGTTCTCCCAGGGCCCGCTCGATCTCGCCCGGCGTCATTCGGCGGTGAAGAGAGTTCGCGACCAGCAGCCTCACGTCGTCGACCTCAGCTCGCGCGGCGAGCTCCAGCACTTGCTCGATCACGCGTCCTCGGATATCGGGAGTCTGCATCGGCGGAAGAGGCAAGGAGATGTCGTCGAACGCGATCGTGAGGCGCATACCGGGATGAAGCAACGCGGCAAGCGGCTCGGAGTTCTCTGGGTTGTCGAGCGCATGACGAATCGCGGCCCCGACGTCGGCGATCGGAGGCAGCGGCTCGCGCGGGTAGACGACGCGCGTCCCTAGGGGCAGCCTCTCGAGGCGAAAGCCTTCGCCGTGGTGAAACAACAGCGGGGGCGTTCTCTCGTCGACTTCGAGCACAAATCCTGGCCGGCTCACTGTTGGCTCCTTTAGTCGTCCTGGCTCGGATCAAAAGTGATCTTGACGGCGCCGAGGCGTCCCGCCGAAAACGCGTGTTCGACTGCCTCGCGCCAGCGAGCAAGCGGATAGCGCGCGCTTACAAACCGACCCAGCTCACAGTCGGCCGCGAGCTCGATGGCGTCGTCGAACGAGCCCACTCCGCAATAGGCACCCACGACCTCCAGCTCCTGAAACCACACTGGAGAAAGATCAGCCGTCGCCGGCATGGCCGCAAGGATGACACGCCCCCGGCCGCGCGTCGCCTTCAGCACAAGGTCTATTGCCCCCTTTGACCCCGCGCACTCGAAAGTGACGTCCGCGCCTCCGAGCAAAAAGGAGGACGAGTGCTCGGGCTGAAGCCGAAACGTACGCGTCGCTCGGCGGATACCTGCAAGCGCGTCGGACGAGGAGAAGACTTCGGTCGCCCCGTAGCGACGCGCGAGCTCGGCCTGACGAGCGTGCTTCGCGACTACGAGCACTCTGTCCGGTGAGGCGCATCTTCTGAGCGCCAGCAGGGTAAGGAGGCCGACCGTCCCGGCCCCCACGATCATCACCGTAGCGTCGGCGGGAACTGCGGCGCGGCGGACCGCGTGCACGGCGCAGGCGGCCGGCTCGACCAGGACGGCGGCGTCGTCGGGCAGGAGATCGGGAACCGGATGAAGTTGGGCCCGGTGGGCCGCGAACATCCGGCTCCAACCACCCCCCGTGTCGCTGCAGTAGCCCGTCTGCAGCCCCGGCTTCAAGTGGCCCGCAACCACACGCTCGCAGAGCTGGCGCTCTCCCCGAGCACAGGGCGCGCAGGGCGGCTTCACCCCGCGCGTCTCGCACGACAGCACGGGATCGAGAACGACGCGCTGACCCGCTCGCAAGTCTCCGACGTCGTCCAGGAGCTCGCCGACGACCTCGTGGCCGGGAACGAAGGGAAAGGAAACCAGAGGAGAGAAATAAAAGCTCGACCGGCCCGCGATGGTGTTGAGGTCGGAACCACAGATGCCGGCAAGACGAGGCCGTACCCGCGCCCATCCTTGGGGCAAGTCCTCCCAGCCGTCACGATGAACCAGCCGCAGGGGCGCGGCGGGTCCCGCGAGCAATCCCGGGAGCCTTGCCGCAACCGTGCGCGCCGCGACGTAGCGAGGCACCGAGCGGAACATCTCGAGGGCGAGCGTCACGAGCGCACGTTGGGGAGGACGATCTTGGGAGTGCCCGGATCCGAAGGCCACTCCTCGATCGGCCAGCGTCGCTCGCGTGCGATGCGCGTCAGCGCGACGTCTGGGTTGACCGCCACCGGCCTGCCGACCGTCTGCAGCAAAGGGAGATCGCTGATCGAATCACCGTAGGCATAAGAAGAATTCAGGTCGGCGCCCCTCCCGCGAGCGTAGTCACGCAACCAGGACGCGCGCGCCTCGCCTACGAGCGGGGGACGCTCGAGATCGCCGGTGAAACGTCCGTTGCTCGCGAGCAACGTCGCCGCGACGAGCTCGTCGGCAAGCGGGGCGAGCGCGTCCACGGCGAGTCCAAGCGAGCCGGTGACGAACACGACCCGGTGTCCCGCGGCGCGGTGAGAGCGTATGCGGCGTACCGCCCCCGGAGCCAGCCGGCGCAGCACGAGGTCGCCGAGAACTTCGCGCGCGAGCCTCTTCGCTTCGTCCACGCCTGCGCCTTCGTAGAGACGGTAGAACTGCCGTAGGAACTGGCCGCGATCGCGCCGTTCCGTCCTGAGCCAGCCGGGGGCCCGCCCGACCATGCGTGCGATCTCTCTGGCGCGGCCGAGTCCCTGCGCGTCGGCCATCCGCAGCCAGAGATAGGGCTCGAGCACGTTGGAATCGAGGATCGTGCCCTCCACATCGAAGACCGCGAGCACGACGCGTTCGGCCGCCTCGTCGCTGGAGATGCGGACGCGAGGTTGGCGCCTCTCACGCGCACCCACACGCCTGAGCGCCGCGGTCACCGCGGGCAGGTGGACCTCTTGAAGATAGTGCCGCCACGTGAACGACGTCGGGTCAAAGGGGAAATCGCCCTGGTCCTCCTCCGGAAGGCTCTCGTAGAGCGCCGCGCAGCGGTGGTCCGTGTAGAGGGCCTCGATCTCGGTGTACGGCCCGTAGAGCCCGGCGTAGCGCTGCGCGAAGTCCAGACGAGCTCGCAGCCCGTCGATTCGATGAGCCGCATCTCGAGCGAGACGCGTCCGCGGCAGCCGGCCGACCCACCTCTCCGCCGTCGATATCACTCGCTCGGCGGTCGCCATCCGCCGGTCCACGGCGCGCCGCCCGGGAAAACTCCACTCCGGGACGCTGTAGCCGCCGCGCCCGGGTTCGGGAAGCGGATCGGCCAGAAAGTACTCGCGCGTCAGCTCGTACATCTGTCGAAGGCGCAGCGGGTTACGCGCGCCGGAGGAGATGTGGTAGATGGCGCGCCTTTCCGGTCCTCGCGCCGCGGCGGCGAGGATGCCGTTGACGACGAAGTCCACCGGGATGAGGTCGAGGGCGCCCTCCGGGATCCCCGGAAACTCCGGCAACGCCCCTCGTCCGAAGGCAAGGATGACCGGCTCGGCCATGCGAAACCCTTCGATCCAGCCCGGATAAGGACGTTTGAGGGCGCTTTCGATGATCGAGGGCCGCACGATCGTGAGCGGGTTGTCTCCCGCCAGCTCGTCGAGCGCGAGCTCGGTCAACGCTTTTGTGAACGTGTAGACGTCGGGCCAGCCGAGGCTGCGAGAACGCGCCTGCCCGTACTCGATAAGTCGCGTCTTGATCCATTCGTTACGCAACTCCTCCGTGCGCCGCGCGACGGCTTGGGGGCCCACCCGACCCATCTCCGAACGTGCCCGGGCCTCGAGCCGCCGCAGCAAATCAGGAGAGCGAGAGGCGTCCTCGGTTTCGTCGCGAGCACGCAGGGCTGCGTCCAGCTCCGCCCGCCAATCCACCTCCCGGCCGAGCGGCTCCTCGGGTTGTACGCCGCGCGTGAGTCCGGCGACGTAGGCCGTGGAGATGTGTATGAAAGGTCGCCCGTCGCAAGCCTCGTATAGGCGAACGCTTCCGCGCAGGTTCAGCGCAAACGCTTGATCGACGGGAGGGTCGAAGGACACGGTTGCGGCGGTGTGAACGACGAGGTCTACGTCCTCGCCCACTTCAGGTGAGTCCACCGCCAGATCGGTCGAGAGCAAGCGAACCTTGGCGGCAGCGAGCTGCCGCAGCTGCTGGTCGCCCAGCCTCTGAGCGGCGCGGCGAAACGCGGATCCGCCCAAGAGCCTGTTCATCCTTTTTTCGGCGTTTCCCCTAATTACGAGGTCGAGTCGACCAACGGGGATATCCGTAAGCAGACGCTCGAATAGCGCGACGCCGAGGAAGCCCGTTGCCCCGGTTAAGAGGACGCGCTTGCCCTCCAACCGCTCCTTTATGACGGACAAAGCTCCCCCTCCCGACGCCTCTACCGCTCGGTAGAGTATTCCGGCAAATGCCACAAGGCAACCGCCGACCGATCAGAGCGGACGCCCGCGGGTCGAGCTGCCGCCCTACGCATTCTCAAGGACCTCCTCGCGGGCGCCGATGTCTCCCCGAGTGCGGGCGCGTCTTGACGCGCGCGGACGACAAATGTAAGTTACTGGAACATCACTCTTGCTAAACAGGGGGCAAGAGCGCAGTTAAGTTGCACTGCCGTCGCCGCTCGACAAGGGGGTGGCTCACGGTGAGGCGGCTCGAGGCCGGGGACAACGCCTTGCGGTCGCGGCATCCGTGACTTTCCAAGCCTTATGGAATCCGTCAAGACCCGCGCTGAGCAGCTGGAGGGTCGGAGCAGCGTCGAGCGCCGGCCGGCGTCGGGCTTGCTCGTGCAAAAGGACGCCATTCACCAGCTGAACAACCTTCTGTTCATCGTCCAGGCCTCCTCCCATCTCCTGCTCGACGACCTCGCTGAGAACGACACGCGGCGTCATCACGCGACCGAGATCCTGAAGGCAGGGCGGCGCGCCGAGACGGTGCTTCGGAATCTTCAGGGGTCCGCACTGGCCGAGCCGACGAGCAGGAGCCGTGCCTATCCGCTCGGACACGCCCTAGAGGACGAAGGGGTCGAGTTGCCGCTTGGACAACTCGATCAAGACCTGTCCATCCTGAACGCGGCCGGCGAGGGAATCTGTGCCCTGCACGCCGACGGCCGCACGAGCTTTGTGAACCCTGCCGCGGCCGAGATGACCGGGTATGGCATCGACGAGCTCGTCGGGCGCAACTGGCACGCCCTGGTGCATCACACGAAGGCCGACGGCTCGCCCTACCCCGAAGACGAGTGCCCGGTCGCGGCCTCGCTGAGAGAGGGGTCGGTCCAACACGTGAGCCAGGAAGCGTTCTGGCGCAAGGACGGGACGAGCTTTCCCGCCGAGTACACGAGCACTCCGATCACGGAGGACGGACGTGTCAGCGGAGCGGTCATCGTCTTCAAAGATCTCACCCAGCACAGAAGAGCAGAGGATGTCCTGCGAGTTGGAGAAGAGCACTTTCGCAAGATCTTCGAGGAGGGTCCCGTGGGCATGGCGCTCGTCGGCGCCGACGGCCGGCTGCTGCGCGTGAACGGAGCGTGGCGCCAGATGCTCGGTTATTCGGAGCAGGATGTCGCGCAGCTCAGCCTGGAGGAGATCACCCATCCCGAAGACCGGCAGCTCGACGCCGAGAATCTGCGCAAGCTGTTCAGCGGCGAGCTGGACCGCTACTACAGGGAGAAGCGCTACCTAACCAAGGACAAGAAGGTCGTGTGGGTGAGCCTCTGGGCTTCCCTGATAAGAGACGCACAAGGTCACCCCCTGTACGGCCTTGGGATCGTCGAAGACATCAGCGAGCGCAAGACGCTGGAGCAGCAGCTTCGTCAGGCACAGAAGATGGAGGCCGTGGGACGCCTTGCGGGCGGCATCGCCCATGATTTCAACAACCTTCTCTTCGTCATTCAAAACGCAGCACGGTTCGTCTTGGACGATCTCAACGCTCAGGACCCGAAATCCGCGGACGTCAAGGAGATCTTGGAGTCTGCCGAAAGGGCGAGCAGCCTCGTGCGCCAGCTGCTGGCCTTCAGCCGTAAAGAGGTCGTGAGACCTCGAGTCGTGGACCTCGGCGGCGTCGTGCGAGACGTCGAGAAGCTGCTGACGCGCACGATCGGCGAGGACATCCGGCTGGTAACCCGGCTTTCAGATGGGCTCTGGCCCACAGAGATCGATCCGGGCCATCTCGAGCAGGTCATCATGAACCTCGCGGTCAATGCACGCGATGCAATGCCCGACGGCGGCGTTCTCACGCTGGAGACGTCAAACGTCGTCGTGGACGAGCAGGCCGCCGAAGAGCTGCCGGGTCTTTCGCCCGGCAACTACGTTCGCCTCAACGTCAGCGACACGGGATGCGGCATGAGCCCCGAAGTTGCATCCCGCGTCTTCGAGCCGTTCTTTACGACGAAACCGAGGGGTTCGGGAACGGGCTTGGGACTTGCCACCGTCTACGGGATCATCAAGCAGGCGGGCGGCTTCATCTACGTCTCCTCGGAGCTCGGGTCGGGATCGAGCTTTCATGTCTATCTACCGGCAACGCACAGGCCCGTCACCGAACCCGTCGCGGAGCCCGACTACAAGACCAGTCGAAGCTCTGGTGAAACGATCCTAGTCGTCGAAGACGAAGACGCGGTGCGAGAGCTCGTTGCGCGCATGCTGAGCAAGGAAGGCTACAAGGTCCTGCACGCGGCGAGCGGTGAAGACGCCTTGAGGATCTTCGACGACTGCAAGGGGCTGATCGATCTCGTAGTGACCGACGTCATCATGCCGCAGATGTCCGGTCGCGAGCTCCTGAGCCGGATGAAGGACTGCGGAGAAGACCTCAAGGTGCTGTACATGTCGGGTCACAGCGACCAGATCGTGGGTCACCACGGCATTCTCGAGCTGAGCGACAACTACATCCCCAAGCCCTTCACGAGAGAACAGCTACTGAGCAAGGTTCGAGGGCTGTTGGAGGCTCCTGAGCGGACGAGACGACGTCGAGCTCGCTGATCATCTCGTAAGGTCGCCTTGCCTCCTGACGGATGCCGCGGCCGGCAGAGAGCTACGTTGCACTAGGGCTGTGGGCGCGCTCTTCTCCAGCCTTTAACTAAGGGGGAGGTGATCGCCGCGCCGGTCGTTGCGGCACCTTCTCGCCGAACGCGCTGTCGATCAGGACGCTGAGGACCTTGTCGGAGTTCAAGTACTCCTCGGCGAGATCGAGGGCCGCGCGCGCATGCTTGTCCGGCTGCCTCGCTACTTCGTCGATAGCGTCGGCAGCTTGCTCGAGAGTGGCGAATCTCAGCAGCCCCGCGCCGCTCGGCAACCCCATTCGCCCCGTGTCTTGTACGATTGCCGGCACCCCGGCAGCGAGATAGCAAGCGCTTCGGCAGGAGAACCAGCCGCTTCGACTCAGTACGTATGCGTCCTTGGCGACGCTCCACTCGGCGCTCGACGACGCCAAATACGAGCGGTAGACCCAGGGATCACGAGACGCGACATAAGCATCCTTCACTCGCCAGCCATAGCGGCGAAGTCGCTCGGCAGGCACCCGGCCGCTCAGGGCTAGTTCCAGCGGAAGAACGCTTCGCGAGGGCAGGCGAATGAAGCGTTCGAACTCACCCCTCTTACCTCGGTAGATTGCCCCGTCGACCTCGAAGCCGTCGTCGGCTGCTTCCCATGAAGCTACGGTCGTCAGCACAGGTCTCCTTGACACAGGTAAGACGATCGATTCCCTGAAGCAGTCGACAACCACAGGCTGACGGGTAGGAATCCATTCCCACGGATCGACCGGCACTTTGCAGTCGGGAGCCCCGATGTTCTCGGCGAACGTGAAAAGAACATCATGGGCTTTCAGCATTTCGACGCGCGCTCGTGCCTCCCCGTCGGCTGACCCGGACAGGTAACTCAGCACGGCTCCCTGCGTGTACATCGGGTCGCTATCGACGAACGCAAGCCTCGAAGCGGCGAAGTATTCATCACGCATCCAACAGCTTGCCGAGAGGTGTACGAAGAGATCTGCCTCTTTGCAAAAAGTAACGACATCCTTCCAGGGGCGGCCAAACTCTCGCCCCGTCGCATCCCGAAAGAACCATCGATCCCTGAGGTCCGGGTCCAGCGCGGTCATGTGCGTGAGCAGGAACGCAGCGTTTTGCTCCCCGCTTTCGACAAAAGTGGCCTTTGTGGGCTGATAGCACCACCGCCCGGTGTCTTCTATATAAAGAACGTCATGGCCAAGGCGCTTGAAGCCAAGGACGTACTGCATGTAGTCCCAAAAGACCCCGCCAAGAGGATAGGTCGCGGCGAGACCGGTCACGGCGATGCGGAGGGTGCTGCTCACGGCGATCGCAGCGGATGCAACGATTCTTCCAGCAGCCGGGCCAACACCTGCCTGCTGTCAAAGTACGCTTCGGCCACCTCTCGTGCCGTCTTACAGTGCAGCTCGTAACGGCCACATATCTCCAGAGCGCCCTCGATCGCCTCGTCTGCGGTGCCGTACGCCACGGCTCCACACCCCGTCTCCAGCCAATCAGAAAAGCCTGTTTCCTGGACCAGGACAGGGCGCCCGCTCGCGAGGTAAGCCGCACTGCGCTCGCTGAACCAACCAGAGCGGGTGACCACGTATCCGTGCTTGGCAACCCCGAACTCAGCCTTCGACCGCTGAAGGTAGCGCTGGTAGGCCCACGGATCGCGGCTCAAGTCCGTCGGGTCTCGGACCAACCAGCCTTTCTGGCGTAACGCGCTGCGAGGCGCTGTGGGGCTGCCCAACGCGAGCTCGAAGAGAGGCCCGAGGCGCTCTGGAAGCCCAATAACTTGGCTAAAGGAATCAGACTTCATTCCGAAGTGGCGACCTTGATACTCGAGCGCGGGGTAACTCTCCCACTGCATCACCGTCGTGAACCTTCCATCTTCGGGACCTGCAGTAACCGGCCACGCGTCGAGAACGACTGGCTGACGGGTTGGGCGCCACGGAAGCTGATCGTCCGGAATGGAGGACCGGCCAGAGATGTTCTCACCGAAAGTGAGGAAGGACGTGTGCTCTCGAGCGCGCGACCGCGCCGACGCGTCGGTGAGGTGGCGAATCTGCGTGAACACAGGGTCGGTGTCCACGAGAATCCTCACGGGTACTCGGCGCACCCAGGGGCGCAAGGGGTTCACGCCGGAGAGATTCAAGACCAGGTCGGCGTTGCCACAGATATCGGCTATCCGGCTGGCACAGGGACCGAACCACCGAGCCTGGTGGGCGTCGTGGTACGCCCATCGCTCACCCAATCCAAAGTTGCTGAAGGCGCGACTCGTAAACCTCAGCCCGTACGACGGATCGACATCTGTGACGAATCTCTCCGGATCGTAGCAGGATGGGTAATCGTCGCTGTCTTCCAAGAAGTAGACGTCGTGTCCCAGGTCTGCTAACCCCACCACGTACTGCAGATGATGCCAGGTGAGCCCACCAAGCGGCCCGCGGATGATATAGCCCAGCACGAGGATGCGCAGTCTCTCGCAGGCACCAACGGTCGTCATTGCTCGGTCCTGCCCGTGGTATCTGCCGGCCGTTGCGCAACAAGCTCGCCGGGCGAACAATGAGCCGCTTTCAAACGCCCGTCGTCTACCTCGAGCCGAACATCGCAGTAATCAAGAGTGCTCAGGCGGTGAGCAATCATCAGCGTCGTTCGGCCCTGCATCAGGCTGTGTAACGCGTCCATAATCGCTGCTTCCGTCTTTACGTCCACCGAGCTCGTCGGCTCATCGAGGATGAGAATTGGCGCGTTCTTGAGAAATGCTCGGGCCAACGAGATGCGCTGCCGCTCGCCTCCCGACAGCCGCATCCCGCGCTCCCCAACTACCGTTTCGTATCGTTCCGGCAGACGCATGATGAAATGGTGCGCCCCCGCGGCTCTTGCAGCCTCCTCGATCTCTACCCGGTTTGCCCCTCGGCGAGCGTAGGCGATGTTCTCACCGATGCTCGTCGAAAACAGCACGGGGTCTTGGAGGACCATTCCGAACTGGTTTCGCAAATCGCTCAGCCTGTAATCGCGCAGATCGACGTCGTCCAAGAGGATCCGACCCGATATCGGATCGTAGAAACGCATGAGCAGGCTCAGAATTGTGGTCTTGCCCGCACCCGTTCGGCCCGAGATGCCAATCCTCCCACCCGAAGGCACCGCAAACGACAGGTCCTGCAACGCGAAGCTTCCCGGCTCGTACGCAAAGCACACGTCGCGAAACTCAATCGCGCCTTTTGCGCGACTCAACGGCCTCGCACCTCGACGCTCCGCAACTTCTGGATGCTGATCGAGAAGCTCGAATGCGCGCTCAGCACTGGCAACCGAGGACTGCATGTCGCCCACCTTCTGGCTGACGTCTTCCAGAGGTCCGTAAAGCCGCGTGAGGTAGGCCATCACGACCATCAGCTCTCCGAGGGTGAGCACGCCTGAGCGGACATTGGAGATGCCGACGAACAACACCAACGCCGTGCCACAGGCCGTGATTAGATTGACGATCAGCCCGAATCCGGATTCGGCAAGGGAAAGCTTCACTCTCGTCTGAACGCCCGCATCCGACCGTGTGACGAAACGATCACGCTCCTGCTCCTCGCGGCCAAACGCCTTCACCACTCGAATAGCCGCCAGTACTTCTTGGACTACCGCCAAAGCCGAGCTCTCTATGTCCCGAAACTCTCGATAACCCTTGTGGACTCGTCGAAGGTAGCTGCGGGCAATGAGAAACATCGTCGGGGCAACGGTTAGAGCGACCAGAGCGAGCTGGATATTGATCCGCGCTGTTACATAGACGGCAGACACAAGCATGAAGCCTGAGGCGACGAAGGGGATAAGGCTGTCGACGATATGCTGAAGTGCCGGAGCGTCGTATTGGATGCGGTAAAGGGAATCGGTCGTGCCCTTCGTGTCATGGTAAGTGAGCGAGAGCCTTTGGGCGTGCCGAAAAAGACGCTCTCGAAACGCCAGAGTCATCTTCTCCCCCATCCGCGTATGCCCAACGTAGCTTCCGACCTGCTGGAGTTGTGCCAGCAGCACGAAGAACACCTGTAGGAAGGCCGTCAGGATGAGCAGTCTCGTGTCCGTGCTAACAGCCCAACTCGGTAGGAAGAGGTCGAGAAAGCCCGGCAGAGGCTTGGAGCCGATCACGCTGTCGATCGCGATCTTCAATGGAAGAGGGATCAACAACCAGAGCGGAGTTGCAAGCAGATCCACCAGAAGAAGAACCAGCACGGGCTTCCAGTGGGGCCGCACCTCGGTCGCAATCCGTCGGTATGTGTCGGCTCTCTTGTGATGCCCCTCGGGGGAACGTGCGTCCTTCCCGTCCGAGCCGTCCTGCTCAGGCGGGTGACGCTCCCGGCGGCGCAGCACTAGACGTCGGAGCCTCATCGCTCTCTTGCCTTCTCGACGCTGCCCGCACTCGCCACCGACGCGACCTGATCCGGAACTGTTGGCTCATACCACTCCATCGTCAGCCCGCCCGCTCAACGCACCACTCGAGAAGCTGCAGATACTTCTTGGGGTGCACGAGTGCGAGCGGACGGTCCTTCGTTAGCTCGCGTGCACGCTGCAGTGCCAAGTTCTTATCGAGGTGCTCGCACGACACAAACAGGAGCGCGTTCTGCGCATACCACCATTCAACGCGTTCGTCCTGCCACACCTTGGGCCTGACCCAATCGATGACGACGTAATCCCTCGTCAGAAAGCGCTCGACCCAATAGTCGGGCCACTGTTCGTTGACGTGCTGCTCGCCCCCCTGGCCCGGAATTGCCGCGGAAAAAAGCACAACCGGCCCGAGCTGGGTCAAAAACGTGACAAATTCTCCGGCGAATTCTGGCCTCAGGTGCTCGGCCACCTCCAGCGCCACCACGAGATCGAAACGATCTTGGATCTTGGCGGACCGCTCCAGATCGAGCGGCAGAAATCGCTCCTCGGGTATCTCCAGCATGTCTCGAGGGATGTGCTCCCCATCGATCCCCCACACGTCGTCGACGCCCAATTCCCTGAAGACGGACAGCCATGTGCCGATGCCACACCCCACATCGACCACGCGCCTCGGTGCGACGAGCTCGAGAACCAGAGGCACGACGACGCGTCCTGAAGAGCGTGCACCTTCGGCCAGAGATATGTAGTACTCGGAGCTGTAAGAGTCCCCGCAGCTGCGCCTGCTCACGAACGGCTTCCCTCCTGGAGCTCCTTCGCCTTGCCCATCACGTCGTCTACCACCAGCGATGGGTCTCGATATGCTGCTCGTTCAAAGAGTCAAACTCCTCGACCTCTCTTTCGAACCTTGAGTCCTGAGCGCCGATTGCAGCATCGAGGAGAGAAGAGCCGTAACGGTACAAGTCCAGATCCAGATCGTTGCGGCGCATGATGACGTCGTCGACCTTCGGGGGCAAGGAGTCGCGTGATGGGCGCTGGGGGTTCACCTGTTGGGGAACATAAGGGGCCAGCTGCCAGCCAAGCGCCCTCGAAAGCAGCACTAGTGTCTCATTGAATCGCTCGGTGATACCGACCAGAGCAAAGCAGTTGCGGAGATTTGCCTTAGCTTCCTCCAACATCTTGGTGGAGCATCTGCCAACCTCTGGATCCCTCCCGGAGATCCGGCGTACCTGGCCGTTGTCTGCTTCCTTGCACGACAGCCCCGACACGAACTCCTCCAAGCTGATCTCGTTCGATACGACGTAGCGATGGAAGTCGCTGTAATCGGGATGCTTGAGCACGTGGTGGTAGAGGGACGAGACGCGATCCACGGGGTGCCTCAGCAAGGTG
>JALZBR010000057.1 GCA_030863485.1 Actinomycetota bacterium
AGACGGGGACGTAAGTGTCAAGTATGCGGGTGACGATACGAAGGCAAGTGATAGCGCAGGATCGTCAACCGGCGGAACGAGCGGATCCTCTCCCAGTGCCTGCAACGATGATGCTTACAACCATGAAGGTCATGTCGAATCGCACGTGCACCAGTGGTACATAAAGACATCGTCAATTCCCACCGATCTCAACCAATCAACGGCAGTGGAGAGGATCCGAGACGGAATGCGGAACATCACCTGGGCGAACAACGACTGCGGCCGTCCCGACTATGTTGGGGCTCGTGCCGACTACCAGGGATCCACATCGAGAAGCGCTGAGATAGACAGCAATGCCAACTGCGACAGCTATTCCAGCCGGGACGGGTACAACGTGTTCGACTTCGGCGAGTTGCCCTGGAGCTACGTTGGTTATGCCTGCTGGTGGTATGTGGGTGCAGAACTCACCGAGTCGGATGTCTCGCTCAACAGCAACCGAGCCTGGTCCAATAATCCGGGAACCGAGTGCGAGACATATGGGAAGTTCGACATCGAGAGTGTCGCGACTCACGAGCGCGGCCACACCTTCGGGATGGGTCACGTTAGTGAGACCTACCACGGCAACCTCACGATGAGTACTGAGGTTGATGAGTGTGACACGAGGCAACGTACTTTGGGGCTCGGTGACTTGCTGGGTTTGGAAGTTCTGTACTACAGCGCGACCGGATAGTCTCCGACTCGTGAGTTTCTTGCGGCCATCGCGGCGGCGGTCATCTCTGTTTGTGATCATCGCCGCGATGGCCGCTATCTTTCAGCATGTTCCTGTGCATGCTCATGACCATTCGCCTCCAAAGGTGTTCGGCGAGTGGCAACCAGCACGTCGCGGGTCCTATTGCTGGACCAAGGGTGAGCCAGTTGTTTTCTACGTTCGTTCCTGTGGCGACGCTCCACTGGTTTTTCCGAGACGAGCTATTCGCGTGCCTGGCGATGAGTGCGTGTCGATCCAGTTGGACAAAGCTGTTCCTCCGGACGAGGTGGCCATCACGATATGGGCGGCGGGAGTACGGGGTGGGAGAGCTCATCGACGAACGCGAAGCCCTAGATTTACACCCGCGATCCTGGATGGGCGGGTGTATTGGGATGCGTGCGTGAGGCTCAACCTGCGAAGGGGGCGACCATCGATTTACGTGCTCGTTAGCGGTGTCTGGCGCGACGAGGACGGATGTGTGGGTGCGTGCAGCACGCAGTTCGCGCAGTGGACGCTGCGGTTCCGTCTCACCGACGAAATCCCTTCCAATGTTTAGCTGTTCGTGCATACGGACTGCTATGGCTATCGGATTCTGCCTCGCGACGATCAGTTGCACGAACGCCGGCTCCTCTACAGTAGTTCACGACTTGCCAACTGCAGCGCGGGCAAGCGCCAAGGTCGTCGCAGAGCGAGGGGGAGGTATCGTGCTTCGTCCGGCGTCGGCTCAGGTCCAGCAGGGCATTCCATATCGTTTCGAAGTAGGGCATTGCGGTCTTGAGCACGTGGTGGATTTTGATGGCAGCTTCTGGGAGTCCGTGGCGGAGGAGCGGTCAGACGATGTGAGAGCGCTGTTTTCAAGAGACAGGGGCGTCATCACCCTTGAATCCGCAGATCGAGCGACATACATGGCGTCTGGAGGAGAAGCAATCACCTTGCGCCGTCTCGAGGGGGCGCAGACCTTCGGAGCTTGTCAGTAACGCCTACGTAGCTCGCAGACACATGGAATTCATCGACAACAACGGCAGAGCGTCGGGATTAGGTGGTACGCCTCCGGCCGCGCGCCGATTTCGGTGATCCCGTTCCCATTTCGCCCCGGGATAGAAGAGTCTCGCCATCGGGACCAAGGTGAACACGGCGATTCTGAGTCGCTTGAGTCCGTCACTCTGCCTCCTAGGAATGGATACCTCAACTGAGTCCATCCTCCAGTGCCATGTGCGTCTTGCCAAACGACACCGCAGCTCGAAAAGGTTGACGTCGCTCGGAGAATCTCCCTTTGCCGTCGAAGTCGCAGCTCCGAGCGCGGCGAGTGCACAGCGAGGCGCCGAGCGCAACGAGTCAGCGAGGAGACCGACCGAAGAGAGATCAAAGATCCAGCTCATCGACGTCGGCCCGAATCCCCAGTTCGCCACCGCCGAGGGTTCAGTTTCGTCCTCGGACGCAAGGTCCTCGGCCGCTAAAGGGCAGGGAAGATCAGTGAAGGCCCAGCGGAGCCAGGGCTCCGTGTGTGATGTCGAAGCAGGATCCTGAAGAAGTTGTCACCTTCACGAGCATGCTGCTCAAGTTCCCGGCATGCTGCCGCAGTCCGCGTCATGAACGTGGTCGCTAGAAGTCGAGCCAGTGCTCGCACATGTCGCACAGGGCATAGGAGCGGTTGACGATGCCGGCGATAGTGAAGCCGCGGTACTGAGATCCGCCCTCGAACGTTCTCGCTAACGCTGCGCTGCGTCCTCGGGCGGTGGGTCGGGCTTCGCCCGAAAGATCGAGGCCCAAGGCTGACGCCCGCCCGGCCGGCGCTACAAGAAAGCCCTGCCGACGAGCGGGAGAACGAGTAACGAAGCTCACAGCGAGATGTGTCGCAGTGCGCCAGTATCGTGAACGACATGGCGAACGATGTGGGCATGGAGCCTGGGTTCCTGACCCCTGGCGACGTAGCGACGCTGCTCAACGTGAGCGAGTCGCAGGTCTACGCCCTCATGCGAAGCGGTGACCTCCCCGCCATCAAGATCGGCGGCAGCGGCATCTGGCGGGTTGACCGCCATCGCCTCGAGAGCTGGCTCGACGAGCTCCACGACCGCACGCAGAATGGGTGCGTGACAACCCACTGCTGGAACCCGCGGCGGGACAGTCACCATCGGAGCGGAACTCCGTCCCGCGTCTTCGATTGGCAGGTCCACGGCCGTTACCGGACGAGGCCGAGGTCATGACCACCCGCCAAGCCGCCGAGATCATCGGCGTGACCCGCCAGAACGTGAACCACCTCATCCGCACCGGCAGCCTGCGCGCTTGCAAGGACGGAAACCGGTGGCTCGTCTCCGCCGATGACGCTGACGTATTCGGCCCTTGGCAGCCGCCCGACCGGCGAAGGGGCCGCACTCTGAGGCTCCGCTTCGTCGCGGCGCTGGTCGCGCTCGCCATCGTCGCTCCCGCGGCGCCGGCGTTCGGGTGGGCGAACGGGAGTGGCGGCTGCGACCGCTTCGGAACGCACGACTGGGTCTTGAAGAAGGCCGTCAAGGCCGCAGGCCCGGACGCAAACTGGGTACGCCTTCGCGTCGCGCTGCGGGCGACCGACGATCCCGACTGCAAGGATGGCATCGACCACGCGTCGGGCACCTGGTGGCACGTCTACGACCGCTGGGGAGACAGTTACGGCGGCGCCGACGAGGCCACCGCGGTGTGGTTCCGCCGCACCAAGCACCGTCTCGAGGCCGGCCGCGAGCCGGGCGCTCGGGATCATGAGCCACTTCATCGCCGATGGCGCCAACCCGATGCACACCGATCAGTCGCGCAAGGAAGAGGACATCCACAGCCCCTACGAGGACGACGTGGATGAGCGCATCCCTTACCGCTTCCATTACGACGGACGGGACGCGGCGAGGCCGGGGCTGAGGACGCGCCGGGTCGCCCATGTGGCGCATCGCTCCTACTGGGATCTGGTCAAACGCCTACGCCGCACGGGTACAGCCGAAAGGTCCACCGCATAACTAAGCGTCAGCTGCGACGCGGAGCAAACGCTTTGGCGGAGCTAATCGCTTCACTCAGGTCGGCCATTCCGTGAAC
>JALZBR010000102.1 GCA_030863485.1 Actinomycetota bacterium
GGACCGCCGAGTCCATAATTCCATAATTAACCCTCTACTGCACGTCTAGATCGGAGACGGCTCGTTACTCGCAGTGGGGTACCCGTGAAGGGCTCGGCCCCGCGGATGCGGTGCTCGATGTGGCGAAGGTATCCCTTCTCCACCAACCCGTTCGCGAAGAGGACGAAGGTCGGCGGGGCCACCTCTGCCTGGACCGCGTAGAGGATTCGTACGGCCTTGCCCCGCGTCCGGGGATGGGGCCGGGCGGCCTGGGCGTCACGGACCAGCCGGTTGACCTCGGGGGTCGAAAGGCGGCGGCGGTGTGACTCGACCGCCTCCCTCACCGCGGGAAGAAGCTTGTCCACCCCTCGCCGGGACACCGCCGACGTCCGGATCTGGGGCGCCCAGGTGAGGAATCGCAACCGCTCCCCCACGTCGCGGTCCAGCCGGGCCCGGTCGTTCGGATCCTGCGGGATCGCGTCCCACTTGTTCAGTGCGATGACGCAGGCGCGACCGTGATCGAGGATCTCCTCTGCAATGCGCTGGTCGTGCGAGGTCACCCCCTGTTCGGCATCGATAACCAGGATCGCCGCGTCGACCCGAGCCAGGGTTTGCCGGGAACGCAAGAAGCTGAAGTACTCGAGGGGGTCGTCTATTCGGACCTGGCGGCGCATCCCCGCCGTGTCGACGATCCGGATCGTGGTGTCCTCGTCGAGCTGTAGGTAGGAGTCGACCGGATCCCTCGTCGTCCCCGGCGTGGCGTCCACGATGGATCGGTTGCTTCTCGTCAGACGATTGAGGATCGAGGACTTCCCTACGTTCGGCCGACCCACGATGGCGATAGAGGCCCACGACCCGTCGTCCTCGTCCTTGCCTTCGGGAAGGGCGGCAACCAGCACCTCGAGGAAGTCGCCGGATCCCATGCCGTGAAGTGCGGAGACCGGAACCGGGTCACCCAGCCCCAGCCGGTAGAAGGCCGTCCACGTGGATCGGTCTCGGGGGTCGTCGACCTTGTTCGCAACGACGACTATCGGTTTGTTCGATCTCCGCAGCTGCTCGGCGACGACGAGGTCGTCCTGCAACGGACCCGTGGCCGCATCGACGACGAACACGATCACATCGGCGGCCTCCATGGCGACCTGCGCCTGCTCCGCGACGCGCTGCTCCAGTCCCCTGGCCCCCGGTTCGAGGCCGCCCGTGTCCACGATCTCAAAGGTCCGCCCGCCCCACTCGCCGGTGAAACCGTGTCGATCGCGCGTCACGCCCGGGGTCGCCTCGACGATCGCTTCCCGCCGGCCGAGCACGCGGTTGACCAGCGAGGACTTGCCGACGTTCGGCCGCCCCACCACGGCCACGACCGGTCGCGAAAGGACCGCCGATCCCCCGCCGTCAGGAGCCATCGAGCCGCTCCCGCACGAGCTGGGCTATCTCGCCACGTATCTGTTCGATCGTCTTCTCCGTCGTGTCTATCTCGATCGCGTCGGCCGCCTTCTGCAGCGGAGACGAGGCCCTGCTGGAGTCTGCCCGGTCCCGCTCCTCGAGGCGCCGGCTCATCTCCTCGAGCTCGCTGTCGGAGAGCTCGCCGCCGACCTCCTCCGTACGTCGCCGAGCCCGCTCGTGGAGAGATGCCGTCAAGAAGATCTTGACGACGGCGTCGGGGACCACGACCGTCCCGATATCCCGCCCCTCCATCACCACGTCCCGGGTCCGCGCGGCCTCCCGTTGACGAGCGAGCAACACGGCTCTCACCTCCGGGTGCGCCGCGACGGCGGGCACCGCTTTCGTCACGTCCGGCTCCCGGATGCGTTGCGACACATCCTCGCCGTCCAGCAGGAGCGTGTCGCCCGAGGAGACGATCCGAGCATCTTCGGCGACCGACGCCACCGCGGCTGCATCCGTGGGATCCGCGCCCCGTTCGAGGGCAAGAAGGGCGATGGCCCGATACATGGCGCCGGTATCGACGTAATCCCAGCCGAGGGTCGCGGCCACGGCGCGGGCCACGGTCGTCTTGCCGGCGCCAGCCGGTCCGTCGATGGCTATGACACTCATTGCCCGGCTCGCGCTTCCGCGACGACGTCGAGGAACTCGGGGAACGAGGTCCCCACCGAGCTCCACCCTCGGATGCGGACGTTGCCGCCGGCGACGAAACCGGCCACGGCAAGCGCGAGCGCCACCCGGTGGTCGTTGTGTGCATCGACCTCGGCGCCCACCAGATCGGCCGGTCCCCGCACGACCATTCCGTCCGGAAGCGATTCGACGTCTGCGCCGAGGGTCCGCAGGGAATTGACGACGACCTCGATGCGGTCCGACTCCTTCATCCGCAGCTCCGAGGCCCCGCGGATCTCCGTGACCCCCTCGGCCTGCGTGGCGACGACCGCAAGAACGGGCAGCTCGTCGATGAGACGAGGGATCTCATCACCGGAAATCGAGGTCGCGTGTAGTCGAGACGCTTTTACTTTGAGAGAGCCGACCGGCTCCCCGCCGTCCTCGTGCTGTTCCGACACCTCTATCTGGGCGCCCATCCGTCCGAGTGCATCGAGGATCCCGGTCCGCGTGGGATTCAGGCCGACCCCCTCTAGATCCAGGTCGGACCCGTCCAGAAGCAGAGCCCCGGCGATGAGGAAGGCGGCGGAGGACACGTCGCCGGGCACCATCCAGTCCCGCGCCCGAGGCAAGATCCCGCCCTCGACCGACACCTCGAGACCCTCCCGCCTCACCGGCACCCCGACGGCTGCGAGCATCCGCTCCGTGTGATCGCGGCTCGGGACGGGCTCGACAACGGAGGTACGGCCCGAGGCGACAAGCCCGGCCAAGAGGACCGCGGTCTTCACCTGGGCGCTCGGGACCGGCATGTCGAAATCGATCCCCTGGAGATCGCCCCCCCGCACGGCAATCGGGGCGAGGGCCCCGTAGTCGCGCCCGTCGATCGTGGCTCCCATCTGGCGCAGCGGCGACACGACCCTCAGCATCGGTCGGGTGCGTAGAGAGTCGTCGCCGCTTAACACGCTGAGACCCTCGATCCCCGCGCAGACACCCATCAGGCTCCGGAGGGTCGTACCGGAGTTGCCCGCCCACAAAATGTCGTCGGGTTCGCTGAGCTCCGGCGCCCCCGGACTCTCAATCTCTACTCGAGCGTTATCTTCATCCACCGAGCAGGCCGCTCCGAGCTGGGACAGCGTGCGCGCGGTGGCGAGGACGTCGTGACCCGTGTTGACGTGGCGGACGGTCGACGTGCCGCGCGCGAGCGCCGAGAGAATCAGAGCCCGATGGGAGATGGACTTGTCCCCCGGCACCGTCACCCGCCCCACGAAGGGGGCGTCGGGCAGGGAGCGGCGTTTTCTCACCTTGTCACCTTGTCGACAGGTCGCTTTGTCACCTAGTTGACACTCGATCTATGGACCGCGTATCCGAGGCGGATGAGCTCGCCGACCAGGAGCTCCGCGGGCTCGCGGCCCGAAACCACCAGCTCGAGTCGGCCGGCTCCGCCCTCGGTCGAGTGCATGATGCGCAGGTCCTCGATGTTGGCCCCGAGCTCCCCCGCCGCCGTCGTGACCTCCGCAAGGACGCCGGGACGGTCGGGCACCACCATGGAGAGCGCAACCGGCTCCGTCCCGTAGTCGGGCTTCGCGAACAGCTCGAGCCGGGCCGAACGCGCGGAGGCCAGCCATCTGTGAAGGTCGGGCCAGCGCCCATCCGAGATGTCCTCCTCCAGGACGTCCAGACGCTCTCGCAGAGACCGCAGGGCCTCCAGGACGGCGGGTTCGTTGGCCCTGATGATCGCAACCCACATGTCCGGATGACTCGCGGCAATCCTCGTGACGTCTCTGAACCCGGCCGCGGCGAGGCCGAGCAAGGCCTCCCGATCTCCGGCGGAAGCGGCCACGTCGACGATCGCACTGGCTACGAGCTGCGGGAGATGGCTGAGACGGGCCACGAGGGCGTCGTGAACGTCGGGTTCTAAGGCCACGGCCTGCGCCCCCACCGCGGCTACCACCTCCGTGACCACCGAATATGCGTTCGGCGACGTCCGGGTCGTGGGCGTGAGGATCCACGAGGCGCCCTCGAACAGCGCCGCATCGGCGGCCTCGATCCCGTGCCGCTCGGAGCCCGCCATCGGATGGCCGCCCACGAAACGCTCTCCAAAGCATCTCGTTCCGTGCGCCACGACGACGGCCTTCGCGCTTCCGAGATCGGTAACGACGGCGGCCGGATCGAGATGGGCCCGGAGGTCCTCCAGAACCGCGGGAGCCTGGTCCACGGGGACCCCGAGGGCCACCAGGCGTGCTCCATCCGCCGCCTCGGCGAGCGTGCGCGCAACCCGCGTCACCGCCCCCCGTTCCAGGGCGCCGCGGGCCATCGCCTCATCGGCGTCGTAGCCCGCGACCGCTAGGGACGGTTCCGCTCGACGGAGCGCAAGCCCAAGCGAGCCCCCCATGAGCCCCGTGCCGATGACCGCCACCGGGCCCTCAACCACTAAAGCTCTCCTGGAGGGTTTGAATGCCCCTTCACGTCGCCCTGCCCCTCGTCGCCGGTGAGATCCGCCCGGAGCCGTCTCGCCTCGCCGAGGTACACGTGACGAAGCTGGGCTCGGCCTTTCTCGGAGGACGCGTGCAGGAGCACCCGGACGCACCGGGGCAGGGCGCCGGGCACGGCTATCTCGGCCGCGCAGAGAAGGGGCACGTCCGACAGCCCCAGGCGCCGCGCCGCCGGAGCCGGAAACTCGGCGGTGAGGTCGGGCGTCGCGGTGAAGATGATGCTCACGACGTCCTCGGGCTCGACCTTGTTTCGCTCCAGCATCTCCGCGAGGAGCTGCTCGGTCGCATCCACGATGGCCTGGGCGTGGTTGCGCTCGACGGAGATGGCCCCCCTGATCGCTCTCAGCTGTCGACTTGTCGACACGTAGATAAGTCCCTTGTCTCCTTGTCTACTTCTCCACCGGGACGGTGCCCCCGACGGCGCCCCGACTCGGGGCTGCAAGACGAAACATTTGTCGACACATCGACAAATCGACTCGTCGCTACAGACCCGTGGATCGGTACAGGCTGCGCACTTCACCGGGGGCCAGCTTGCGAACCGACCCGGGCTTCAGATGCCCGAGCTTAAGCGGCCCGATGCTGGTTCGTACGAGTCGAAGGACCCGGTGTCCCACGGCGTCGAACATGCGCCGGACCTGGCGGTTCCGGCCCTCCGAGATCGTGATCTCCACCAGCGTCAGCCCCCCGTTTCTCTCCAGGACCCCCACCTTTGCCGGCCGCGTCCGACCATCCTCGAGCTCGACCCCGCGGGCGAGGCTGCGTAAGGTCCGGTCCCCGATCCCCCCGCCGATCTCCACCACGTAGGTCTTGGGGACCTCAAAACTCGGGTGCGTCAGGCGATAGCTGAGCTCACCGTCGTTCGTCAGGATGAGGGCTCCCTCGGAGTCGACGTCTAGGCGACCCGCCGGCCAGACCCGCGCCGGGACGTCGACGAGGTCCAGCACCGTCGGCCGCCCCTCCGGATCGGAGGCGGTGGTGACGACCCCGGGGGGCTTGTTCAAGAGATAGTGGACGAGATCGAGGTCCAACGGGACCCGTGAACCATCAACCTCAACTTTATCCTTAGAAGGGTTGACGCGCTGGCCGAGCCGGGCCGTGGAGCCGTTGACCGACACTCGCCCGGCCGCAATCAGCTCCTCCACCGCCCGGCGCGAGCCGACGCCGGCCCGGGCCAGGACCTTCTGCAGACGCTCTCCCCGGGCGTCTAGATCCCCGGCGAAAGCTTCGCCTCCATGTCCTCCACGGCCTCCGTGTCGGGCATGAAATCGGCGAGCGGCGGAAGTTGCTCCACGGAATCGATCCCCATCCGCTCGAGGAAGAGCTCGCTCACCTCGAACAGGATCGGCCCCCCCGGCCGACCGTCCCGCCCGTACTCGGCGATGAGTCCTCGGTTCAGCAGGTTCTTGACGACCCCGTCGGACTCCACTCCTCTGATCTCGGCGATCTCGGTTCGAGACAGGGGCTGCCGATAAGCGATTATCGCCAGGACCTCGAGAGCGGCGCCGCTGAGGCGCGCGTGCGACTCCGATCGCACGAAACGCTCCAGCCAGGGAGCGCAATCCGCGCTCGTGTAGAGCCGCCAGCCACCTGCGGCCTGACGGAGCACGAAGCCTCTCTCAGCCTGGTGGTATTCGTCTCGAAGCGCCTCGAGCAAACCCTCGACCTGCGATCGAGGTAGCTCGAGCACCTCGCCTATCATCCGGCTCGGAACCGGTTCATCGGCGAGCAGCAGGATCGCCTCGACGATCTTCTTGTTCGAAGGAGGCATCTCCTCACCTCCGGCCGCGTAGGTCATTTGGCGCCTCCTCCAGCGTGTAGTCCTCGACGTCCGCGAGCACGTCCGAAGCATCCACCTCGCCGGTCCACTCAACGCTGATGTCGCCCCATCTGGTCGCCTGCGCCAGATCGATGGCCCCCGCCTTGAAGAGCTCGAGGAGACCCAGGAACCGGACCACCACCTCTATCCGGTCCTGCACGTGGGCGCACAGATCACGAAACGAGCGCACCTCCCCGAATCTGAGCCGCTCGGCCAGGTCCACGATCGCCTCCGCGACCGTGGCGCGGATGGGGGCGACATGGGAGGTGTCCAGCTGCGGGGGCGGAGGCTTGTGAAGAGCCCGCACTGCGGCGCGGGCGACGTCTTGCAGGCTGAGCCGGGCGAGGAGGTCGGGTGCCAGCGCCACGAACTCCGGCTCCAGGCCGGCGGTGCGAGGGTGCCACGCCTCGCCCTCCTCCAGCATGGTGGTGATCCAGCTGCCCGCCTCACGGAAGGTCGAGCACTCGACCAGGCGAGCAAGCAGGGCGTCTCGCTCCTCGAGCAGGCCGTCGTTCTCCGAGGGGTCCGGCCCGGGGAGCAGGCGGGCGGACTTGAGCTCGAGGAGGGTCGCTGCGACGACGAGGAAGCCGGTCGCGGCCTCGAGATCCACCTCTGCGAGCTCGCCCACCGCCCGCAGGTACTCGTCGGTGATCGTCGAGAGCGAGATGTCGTAGATATCGACCCTCTGCCTCGTGACCAGGTGGAGGAGCAGGTCGATCGGCCCCTCGAAGACCTCGCCCAGCTTGACTTCGTGCGTCACCAGCTCTCCCGGAGATTGTCGATTTGTCGAGTTGTCGACTTGTTCGAGCCCTGGGCCCGAAACCTCAGCCTATGGGAACACGGAGTCGGACGGTCGGCTTTCGAGACCTCGTCACGGGCGGGGGCCGAGCCCGGTCCGCTCCCGCACCAGAGACATGGTCTCCTCCGCGACGGCCGCGGCCTTCGCCGCCCCCCCTGCCAGAAGACGGTGGGTCTCCGCGGGGTCGGCCATGAGCTCCGTGTAGCGCTCCCGGATCGGACGGAGGCGCTCGACCACGGCGTCGGCCAGCGCGCCCTTGAAATCGCCGTAGCCGGAGGACGAGAACCGTTCCTCGAGCTCCGCAATCGGGGTCTCGGTCACGGCCGAGAAGATCGACAGCAGGTTGGTGAGTGCGGGCTTGTCGGGGGCCGCCACGACGTCTCGGCCCGAGTCGGTGACCGCCGAGCGGATCCTCTTGGCGATGACCTTGGGATCGTCGACCAGGCCGATTAGCGAGTTGGGGCGGACCTCGCCGTCCGATTTGCTCATCTTCTGGGTCGGATCGTCCAGAGCCATCACCCGTGCGCCGGCCGCCGGGATCCAGGCCTCGGGAAGGGTGAAGGTGGGTCCGAACGTCCCGTTGAAGCGTTGCGCAAGGTCGCGCATGAGCTCGATGTGCTG
Organism: Actinomycetota bacterium; assembly: GCA_030863485.1. The sequence goes on from JALZBR010000102.1 coordinate 7,751, forward strand.
GCGCTGGTCCTCGCCCACCGGGACGCCGTCGGCCTGATAGAGAAGGACGTCCGCCGCCTGGAGCACCGGGTAGGTGAACAGACCGACGCCGACGGACTCGGTCTCCCCCCGGGACTTCTCCTTGAACTGCACCATTCGGCGCAGCTCCCCCATGCGGGCGACGCACTCGAGGACCCAGGCGAGCTCTGAGTGGGCGGGGACGTGAGACTGGACGAACAAGACGGACCGGTCCGGGTCGATCCCCACCGCCATCAGCTCCGCCCCCTTGGCGACGGTCTCCTCCCGCAGGCGCTTGGGATCCCAGGCCATCGTCATCGAATGCAGGTCGACGATGCAGTAGAAGCAGTCGTTCAGGTCCTGGGCCGCGACCCAGTTCCGCAGGGCCCCGAGCAGGTTCCCGAGGTGCGCCGTCCCGGTCGGCTGGATGCCGCTGAACGCTCTCTTCTTGGTCGTATCTCTAAGGTTGATGTTAAGCCTTACTCCTGATGCGAGGGCGGGAGGAAGCGGCGCCTACAATACCGCCGTGGATCTCTACAGCCCCCTGCAGCTCCTGCGCGAGGACCCCGTGGCGTTCCTCCTCATCGCGGTGGCGATAATCCTCGCCATCTCCCTGCACGAGTACGCCCACGCCCTTTCGGCCGACCTCCAGGGGGACCGGCTCCCCCGCGCGATGGGGCGAGTCAGCCTCAACCCGGCGCGTCACCTGGATCCCCTGGGGACGCTTTTGATCTTCCTGGTGGGGTTCGGGTGGGGCAAGCCGGTCGAGTTCCGACGCCAGGCGCTCGCCTCTCAGCGCTTCGGCGCGGCGATGGTCGCCCTTGCCGGGCCGATGATGAACGTCCTGCTGGCCGCCCTGGGGGGCCTCGGCCTGGCGCTCATCGACGTCTCGGAGTCTCCCGTGCTGGCCAGGTTCTTCTTCACCTTCTTCACGATCAACGTCTTCCTGGCGGTGCTCAACCTGCTGCCCATCCCCCCGCTGGACGGCTCCCGTCTCCTGACGATCTTCCTGCCGCCCTCGAAGCAGCACATCCTGTTCTTTCTCGACCGCTACGGCATCTTCATCTTGCTGCTCCTCCTGCTTTTCGGAGGGTCGGTCCTGTTGAGCCCCCTGGCGGAGGGCCTGGGCAGGATCCTGGCGCCGGGCGAGGCCGAGACGCTGATCTATGGACTAGGCGCTTAGTCGACTTATAGACAAATCCCCGGGGTCGATGACACACCCCCGGCCCTGGGCGCCTCCCCCGCCGGCGGTCACTTGTCTCCTCATTTACATGTCGACAAGCCGACAAATCGTCTCGGAGCCCGGCCGCCCGTGCGCTCTCGGTGTCTGAACGAACCGTCCCCGGCAAGTCGATGCGGCTGCCGACTCTGCTCCAGGAGGACCCCCTGTCCGGCGCCAAAGCGGCCATGACCAAGGATCCGACCGCGGGACGGCCGGCCGATCGGCTCCCGACCGGGGCCCTCCCCGCTCCCCCGATCGGCAGCAGCGCTTCGATCATCGAGTTGCGACGGCGGCACCTTGGAGAGGCCGAGACGCTCGCCGTAGCCGCTGCCCCGAGCCCCGGCCCTAGGTACTCGGTTCGGGGGCTCCTGCGATCGACTCAGGCACGCACCTCACATCGCCCTCTGCCCGGGGAGCAGCGACCCCAGGACTCGACCGGGAGTCGACAACCGTCTGAATAGGGCAAGCCTAACCGTTTGCTTGAGCTTTAGTTCGTCTGGTGCAAGGAGCGACCGCTTGGTCGCGTCATCAGGGGGCCCCACGGCCGAACTCCGCGAGGTGCTCTCGGCGCCATGGCTGTCCGGAGGCCACTAATTCCCGGGCCATGACTGGCCCGGAGCTTGGGCCGCCGCCTTCCTCCCCGACCCCCCGCTTCGTCCGCACGGAGAGACCGCTCGCGCGGCGCCGATCCCTCTTCTCTCAATTTGGGTCTTGGAGACTTGTCGACTTGTCATCTAGGCGACAACGGCATGCGGAGGCGCACTAGCTGCTCTTATGCGCCCCGCGGAGCGAGTCGGCCCCGAGACTTGTCGACAAATAGACCAGTCCCTAAGTCGACACTGTCATGAGCCGGAATCGAAAAAGGCCCCCGTTGCCGGGGGCCTTGGGTGAGCTGTTTCGATCTACTCCGCGAGCTTGCGAAGAAGGAGGGAGTCCTCTCCCCGTGCCTCGAAGTCCTCGAGCATGTAGGACAGGGCCGCTCGCACGATCTTCCCCCGGTCGGCGCTGCGACCGTAGTCAGAGCGGAGGGCGAGGCGCGTCCGCTCGAGCGCCATGAGATCCTCCCGGGTGCAGTAGAAGGTCACCTTCTCGTCGTGCTTGGGGCCCTTGCGGTCGGCCGGTGGTGCCGGCTGGGCCACCTGGAGCTGGGACTTCTCTTCCTTTGGAGCGCGTACGGCATCCTTTCGGGGCTCCGAGGGACGCTCCGACGACGTCCTCCTGAAGAGCTCGTCAGCTCCTGGCAGGCTGGCTCGACGCGACACGATCCATCACCTCCTTTGCGAGCTTGCGGTAAGCGACGGCGCCCGTGGAGTTGGGCGCGTAGGACAGGATCGGCTCGCCGGCCACGGGGGCCTCGGCGAAGCGGATCGTCTTGCGGATGACGGTGTCGAACAGGCGCCGGCCGAAGGCGTCGCGCACCCTCTCGAGCACCTCGCGGCCGTGCAGCGTCCGGCTATCGAACATGGTGGCGACTATTCCATCAACCTGAAGTCGAGGGTTAAGCCTCTCCCGAATCCGCTCGATCGAGTCCATGAGCAGGGCCACCCCCCTGAGGGCGTAGTACTCGCACTCGAGCGGCACGATCACCCCGTCGGCTGCGGTGAGGGCGTTGATCGTGAGGAGTCCGAGCGAGGGCTGGCAGTCGATGAGAATCCAGTCGTAGTTGGGCCGCAGCGGAGCCAGGGTCCTCAGCAGGGCCTGCTCCCGAGCAACCTCCTGCACGAGCATCAGCTCGGCTGCCGCCAGGTCGATGTTCGATGGCATGAGATCGAGGTTGGGGAAGTTCGTCTTGTGGATCACGCTCTCCGGGTCGCAGGTCCGGTCGAGCAGAGCGTTGTAGACCGAGACGTCCAGGGACCCGGGCTCGATGCCCAACCCGATGGCGCACCCCCCCTGCGGATCGAAGTCGACGAGGAGGACCTTCTGGTCCAGCTCGGCGAGGGCCGCCGCCAGGCTGATCGCGGTGGTGGTCTTCCCGACGCCACCCTTCTGGTTTGCGAGCGCGATTATCCGCGCGCTCTTCGTCTCGGACTCGGGGCCGGCACGGCCCTCGGAGTAGCCCATCCACGAGGGTGCGTACCCCGCGGAGGCCAAGCCGTTGTCCATTTCACCTCCAGGTGCGAAAAGAAACTTGTCGACAAATCACTTTGTAGCCGGAGCAGGCTACAGGAGCCGGGCGAATATCACAAGAGGCAATCTACGCAACAGCAGTAACAACAAAGCAGGCATGCCGAGCCCCCCGGGGCCGGGGTGCCCGAAGGCGCGTCGGCGATCGAAGGGCCGAGGGGCGGCCGGCTATCGAAAAAGGTCGCCTGGCAACGAGGTCCCGAGGGGCGACCCGCCTATCCGAGGGTCGGCAGCGAGCGAGGTCCCCGGGCCCGAGGGCGCGCTGGCCTATCCGAATAGGTCGTCGGCGAACGAGGTCCCCGGGCCCGAGAAGTCGACGCCGAGAAGATCCGCCACCGTGGCGCCACAGTCGGCAAAAGTCTCTCTGCGACCCAGGCCAACCTCGGCGCGCACCCCTGCTCCGGTGACGAGCAACGGGACCATCTCTCGGGAGTGGTCCGTCGACGTCGTCGTGGGATCGTTTCCGTGGTCGGCGGTGATCACCAGGACGTCCTCGGGCCCTAGAGCGGCCACTATCTGAGGCAGCCGACGGTCGAACTCCTCGAGAGCGGCGGCGTAACCCTCCGGGTCATTGCGATGGCCGAAGGACTGGTCGAAGTCGACCAGGTTCGCAAAAACCAGGCCCGGCCCGGCGGCCTCGATCTCCTCGATGAGGACGTCGATGCCGTGCTCGTTCGATCGGGTGGGCCTCGATGAGGTGACCCCGCGGCCGCCGAAGATGTCGGAGATCTTGCCTACGCCCCGGACTTCGAGTCCAGCCCCCTCTATCTCGTCCAGGACCGTTGTGGTCGGCGGGAGGACGGAGAAATCGTGCCGGTCCGCCGTCCGCCGGAACGCGCCGGCAGCCCCCTCGAAGGGACGGGCGATAACGCGCCCGACCTCGTGCGGGCCCCGCATGATCTCGCGCGCCTTCCGGCACATCTCGTAGAGCTCCTCGAGAGGGATGACATCGACGTGGGCCGCTATCTGAAAGACGCTGTCCGCCGACGTGTAGACGATCGGTTTGCCCGTACGCATGTGCTCCTCGCCGAGCCTCTCGATGATCACGGTTCCCGAGGCCGCGACGTTGCCGAGGGTCTCGCGTCCCACCGCCCTCTCGAACGCGTCCATCACGTCGGAGGGGAATCCGTCGGGATACGTCGGGAACGGCTTGTCGAGGATCACCCCCACGATCTCCCAATGGCCGGTCGTGGTGTCCTTGCCCGGCGATCGCTCGATCATCGCCCCGAACGCGCCTCGGGGCGTCGCCGCGGGATCCACCCCGGCAATGGGAGTGATGTTGCCCAATCCCAGGGCGCCCAGGTGAGGTAGGTCGATCCCTCCGACCTTCTCGGCTATGTGGGGCAGCGTCGCCGAGCCCTCGTCACCGAACTCTGCCGCGTCGGGAGCCTCGCCTATCCCGACGGAATCGAGCACGACGAGCGCAACCGTTCGATCGACCCCGACAGACGCCACTCAGGCGCGCGCTCGCGGATGCGCCGACACGTAGACCTCGTGGAGGTGACTGTCGCTCACGAGTGTGTAGACCTGGGTCGTCGAGAGGCTCGCGTGACCGAGCAGCTCCTGGACGACGCGGATGTCCGCTCCCGCGTCCAGCATGTGCGTCGCGAAAGAATGCCGGAGGGTGTGAGGCGACACGCGGTCGTCGAGACCTGCGGCTCGAGCGTGGGTCTTGAGGATCTTCCAGCACCCCTGCCGGCTCAGTCTCCCCCCGCGCGCGTTGAGGAACAGCGCCGCGGACGACCCGGTCGACTTGGTCGCGAGCTCTGGCCGCGAGACGGTGAGGTACTCCCCTATCGCGGAGATGGCCGCTCGTCCGAGAGGGACACGTCGACCCTTGGCGCCCTTGCCGGACCTCACGAGAACGGTTCCGCCTTCCAGATCGACGTCATCGACGTCGAGCGCTACGAGCTCGGAGATCCGCAGCCCCGCGCCGTAGAGCGATTCGAGAATCGCGCGGTCCCGGCGGCCCAGCAGGTCCTTCGGAGGCAGCTCGACCAGTCGCTCGACGTCCTCGAAGGGGATCGCCTTGGGGATCGGACGAGGCCTCTTGGGGGCGCCGATCTTGAGGGTGGGGTCCTCCTCGACATAGCTCTCCCGGACGAGGAACCTGAAGAAGGATCGGATCGACACGATGACCCGCGCCACGGAGGAGGGCGACATCGGCTTGGTTGCAGGTGGTCCGCCCGCCCTCAGCCGTTCGAGGAACTCGGTCAGGTCTCCCGGACCGGCCTTCCGGCAATCGATCGGTCGTTCCGCACAGAAAGACCGCCACAGGCCGAGGTCGCGCCGGTAGGCAGCGACGGTGTTGGCGGCCAGGCCCTTCTCGGAACGGACGTATGACAAGAACTCCTCGACCCACATGTCCAGCTCTCGCAGTGAAGGGGACGCGGGGGCCGCGGATCTCTCAGCGGATGGGGCGGACACGGCTTCGGGGCGATCTAGGCGATTAGGCCGTCGAGCTCGGCCCACGGGAGTCCGTGCGCTTCGGCCACGGGCTCGTAGACCAGCTTGCCCTTGTAAGTGTTGATGCCTCGCGCCAGCGCGGGGTCCGTTCGCGCAGCGGTTTCCAGACCCTTCTCGGCCAGAGCCATGACGTAGGGAAGGGTTTCGTTCGTGAGCCCATAAGTGGACGTGTGCGGAACGGCCCCCGGCATGTTGCCGACGCAGTAATGGACGACGTCGTGCACGAGGTAAACGGGGTCCGAGTGCGTCGTCATCCTGGTCGTCTCGAAGCAGCCGCCCTGGTCTACGGAGATATCGACGACGACCGATCCTGGAAGCATCCCAGCCACCATGTCCTCGGTGACGATCTTGGGGGCGCGAGCGCCTGGAACGAGCACGGCGCCGATCACGAGATCGGCACTCGCGAGGGATTCCTCGACCGCCAGCCGGTTGGACGCAAGCGTCAGGATCCGCCCCTGGTGGATGCGGTCGATGTCTCGCAACTTGTTGATGTTCTTGTCGAGGACGACGACCTCGGCTTCCATCCCCTGCGCGATCCAGGCCGCGTTCATCCCGGCCATCCCCGCGCCGATGACGACGACGCGCGCCGGTCGAACGCCCGAGACGCCTCCGAGCAAGACCCCTCGGCCCCCGTGCTCGCGCTCGAGGAAGTTGGCTCCTACGTGCGGCGCCATCCGCCCGGCGACCTCGCTCATGGGGGCGAGCAGAGGAAGGGATCCATCCGGCAGCTCGACGGTCTCGTAGGCGACGCCGGTCGTGCCGGCTTCCATCAGAGCCGTCGTTACGGGCTCGCTCGCCGCGAGGTGCAGGTAGGTGAACAAGATCAGGTTGTCGTGGAGGAGGTGAAACTCCTGCTCGATCGGCTCCTTGACCTTCAGGACCAGGTCCGAATCGGCGAAAACGGTCTCCGGATCGGGAGCGATCCTGGCCCCCGCGCGCTCGAAGGCCGAGTCCTCGATGCTCGATCCTCGTCCGGCGTTTTGCTCGATGAGAACTGAATGGCCCTGGACGACCAGCTCCCGCACCCCGGCGGGGGTGATCGCGACGCGATACTCGTTGTCCTTTACCTCGGCGGGAACCCCGACTCGCATAGGAGGACTCTAAGCCCTCGGTCGCCCGGCCGGCAGGGCGCGAGGAGATGACACATCATCACTGCGGCAGGGCATGTCTTAGAGCCGGGTCTCGACCGCGTCCGGTGCAGCCGGGAGCTCGACCGAGACGCCACCGCGGGCGATGGCTGCTCCAACGAAATCTCTGAAGAGGGGGTGGGGACGATCGGGGCGACTCTTGAACTCGGGGTGGAACTGGCTTGCCACGAACCAGGGGTGATCGGCGAGCTCGATCACCTCGACCAGTGTCCCGTCAGGTGATTCACCCGAGCAGACCAGACCCGCGTCCTCCAGCTTGCGGCGGAATCGTGGGTTGACCTCGTAGCGGTGCCGGTGTCGCTCAAAGATGAGCTCGCTCTCGTACGCCTTCTCAGCGTGCGTCCCGGAAGACAACCTGCACGGATAGGCACCCAGCCGCATCGTTCCGCCCATCGAGTTCAGGTCCTGCCCGGCGAGGATGTCGACGACCGGGTAGTTGGTGGAACCGTCGAACTCGGTCGAGTTGGCTCCTTCGAGCCCTGCGACGTTGCGAGCGAACTCGGTCACGGCGCACTGAAGACCCAGACAGATGCCGAGGAAGGGCACGTCGTTCTCGCGCGCGTACCTGATGGCCTCGATCTTCCCCTCGATCCCGCGCACGCCGAAGCCCCCGGGGACCAGGATCCCGTCCAGCTCCTTCAGGCGAGACATCGTGTTCTCGTTCTGGAGATCGTCCGACGCGATCCATTCGATCTGCACTTGGGCGTCGTGCGCGTAACCCGCGTGCTTGAGACTCTCGACCACCGAGAGGTAAGCGTCGGGCAGCTTCACGTACTTGCCGATGAGCCCGATGCGAACCGACTTCGGCGCGGAGTCGATCCGGTCGACGAGACGGGTCCAATGTCCCAGGTCGGGCACGGCCACGTCTTCCATACGGAGGTGGTCGACGATGAAGTCGTCGAGTCCTTCGTTGCGCAAGACAAGGGGGATCTCGTAGATGTTGCCGGAATCGACGGCAGAGACGATGCCTTCCGTGTTGACATCGCACAGCAGCGAGATCTTCCGCTTGAGACCGGGACCGATCGGCCGATCCGAACGGCACACGATCGCATCGGGTTGGATCCCGATGCTGCGAAGCTCGCGCACCGAGTGCTGCGTGGGCTTCGTCTTGAGCTCCTCCGCCGGTCCCATGAAGGGCACGAGAGTCACGTGGACGTAGCAGGTGTCGTCCCGACCGAGCTCCGTCTTCAGCTGGCGGATGGCCTCGAGGAAAGGTAGCGATTCGATGTCACCGACGGTGCCCCCGATCTCGGTGATGAGGACATCGGCCCCCGAGTCCTCACCGAGTGAGGTGATCCTCTCCTTGATGGCGTTGGTGATGTGCGGGATGACCTGCACGGTGTCGCCGAGGTAGTCGCCCTTGCGCTCCTTGGCGATCACCGATTGGTAGATCGCTCCCGTCGTGATGTTCGACGCCCTGAACATGTTGACGTCGATGAACCTCTCGTAGTGACCGAGGTCCAGGTCGGTCTCACCCCCGTCCTCAGTGACGAATACCTCGCCGTGCTGAAAGGGATTCATGGTCCCGGGGTCGACGTTGATGTAGGGGTCGAGCTTCTGCATCATGACCCGAAGGCCTCGCGATTTGAGCAGTCGACCGAGCGATGCGGCCGTGATCCCCTTGCCGAGGCTCGAAACGACCCCGCCGGTCACAAATACGTGCTTCGCCACCAATCCTCCGATCCATGGGTCCCAACGGGAGCCAGTGTGCAGCTCCCATACGACAGGTGACGACCCCCAATAGGAAATCCACGACGCGACCTGAAGTCACGGACCATCTCGGGGAAAGTCAGCTCAACGTAGCACGCGCGCCGCGCGCCTGCGGGTGATTTTCGGGCGATCCGTGATCGCTCCTGCTCGAGCTCAGCCTCGCCCGAGGCGGTCGAGCGCTCTGAGCCATCCCACCCGCTCGATACCGCGAGAGAACGACCACTTCTCGGACGCGAGATTGACCACCACCAGCACCACCAGAACCACCCAACGACCCTCTCGCCCGAGGGAGACGCCGAGCCCCAACCCGATCAGAGCCCCGAGAGGGTTGGCTCCCGCGTCCCCGAGCATCGCTCGCTCGCCGAGATCGGCCACGGCGCAGACCGCGAGGGCGCCGAAGAACCCCCCGGCGACCGTCGACCAGGCTCCATCCCCCAGCAGAAAGAGCACGATGCCGACGGCGAAGACGACCTTCGCCGCGCGGCCGGGAGCGCGGTCGAACAGGTTGACGAGATTTGCCGAGAGAGCGATCAAGACGCCCAGCTCGAGAGCGAACCAGCCGCCGCCGAGGATTAGACCCGCGGCCAGTCCCGCCAGGCCGACCCCGACGATCTTCACGAGACCGCCCGTGACCCGCCCGCCCAGCGCCGCCCGGATGTGACCGGCGAACCCCCGGGCCGGCTCGTCGCCCCGTCGGTCGTCTGCGTAACCCGCCAGGGCAGCGACGACCACCACGACGCAAGAGGCCAGCGCCACCCTGGTCGAGGTGACGTCGAGAGCGCGGGTCTGCTGCAGGAGATAGACCCCGCCGAGCCCCACCAGGCCTCCAAGGAGCAGCGGGAGGCCCAGCACGGCCGGAACCGACCGTCCCGCGTAGTTCTTCCTCGTCAGCCCTTGGGGAGCGGCCGCGATCGCATGCTTCAGCCAGGGGCGGGCGGCCAGCGCGCCCAGCGCGGCACCCCCCACCAACGCGACCGTCTGGTCCCCGGTCACGCGACGCCCTCGCCGGCCTCGTCTCCAGGCCGGCCGTCGAGCAAGAGGTGGACGATGACCGCGAGAGGCACGAGGAAGGAAAGGACCACGGCGGGGATCACGATCCCCGAGTCGTTGACCGCGAAGCCCAGGCCGGCGAGAACGAGCCCGCCGATCAGCCCGGCGCGCACCTGCGGGTAGGTCTTGACGATCCTGACCCACCGCCCCCGGGGACGCCTCATCAACAGCGCTATCGCGATGAGTGCGGGCGGGACGAAGTAGGTCCACAGGCTCTTCTTGAACAACCGGACATTTGCGGCTGCCTTTCGCTCGATAGTGTCGATCAGCACGCCGAAACCTCGCTCCCGGACATCTTCGTAGAGGCGAGCAAGGTGAGTTCTTTGGTCCGGGGGCCGGGCCAGGTCCACTGCAAGGAACGCTCCCACCGCGAGGATCCCCGCAAGGATCCCCAGAAGGACGTACTTCCAGTTCACACGACCCCCGACCAAGAGCAAGATCGTTAGGGCAAAAGACGGCACGAGCGCTAGGACGCCCCCCACGTCACTTCCCAGTTGCGGCGCTCCATCGAAGATCACCGCCACGATGAAGATCGCCGCCGCCGCGATGATTGCTCGACGACTGCGGGGCCACCGGTGCGAGACGAGCGCGCCGACGAGCAAGCTGACCACGCCGAGCACTGCGAACGCGATGTTGCCAAGGCCTGCGAAGCGTCCCGCAACGATCGGCGAGTACCCGAACACCGTGTTGAGCTGCAGGTGAGCTCCCGTCAAGAGATCCACGCACAGAACGACCATCGTGAGAGCGCACACGGCAAGCAGACGGTCGATCTCGTCGTGCACGAGGAAATAGATCGGGACGATCAGGACGATATCGATCAAGAAAAGCAGCCCGTAGATCTCCGGACTTCCGATTGCGTGCTGGTCGAAGATGCCGGCCAGATAAGTAGCAACCGGGAAGCCCGTCACTGCAAGCACCGCTAGTTGCACCCAGCGGCCGACGACGCTGTCGGCGGG
>JALZBR010000113.1 GCA_030863485.1 Actinomycetota bacterium
TCCCCAAAGGTTGCATCCGGCAAGAAGAACCTGAGCGCCAACACTCCGGGGACGAGCAGAAGCGCGATGCAGGCAAGCACGCGCAGAAGATGAAGGATCCCTGCCCCTTCTTCCTCTTCGGTGGTCACGGTGAACTCCTCGCCGTTGCGCGTCACGGTGTCTCCGGTGACCGTCCAGACCTCGCGGGCCTGAGGGTCTCCGATGGCGGTGCCGGGGCCGCCGACCAGGCCCTCGACGCTCTCCTCAGTGGTGCCGTCCTCGCCCGCAGCGAACTCGGCGTTCGCACCAGTCTGGTTGAAGATGTCGGCTACGACCACGATCGGCTCCACACCGGATCGCTCGATCGCGCTCTCGGCGTCGTCGTTCAGCGCTACCGACAGACAGTTGTAGGTGTTGTCGCCGAGCTCCTTGATGGCACACTCCTCGACGGGTTTGGCCGACTGGCCCACATAGGTGGGCTCTCCTCGAAGGAAGTTCACCACCGACCCGAGATAGAGATATCCGTCGTCGACCAGCCCGGCAGGCAATCCATATCGGGATGTGTTCCCGGCGAGCTTTGTCTCTCCCCACACCTGGAACCCCTCGGTCTCGGAGTCGATCACGAAGACGACCGGCCGATCCTGCTCGACGATCTGATCGGCGTCGACGCGTCCCGAACCACCCTCATCGCTGCCGGAGGCGCCGAGCAACGCCAGGCGCAACGCGTCGAGGCCCGCTCGCTCGGTGTTCGACAACCAACCCTTGTTCGGATCGTTCCACCCGGCGGACTCGTATCCCTTGGAGAAGTTGAGCGCGAAGACGGCTCCTACGGCCACGGCGACCAGTACCGTCACGGCGGTGCCGACGGTTCCCCTTCCTTTCATCCGACCCTGCACGAAGCGGATGAGGAAGTAGGCGCCGAGTCCAACGAGCAGCACCCACGACAGGGTCGTGTTGAGGAAGCGATAGTACGGATAGGCCTTCCCCAGCACGAAGCCGAAGATCCCGACCAGCGGAGCGAGCCACGCGAAGGTGACTACGCTGAAATCGTCCTCCGCCCACCGACGCCCGGCCACGAACAGGCCGACGAGACCGATCAACAGCAGGGGACCGTTCAGGATCGGCGTCATGTCACCGAGCCAATCCAGGAGCCGGTCGACGAAGAAGTCGCTGTCATACGGTGGCGGCAGGGCGGCTTCGGCCAGCGCGGTCTTCTTGCCCCAGAGCCCGATCTGCCAGATCAAGAACGTCGTGACCGCGGCGAGAAAAGCGGTGGCGAGCAGCGCAAAGTCGTCCCGTATGACCGACCTGAGATCGAACTTCCTGAAGATCAGCCTGAGGACGGACACCACCCCGAGGGTCGCGCAGAAGATCACCAGTGTCGTGGGATGCGTGAACCCAGTCAGAAGTAAGAAGATGAAGAGAGCAGCGCGGCCCGCCCACGAGACCCGCGCGGGGCCGATGAACCAGAGTGCCGCCGCGACGAACATGAGAGCGAGCACGTTGTCGAGGTAACCGACGAATGGGGGTGTGAGGTAGAGGCTGGCGACCCCGAAGGCAACTACATGGAAGACCAACGGATCGCGCCGGTACCGGTATGCGAAGCCGGCGACCAGCAGGGCGGTCAGCACCGGCACGCCGACCATCAGCAACACCGTCGTATTCAGAGACGAGATCGCCGGGATGTCTCGCAGGTACCCACCGAGGACCGAGGCGGCAACGCGGTGACCTCCCGAGAACATCTCGTAGGCCCCCTCGACATCGAGCAGCGTCTTGGGGCTCTCGGAGATCAGGGTCTCGGTGCGCCACGTGTAGTAGGCGGGGTCCTTGGTCGGCGCCACGCGGTCCGGGTTGGCCACGAAGGTCCAGCCGAACAGGGCGAGAAGGATGGCCGCGGTCGCAAGAAACGCCAGCGGATGCCCGAGTATGCGTGCATCACGAGCCGGGGCAGGGTCTGTCCCGGGTCGGGCGCGCTCACGGAGGTCTGTTGCGCTCATCGGTCCCCGCATCCTAAGGGATTGCCTCCTGGGGGAGCCGGGACTTCACGCTTTCTCAACACTGGAGTCCTCCTTCGAGTAAGTCGGCCGGGATGGCCATGTCGAACAGTCGATCGTCCAGGTCGAACGAGCCCGTTCCGCCCGTGTCCTCGGTGAAGTTGTCCTCGACCCGGTAGTCCCCGATGAAGCGGGCGACCTCGTCGACGTCCACGTCTCCCTGCTCGAGGGCTTCGGGGAAAAAGAAGACCTCGGTCGGCCACACTCCTCGCACGACGTCCCCGAACTCCTCCTTTAGGTCCGCCTCCAGCTCCGTGGGGTTGATCCCGAAACCGCCCGTGACCTCCTCGTCCGGCTGCATGCCGTGGTCGGCTGTGACGACCACGACGTAGCGGCCGCGGCCCACCTCCTCGTCGAGGAAGTCCACGATCTCTCCGAGTTGCTCGTCGGTCGCCTCGATCGAGTCGCGCACCTCATCCGACTCCATGCTGAAGTAGTGACCGACGCGATCTATCTGCTTGAAGTTCGTGAACAAGAAATCGGTTATCTCGTCGTCGCCGTAACCGTCTTGTTCGATCAGGTCCATCATCGCCCGGGCGTGGTACGAGATGAAGGCGGGGGTCTCCTCGAGACGATCGAGCTCGTCGAGGATCGCCTGGTCACGCCACGCGCCGTCCACCTTTCCATCGGCCGCGTCCAGCGCATCGATGTCCTCCGCGAGAGCCTCTTGGACGCCGCCGGCCGGGACCAGCGCCGGAGGCAGCCTGAAGTGCTCGGGGTTCGTCGTCCATTCGTTGGTCTCGATGTCGAGCCACACCGCGTCGTCCTTGTCGCCTCCCGGACGCTCGGCCCCCGCGCCGATCATGCCGAGGTGCCACGGCTCGTAGCCGACCATCCCGACCTCGGCCCTGTTCTCGTTTTGCTCGTCCCACCGCTCCGCGAACGTGGGCACCTGGAGGAAATGAGCCGACTCGCCCTTCAAGAAGGAATCCGCGACCTCGCCGTTCTCGTCCTTCACCGGGATCCCACTGATCCCGTGGGTGTCGGGAAAGAACCCCGTCCCCAGCGTCGTGTGTGTCGAGGGCGTCACCGACGGCGACGACCCCACGGTCGCGTTCGTGTAGGACACACCGTCTTCGATGAGCGAGGTCAGAACGGGGTGCGAGTCGGGCCACTGGTCGAGCGAGTTCCAGCCACCTCCGTCCCACACGACGGTCAAGACCAGCGAGGGCCGATCCTTCTGGAGATCGGCTCCGGATATGTCGGCCACCTCCGTCAGCCGCGTGCCGTCCGACTCGACCGCGCCCTTGACCAGCGCGGCAAAGGTCGGCACGACGTCCGCCGTGGTGACGGGACGGTCGACCTCGACCCCCTGGTCGACGATCCCCGGCCCATAGAAGACGAGCGGTACCTCCTGGAGGTACTCCCAAGGCCCGGAATGGCTCCACCCACCGGCACCGCTGGCCATGTAGGCCGGCGTCCGGGGCAGGATCGAGATGTCGCCGGAGTGCCCGGGGTAGTGCCCCCTTTCGATCCGCTCGAGCCATTCGTCGGGAAGAGCGCAGGCCTGTTGGGAAAAAGACGGCAGTGGCTCTACGTCTTCGAACCATCCGAGAGCGAAGACAGCGACACCGACGACGAGGACCGCGATCGCCCCGACCCCAGCGAGCAAAGAGAGCCTGCGTTTAGTCCTGAGTCCGCTCATCTGAGAGGTTGCTTATTGCCGGACCGGCTGTGGAGCCTCGGCACCTCGGAGCAACCCGGCCCCACGGAACCAGTTCCCCAGAAGGCCTACTCCCACCAGGAACACCACGCCGACGATCGCGATGAGGAACCCGCCGTTGTTGTCGTCGGGCCAGAACACCTTCATGAGAGCGGCGGCCACGACCCACGCCAAGTTGTAGGCGATGTCATAGAGGGAGAAAGCCCTCCCGCGGAAGTCGTTGCCAAGCGCCTCCTGAACCATAGTGTCGAGTGAGATCTTCGCCAGGAAGAACCCGAGACCGAGGAAGAAAGTAAGAAGCGCCAGCGAGATGCTCAGGTCGAGCGCCCCGAGCAGAGCAACGCCGAGACCGGCCACGACGGAAGCAACGAGGACGAGTTGCGCGGTTGCACGCACGCGGTCGGTCAAGCGGGCGGCAAGCACGAATCCGAGCGCGGCCCCCGCGGCTCCCGCACCGCCTATCAGGATCGCGATGAGGAGCTCGTCATCGGCGAGGAGCTCGCGCGCTATCAGCGCGATGCCGACGGCGGTGAAGCTCCACAAGAAGCGCAGCCAGAAGTAGGTCGCGATGGCGGCGCCCGCCTTCGGGTTCCGGGACACCTCGCGGATGCCGGCCATGATGTTCCCTGCGACCCGGGCGAGCTCCTGGCCGAAACTAGTCTTGACCTGGTCGGGGTCCTGGGGCTGCATCAAGCGGGCGAAGACGGCCCCGATCCCGTAGACGGCGGCCCCGAGCAACACCACTGCTTCCGCGCCGATGATCTTCTTGCCGACCAGCGCCACTCCCGCTGCGGCGAGGCCGAGGATCGCGCCTCCCAGCTGCGACAGAGCGTTCCCCTCAACGAGGGAGGTCTCCTGAAGGGTCACCGGAAGAGCTGCAGATTTCGTCGCCAACACGACCCTGGTGGCCGAAAGGGTCAACAAGAGAGAAAGGAACAGCACGGCGTCAGGGAGCTCGTCGAAGCTGCCGCTCGCCAGGGCCAGGACCGCCACCCCGGCAAGGATGACGGCGCGGATGCCGTTGGCAACGAAGAGCAAACGCCGACGGTCCCAACGGTCGATGACCACCCCGAGGAACGGGCTGAGGATCGTGTAGGGAACGAAGATGTAGAGGGCGATACGCAGGATCTCGTCGGGGTTACGAGCTCCTTCTAAGTCGAATCCCTTTTGGCCACCGAAAGCGATCACCGCTGCGAGGGCGCCCTGGACGAGTCCATCCCCCGCTTGGGCCGAGAACTGAGCGCCCATGAGATGACGGAAGTCGGCTTTCTCCTTGAGCAGCGCGAGGCCACGTTTGATCATGTCCATCGGCCTCTACTCCTCCGTCGCTTCGGGCTCGATCGTGTAGTCACCCTCGGGGTAGTCGCTGTCACCGAATCCCTCGATCGCGGCGTCGTCGAGCGATTGGATGTAGTCGGTCGAGAAGGCCGCGGCGAAAATGGGATCGTCCAGCCTGCTCTCGGGCACCCGGTCGGCGCCGGGACGGTTGGCCGGGACGTTCTCGCCGATCGTGTACCCACTGAGCCACTGGGCCACCTCGTCCAGCTCGAGACCCTCGTCCTCCAACGCCTGCATGTCCATGAAGACGTCGGTCGTCGTCACTTTCTCGATCACGTCGCCGAACTCGTTTTGGATGTCGTTCTCGAGCTCGTTCGTGTTGATCCGCCAGCCCCCCAACAGGTCGGGGAAGGGCTGTTGACCGTGATCCGCGCTGATCATGATCACGTAGTTGCCGCGGCCGACGGTCTTGTCGAGCTCGGCTTTGAAGCGAGCGATCTGCCGGTCGGTCTCCCGTAATACGTCGGCTTGCTCGGGGTTGACCATGTTCCAGAGGTGGCCTGCGAAGTCCGGCATCTTCATCTCGACCCAGAACATGTCCGTTATCGCGTCGCTGCCGAGCTTCATCTCCCGCATCGTGTCTATGACGGCATCCCCCGTGAACCTCACGTACCCGGGATGACCGGGCCGCACGTTCGTCTCCTGCAACTCGTCGAGCGTGTGACCGAACCAGTCGCCGTCGTTCAAGCCGTCTCGGGGATCAAGCGCTTTTTCGTACCGCTCCAGCCGTTCGACATCGGTCTCGGCGAGAGCGTTCGGGAGCTCGTAGTACTCCTCGTTGATCCACCACTCGTTCTCTTCGTGGTGCCACAGCGCGGCGACGTCCTTGTCGCCGCCCTCGCGCAGGGCTCCCTTCCCGATCATCCCGAGGTGCCAGCCCTCGTAAGAAACGGTTCCGACCAGAGGCTTGTTGCCGTTCTGTTCGTCCCAGAGCTCCGAGACGGTCACTGACTCGAGGTAGCGGCCATCGGCCTCTTCGAGCCAGGTGTCGACGTTCTCTCCCTCGGGCGATCTCATCTGGTTGCCGGGGAGGCCGTGCTCGACGGGATAGACCCCGGTCCCGAAAGTCGCGTGAAGAGCGCCCGTGATCGCGGGAGCGGATCCGATGGTTGCGTTCAGATAGCTCGTTCCGCCGCTCTCGAGCTCCTTGATAGTGGGCCACGAGTCCGGGTGCTCCTGCAGGGCGTTCCAGCCTCCCCCGTCGAGAACGATCGAGAAGACGACCTTCGGGTTCTTCTTTGCCGTCCGGCCCCCGAGGACCTCCGTCAGCGGCTCCCCGTCCGCGTCGAGATCATGTACCCCGAGCATCTCCGCGTACGTGGGGGCAACGTCCGCGATATCGACCTCCTCGTAGACCTTCTTTCCCGACGGCGCGTAACCCGGCCCGTAGAAGATCAGCGGCACCCGCGCGGTGTAATTCCACGGGCTGGGGTGGGCGTTGGCCGTCCAGGGGTTATCGGTTCCGAGAGTCATCAGGTCGACATCACCGGCGAGATAGAAGTGCGGTTGGGGCACGAGGTAGACCTCGGCCGACCGGCCGGGCACGTGACCCCGCTTGACGTGAAGCATGACTCCGGTCCCGAGGGCATCCGCCATCGCCTCGGCCGAGACCGTCTCGCCGTGCTCGGCTTCCTGTTCTCCGCCATCGTCGCTTCCGAGAACGAAGATCGCGCCAGCCGATAGGACGAGGGCCGCGAGAGCGACGAACAGGACGCGCTTGGTCAAAGGTTGTTTCCTTTCGGGAGGGTGATTCGCCGCCCAGCAGCCTAATACACGGCTAAGGCAGGGCGGCCGCCTAGTAGAGGTAGGGCTCGTCGGGCTCCGGGACCCGCTCCAGGCTCTCTGCGACGACCACCAAACGCTCCTCCCTCTTCTCGAGGGACCCCCGGACCCGGACCCAGCTGTCGGTCGGAGGCTCGTCGTCGGCGGTCCCGGGGTCGACCGCAACCGAATACGGGATGGCGTCGGCCGCGCAGCACGAGACGTAGAAGCGGGTGAGCACGAACGTCCCCGCCGGCCCCCCGCCTTCCTCATCGACGAATCCGAGGAGGTCGACCTCCGTGCCCTCGACCACGCCGGTCGCCTGCGCGTACCGGTCGGACTCCTCCGCGTACGCAACGTCTCGGAACTGGGGATCCTCGATCAGCTGGGCGCTCTCGGGGGTCAACCCGGCGGCGGCCGAGGAGACCCCGGACGAGGTCGACTTGCGATCGGACGCCAGGGAGCCCAGCTCGGCGCTCGGCACCATCAGCACCGCTATGAGAGGCGCGACGAGCAAGGTCGTCCCGATGAGCTCGGTGGCCGACGGACGAGGCTGGGGGGACGGGCCGCGAAGGGTGAACAGGTGGAGGACCGCAGCGGCTCCCAGCGCCAGGGTGCCGAAGGGGACCACCCAGTAGGTACGGGGGCCGAGATAACGCGAGATCTCGTCGCTCACCCACAGCCATCCAAAGAATGCGGCCCATGCGATCAGCGCCCCGGTTCGCAGCGCGCGCCGGGGATCGACATAAGAACGTTTCGTCTGAGCGGTAACCGCAGGGGTGGAGAGGGCCTGGTCGCTCACTGGACGAAGGCCTCGAACCAAAGGGATCCGGCGAGCACGACCGGAACGGCGAGCACGATCAGACGCCCCACGAACCTCTTGCGGAAGGTCGCCCCGTAGAGGAACGCGAGCTTGGCGTCGACGACCGGTCCGAAGACTAGGAAAGCAAGCTGCGACCCCAGGGGGAACTGGGTGAAGGAAACGGCCACGAAGGCGTCGGCCTCCGAGCACAGCGACAGGACGAAGGCGATGCCCATGAGCGCCAGCGATCCGATCAAGGGGGTGGCGGCCACGCCGGCGACGATGTCCTGGGGGATCATCGTCTGCAAGGCGGCGGCGAGCGCCCCTCCGACCACGATGAACCTCCCCATGAAGAAGAAATCACCGGCGAGGTGCTCGACGAAGGCTCGCCCCTTGCTCTCGGAGGCGTCGTGGCCGTCGTGGGCGCAGCCCGCCTCCTCGGTCCGGGAGCGAAGCAGGCCCTTCGATCCCTGCGCGCCGATGGCCCAGCCCGCGACGACGGCGAGCAGCAAACCGAGGCCCGCCCGGCCGACGACCATCTCCGTGGCCACTCCCCGTCCGCGATAGGCCACGACGGTAGACAGGAGCACGATGGGGTTCACGATGGGGGCGGCGAGCATGAAGGCGAGTCCCGCGGAGGGGTGAAGGCCCCGAGCTATGAGTCGCCTGGCGACCGGAACGGACCCACACTCGCATACGGGGAAGACCAGGCCTCCGACGGCCGCCCCGGGCAGCTGCAGCGGCACCGGGAGCCGGGCGAGCTTCTCGAATGACGAGTCGCTGACGTAGACCTCGATGAGGGCCGAGACGGCCGCCCCGAGAAGGACGAACGGTAGAGCCTCGACCACGATCGAGGTGAGGATGAGCACGAACGTCTCGATCGCCGCCACGTCGGCGATGCCCCCGACGCGAGCGAGCAGGATGAGCCCAACGATCGCGCCGCCGAGAACAGAGAGTGTCTTGCTCGAGACCGGCCGGCGCGCCAGAGCGAGTGTCGGCGTGGCCATCACGAAACGGTACCTTGACCTCGTGGCTCAAACGAACCCAGCACGATGAGAAATAGCTCGGCCACGACCTCCCGGAGTCGCCTTCTATCCCTTGTGATCGTGGTGGCCGCCCTGGGGGCTCCCGCCGCGGTTCTGCGGGGCCTCTGCGCCGGTAATTCATGCGACGAAGAGGCGAGCGCCTCGTCCGAGGTCCCTTTCTGCTCCCTGCCCCCGGAGGTGAGGGAGCCTTTCGCCGCGGGCTTCGAGGGCGAGCTGCACCGCTCGCCCGACATCCTGGGAGTGACGGGTGATTCGGTCGTCGTCGGCGGGAGCGCTTACGGACCCGGCGCCGCCCGACCCCCGTGGCCCTCCGTGCGACCGAGCTCGGAGCGCGTACCGGTTGCTTTCTCCGGCACCGGCGTCTCGGCGGTGGCGATCCCGGACGGAACGGGACTCGACGACATCGCTCCGACCATTGCCGAGATACTGGCTCTGAGGAGACCGAATCCGCAGGTGCGGTCCGGCGAAGCCATCGAGGGGATCGCTTCGGGCGAGACCCCCAGGCTCGTGATCGAGGTCGCTCTTAAGAACGTAGGCAGCCGAGACGTGGAGGCGGACCGCGGGGCGTGGGTGAGCCTCCGAGAGCTGCTCGATCAGGAGGCCTCGACCCTGGACGCTCGCGTCGGGTCCGTTCCGGTCGAGCCCACGGCCTCGCTGACCACGATCGGCACGGGGGGGCTCCCCCATCAGCACGGGATGGTCGGCACCCTCGTGAGGAACGACGAAGGAGACGTCGTGCGCGCCTGGGGGGCGAGGTCTCCCGTCC
>JALZBR010000118.1 GCA_030863485.1 Actinomycetota bacterium
TACTCGCCACAGTTTGCCCGCCTCTTCGGCAGACGCTTGCTCTTTTCCACGTGGATGTCCGACGGCTTGCGGGTGCTGGACGTAAGCAGGCCCGGGGCCCCGCGCGAGGTCGGAAGGTACGTCCCGCGTGCCACGGCGGATCCGGCGCCCTCGGCGGGGGCAGGATCCACCGAGACGCCTCCACTCACGAACACGACCAATCGGGAGTTGAGGCGCGGCCAGGTGTGGCCCAACGTGCCGCTGGTGATGGGAGTGGACGCGTTGCAGATCGGAAGATCCTCAGGGATCGTCGCGATCAGCGACATCAACGGAGGGCTCTACGTGTTGAGATACAAGATGCGTCTGCAGCCCCGTCGCTCTCAGCCCCGTCGCTCTTAGAACCGCGAGGCACGAAGCAACCCTCTGAGGCTCCCTCTTCGAGCTATTGGAGCCGGAGCCCTCGTGTCTTTACAATCTGCGTCTTGTCTTCAATGAGGCTGCACCCAAGCTGTCGGCGATCAGGGATCGAGGAGGAGAGGTGAGATGACCAACGGGGAGAAAGCCACTAAGACGCGCGACGAGCACTACAACCTCGTTAGCGTGCTGTACCACGCGCTGCAGGGCGGAGAGACCTACGACCAGTACATTCAGGACGCTCGCGAGGCCGGCGACGACGAGCTCGTCCAGTACTTCCAGGACGTTCAGGAGCAGGACCGGCAGCGGGCGGAGCGGGCCAAGAAGCTTCTCCACGGCCGTCTGGCCTAGGAGCCGCTAGGGTTTCCTCGACCGGGACGGCTGCTCTCGTCCGTCCCGGTCGCGCCAGGCCGCAACCCGCTGCGCCGCAGCGCTCTCGCGAGAGCAGTCGCAAGTTCACAAGGGCCGGTCAAGCATCGACCGGCGCGTGCAAGCTGCGCGCCGGCATGCGCCGAGGTCCGAGAAAGAGGGCCAGGACGATCGCCAGCGTCGCCAGTAAACGCGCCATGCGAAGCCGCATCGCCGCATTATGCGCCACGAAGAGTTGTCTCGATGGCTGCTGCAGCGGTGATACTCAGGCACATGCAGGCCACGAGCTTCGTCGAGGTCCGAGGGCAAAAGACGCGACTGTTGGATGCGGGTGAGGGGAAGCCCGTCGTCGTCCTGCACGGCTGGGGTGGGCGCATCGAGTCCATGGCCCCCGTCGTCGACTGCCTGCTGACGCGCTTTCGGGTGCTTGCCTTCGACTTGCCGGGTTTCGGCGAGTCACCGATTCCTCCCACGGTCTGGGGCACCCCCGACTATGCGCTCTATGCGCGCGACGTCCTCCTGGAAGCGGGCGTACGGAAGGCGCATTTCATCGGGCACTCCTTTGGCGCCAAGACGTCGCTCTTTCTCGCCGCCGAGCACCCCGGCGCCGTCGACAAGCTCGTCCTCGTGGCGTCGTCGGGCCTTCGAAGAGCCCCTTCGTTTGCGGCGAGGGCAAAGCGCCTGGCGTCGAGAGGAGCGCGTGCGGCGGGGCGCTTGGGCGAGCCCGGCAGGCGGGTGCGAAGCTTCGTCTACCGCCACGTTGCTTCCAGCGACTACCGGGAAGCGGGTGCGCTGCGCCCCATCTTGGTCAAGGCCGTGAACGAGGATCTGTCGAGCCTCCTCTCGTCCGTCCCGGCGTCGACGCTGCTCGTGTGGGGGACCGAAGACGACGTCGTCCCCCTCGAGCACGCCCGTGCGATGGAGAGGCTCATTCCCGACGCGGGCCTCGTCCTTCTCGAGGGCGCCGGGCACTTCCCACACCTCGACGCCGCCGACGCCTTTTGCCGGATCGTCCGCCATTTTCTCGGGGCACCGCTGGCTCCGTGACGTTCTCCGACCCGTTCTACGGATACTCCTTTTTGTTGCGGGCGATCCTCTACGTGGCAGTGCCCGGCTTCACCGTGTGGCAGTTCGTCAGGCTGCGCCGCGCGCTGCACGTCTTCCAGCTCGAGGGCTACAAGCGCAACCGGTTCCTGAGCTGGTGCCGGTCGAACCCCCCCCGAGCGCTGTTCCTCAGACGGGCGAGTGCCAAGAAGCCGCTCGTCATGACCGGTCGGGCCTGGCGGCTGCTCGTCGCCGCGACGGCTCTGTCAACCCTCGTCGTGCTGCTCGCCTCGGCTGCTGCACACCTCGCCGGGGGCTGGCCCTACGACATCCCCGTGTGGGCGGCGACGACGGCTCTCGCGTTCGCGGGCGCTCCCGTGCTCCTGGTCGCAGCCGATGTCCTTCTCGCCCCGGTCCAAAAGGCGATCAACGCGCGCTACCTCCGCGCCGCCCGGCGCAAGCTCGCGCGCCTTCGACCTGTCGTGATCGGGGTTACGGGGTCTTTTGGCAAGACTTCGACGAAGTTCGCGATCGAGGCTCTCGCCGGCCCCGCGGGAAGCGTGCTGGCGACGCCCGGCTCGTTCAACACGCCGCTGGGCGTTTGCCGCACGATCAACGAAAAACTCGAGGAGCCCCACCGCTTCTTCGTCGTCGAGATGGGGGCCTACGCGACGGGCGAGATCGCCGAGCTGTGCCGCTTCGTGCGGCCGCGGATCGGGGTCCTGACCGCTATCGGCCCGGCCCATCTCGACCGATTCGGGTCGCTCGACGCGATTCGAAAGGCGAAATACGAGATCGTCGAGCAGCTTCCACGCGACGGCGTCGCCGTCATGAACGTCGACGATCGGGAAGTGAGGCGCCTGGCCGACAAGACCGCTCACGTGCGCGTGGTGCGCTACGGCGTGGACCCCTCCGGCGACCCGGACATCACCGCGGTCGCCGTCGACCTCACGCGCGAAGGCACCTCTTTCACGGTCGAGGATCGCAGCGAGCGCGCATCGCTGCGGGTGCGCACTCGACTCCTCGGCAGGTACGCCGTGGGTCACGTCCTCGCCGCCGTGGCCGTCGCTCGGGCCCTCGGCCGGCCGCTCGGCGAGCTCGCCCAGCCGATAGAGACGCTGAGGGGCGTCGAGCACCGGCTTCAGCTGGTCGAAGGCGGCGGCGGGGTCGTCGTCATCGACGACGCCTACAACTCCAACCCGGGGGGCGCGGCCGCGGCCCTCGAGGTGCTGGAGGCGCTGCCCGGAAGCCAGAAGGTGGTCGTCACCCCCGGAATGGTGGAGCTCGGCCCTCTCGCGTTCGAGGAGAACGAGCGACTTGGGGAACGAGCGGCGTCCGTGGCCGACGCTCTCATCGTAGTCGCGAGGACCAACCGGCAGGCCCTGCTGTCGGGCGCGGCGCGAGCCAACAGCGGGTGTGAGGTCATCGCCGTCGACTCGCTCACCGAGGCCCGCGCGAGGCTCGAGAAGCTGCTCCGCCCGGGCGCCGTCGTGCTGTTCGAAAACGACCTTCCCGATCAGTACGAGGGCTGAAGCGGTTCCAATCCAACAGAGCCCGGGTTTCTCACCGCCGGCGGCCGGGGCTCGGCCGGAAGCTCCCCTTAGACTGCCTGCGATGTTCGGTACAGCTCGAACCATGCAGAGGCTGTCGGTGGGAGTGATCTTCGGCGGGCGCTCCGTGGAGCACGACGTCTCGATCGTCACGGCGCATCAGGCAATGGCTCAGCTGAGCGAGCGCCACGACGTCGTTCCGATCTACGTCACGCGGGAGGGGCGCTGGCTCACCTCGCCCGCGCTGAACGACCTCGACGTCTACCGGCAGCGCCGGTGGGAGCACGTGGGTGAGGAGGCCTTCATCCCACCCACGACCGGATACGGCGGCCTGCACGTCCCCGGAGCGCGGCTTCGCAGGGGGCGCACCGTCCCAATCGACGTCGTCGTTCCCGCCGTGCACGGAACCTACGGGGAGGACGGCACTCTTCAGGGCCTGCTGGACCTCGCCGGCATCCCTTACGCCGGCTCGGGCGTGCTCGCGTCGGCGCTGGGAATGGACAAGGTCATGATGAAGGCCGTGTTCAGAGCTGCCGGTTTGCCCGTGGTCCCCCACGTGCTGGCCGAGGAGAGCATGCTGGCGGCCGACGAGGGGAGGGTCATCGACCAGATCGAGGCGGGCGTCGGCTATCCGGCCTTCGTCAAGCCCGCGCGCCTGGGCTCGAGCGTCGGCATAGCCAGGGCAACCGAGAGGCGGGCGCTCGTCGAGGCGCTCGGGATCGCCCGGCGCTACGACCGCCGCGTCCTCGTGGAGCCCGCGATGGACGGCTGCATCGAGGTCAATTGCTCGGTGCTGGGAGGCGCCGGCGTGGAGGCGCGGGTCAGCGTGTGCGAGCAACCGGTCGCCTGGGAGGAGTTCCTTACTTTTTCGGATAAGTACCTGCGCGGCGCCAAGGGCGCCAAGCAGCCGGCGGGCATGGCCGCCCAAGACCGGAGGATCCCGGCCCCCATCTCGGAGACCCTGACCAAGCAGGTCCAGGACAACGCCCTCAAGGCCTTCGCCGCCCTGGGGGCGAGCGGGGTCGCCCGCATCGACTCGTTCGTCAAAGAAGAGACCGGCGAGTGCTGGGTGATGGAGATCAACACCCTGCCGGGTTCCTTTTCTTTCTATCTCTGGGAGGCGACCGGCACGAGCTTTGGAGAGCTTCTGCAGGTGCTCATCGAGATCGCGCTCGCCGAGCACCGCGCCAAGAGCGAGCTGCTCGTCGGATTCGATTCGGGGATCCTCGAGGCGCCCATGAAAGGAAAGCCCGGTGGCTGAGACGTCGGCGACGCGGCTCACGGCTTCGGAGGAGGAGCGCTTCAGGCAGGAAGCCATACCGCTCCTGGACTCGCTCTACGGCGCGGCCCTGAGGATGACGAGAAACCCGGCCGACGCGGAGGACCTGGTCCAGGAGACAATGCTGCGCGCCTACCGCTCCTTCTCCAGCTTCGAGCCCGGCACCAACATCAAGGCGTGGCTCTTCCGGATCCTCACCAACGCCTACATCAACACATACCGGAAGAAGCAGAGAGAGAAAGAGAAGGTCTCGGTCGACGAGCTCGGCGATTTCGACCTCTACCAGGAGCTCAAGCAGCACGATCCCCAGTTCAGCGAGAGCGCGGAGAGTCAGGTCCTGGACTCCCTGCTGGACTCCGACATCGTCGAGGCGCTCGACGACCTCCCCGAGCAGTTCCGGCTGGCCGTGATCCTCTCCGACCTCGAGGGGTTCTCCTACGCG
>JALZBR010000165.1 GCA_030863485.1 Actinomycetota bacterium
AACTCGACCCGATCCAAAGGATGAGGAAGAAAGCAGAATTCCTCGCTGCTTCACGGGCGAGCTACGGGAGTCGCAATGTGAGCTGCTCCGTCTTACTCGGTGTCTCCTGCTCATCACGCCGCACGCCATTGGGAGAGAGGCTGGGCCTGGGCGGGCAAGCCTGACCGCTACTTGGCGCCGATGTCCTGCTCGGAAGGTCGAACTGGCTCGTTGCCCTGACAGGGGTCACCGGCCGCGAGGAGTGCCTGCGCGACGCGCTCGGCCCTGGAGGGGGCGTCATCCTCGCGGTAGTCGGACGGTTCTTGGCCGGATGAGACATCTACGGCCTCGAGGAGGGCCTGCGCGACCCGCTCGGCTCTGGAGGATGTGACTGGGGCAGCTGCAACCTCGGATACCTCTCGGAGCGCTTCGACCTCCCGGGGAGCACCCGCAACGCCCGGCCCCGGGGACAGAGACGCCCGCCGCCTTGCACGCCGTCTATGCGCCAGTACGAGGGTGGCCAGCGTCGCTGCCCAGCCCAGGCGGTCCCAACTGTCAGGGCCGAACTTGAGCATGAGCCGAGCTGACCCGGCAGGAACGTCCAACTCGATCAACCCGTTCGATGACCTCCGCAGGTTCACCGGTTGTCCGTCAAGTAGGCCCTGCCATTTGGGAGACCAGCTGACGGCGATGGTGGCGGTGGCCCGGGTCGGGTGGCTGGGCTCGGTCTGAATGGCGATGAGGTTGGGCTCGGATCCGACCAGCCTGGCGCGTCCCGGAGCGTCGAAAGTAACGAGCGCAGCCGGAGGCGGTTGTCCGCTGCGGGGCGAGACGGCCAGAATCGCCAGCGGCGAGGATCGCCATACCTCAGTAAGAAGACGGGAGCGCCCCAGGCGCTCGGCAGACTCATCGGACAGAGCCACCACGTGGGTGACGCCGAGGCGAGAGAGGGTTTCGGCGGCAGAGTCGGGGGGCTTGTCGACGAAGCGTTCCGCCTCGAGAGGCCGCTCCGCA
This sequence comes from Actinomycetota bacterium, assembly GCA_030863485.1. Next base: position 994 of record JALZBR010000165.1, read on the forward strand.
GGGCCTGGCAACTCGGGCCCGAAGTTGTTCAACGTGTTGCGTCCGGACGCCCACGCGAGCCATAGGTCCGGGTTGGGAATACCAGTGCGGTTGCTCTCGCCTGTGTTACGAGCCGTCGCGAACCGGGCCTGGTCGGGGACCAGTTGGCGGAGCTGCCGTGCCGCCTCGTGCATCTGCGGGATGGGATCGGGCATCTGGCGGGCGACGTCTCTGGCCGACAGCTGGGAGATGACCACCAAAGCCGCGGCAAGCGCCAGCGTGCCTGCATCTCCGCGCCAGCCCCAACCGCGGTAGCTGAGGTGGGCGAAAAGGACCGCGAGTGGAAGGATGGCCAGCCCTCCCGCGTAGCCGAGTCCTCCTTCGGGAAGGTGAGCCAGCACACTGCCGGGCCACTGCCGCACCGCCCAATGGGTAACCACCAGGTAGACGACAGGAGTGGCGGCCAACGCGCGCATGTGTGGCCGGTACTTTCGCATGCCAGTGAAGGCGAAACCCCACCCCACTAAGACCGCAAAGGCGATGAAAGGATGGAACAGGACCTCGCCTCGCATGATCGTGCCGAGCCGCTCCGCAAGCGGAGGAGTGGCGAATTCGATCACGGGACCTTGCAGGTCACGGTGGGGGAGAAGCGGTAGCAGGTGGAAGCTGGCGAGCGCGGAGGCCAGCGCCGTGGCGGCAAGGAGGAATCCGAGAACCCGACCCGACAACAGCGGCACATCGTCTTGTGGACCCCTCTCGTGAGACCGCGAGGTGAAGAGTCCCCTCTCGGTCCACCACGGTCCGGGCCGGATGATGACCAGCGCAGGGACAACCCTCTCTAGCAGTACGGCCACGAAGAGGATGAGGAGCATCGCGCCGAGCACGATGACCGAGCGGGTGTGGGTGATGAGCAGGGCCGTGAGCGTCGCAGCCGTCAGGATGGTCCAGCGGGGAGTGGGATCGGCCACTAATCGCAGAATGCTGCCTAGCGCAAGGAAGAAGAAGACCGCCGCGAACTGCTGAATGACCAGGCCCTTGCCGAAGAGACCGTGGAGCCCCATACCCCCAAAAGGGCTGTTCACCGCTAGGGCCAGGATCGCGGCGATCCCAGCCTCTCTGCGATCGAGTCCGAAGGAGCGGGCGAGGAAGGCGACGACGAGGGGCAGGAACAGAAACGACGTGACGACGACCACTTTGAAAGCGCCTGCAGTGGAGAGCAGGCCGAGTGAGAGCAGTTTCACCAAGCCGACGGCCCAGAAGAATCCCGGCCCAAGAATGAGGAAGGTCTCGTAACCGAGGTTGAACCTCGGCGACCACCCATCGAGCTGCCACTCGCCGAGAATGTGGTCGATGCTGAACTCGGCCAGGATGAGGTGGCCGAGGGTGGCGTCTCCCCCAGGAGGGCGCGCGCCCCATACCCCTGCCGTTAGCCAGAGGGCGATAGCGACGCCTACGATTGGAGCACCGAATCGACGGCCCGACCAGGGCGGCTGCTTTCGTACGGCGGATGGTCGCGTCGCGGCTAGCTTGTCGTTTCGGCGGCGACGGGCAGTTGTGATGACGTCCGACCAGCGCTCGGCCAGACCGTCACTATCCTCTTCCTCAGGTAGGTACAGTCGCATTCTGCTGCGAAGCTATCCCTATGCCGCCAGTCGAAGCGGGCTCGACCCGCTGGCGCCGGCTGGCTCCCGCTGGCTGCGTGAAAACCTGGCCAGGCACTCGCTCTATGGTTCAGTGTCTGTGGCCCGCCTTGTACCACTCGACCGTCTGTTGCAGCCCCTCGCCTCGTGCGTGAAGAAGACCGCCACTTGCAAATCCCAGCGGCAGGGTGATGTCGGAACGGCCCGTATCCCTAGCTGCAGAGGCCCGCGATCCTCCTCCCTGCATCGGGCGAAAGCTGGATGCAGAGGTGGCGCCTCCACGTTTTGGTTTGTCTTCTGAGTGAGGTCAGTGCCGGAGCCTTCTCCTCGCGCTGGATCCATAGTTGGCTGGTTTCGACCAGCCCAAGCTGCGCGAGCCGCATGCAGACACGTCGTATCGATTCGACCTCTTGGCGGCCGGGCTGGCCCCCTGCGTACTCTGCGGCTAGCGCGGTGATGCTAATCCAGGGTGGACAGGAGTCGGTGCCGGCGTCGCCCACGAGGCGCGCGAGCACCCAGCACTGTAAGCGCCCCCAACGTCTGACAGCACGTCGCAGGGCGTCAGGAGCGATTCCTAGCCGCCGAGCCACCTTATCCACATCGAGGCAGGCCGCTCCCTCTGGAGCTTGGTAGTCCCGTCGTTCACGATCATGTCTTCGCGGGGCACCGGACGCGGTTTGCTCCTCCCAGTCGGGTCCACGCCCTGCTGGCGTCATCGAGGCCCGATGGGGGGGCTCGGGTACCGACGGTGGCCGTGATTGATCCGCAGGCAGCGCTTCCGCAGGGGAGCCCTCTCCCTCACGCTGTAGGTTCTTCGGGTCGATGACGAAGGCGTCCACGTCCTTCGATTCGAGGTATGTATGCATGACGGGTCTCTCAGGTTGCCGGTAGCGGCGCGCCGCTAGCTGCGGGTATTCAGCCGGATTCGGACGTCTTCGCGCACCGTGATTGTCTTCATGCTTTCACTCCTCTCTCTTTCACTCCTCTCTGGGGGGCCGGGGAACGCCTCATGCTCGTCATGAGGATTCGCTACACGCCGGACAGAGCGGTGGGGGGCATCCGACTGCGTGCGGGGAAAGGAGGGAGGTGTGGTATCCATGGTGTTACCGGTGCAGCAGGACCCTTCCTTTGTTACAGCCATAATCGCCAGTCGTTCGTTCGCTTTTGGCGTGGCGATCAGGCACGCCAAACTCTCCCTTATTGCTGGGCACAACCGTTTAGGCCGGGGCGCGCTACCGCACTCATGCCCGGTCGTTTCCGGCCTTTGACGTTCCATAGAACGTCGCGCATACCGTCGCGCTGTGGGAACTAGGAGTCAATGGGCTCTAATGAGCCCCTCGTAGGTCTCCTCGCCCGCTGGCCACGGGGTTCGCCGCTTTCGGCTGGAGGCTTTACGCCGTATACACCGCTCCTGCGCCGTAACAAGTACGACCGGAATGACCGGTATGCGCATCACCGGACTCTGGGGAGGCGCCAACGCCAGCCCATCGGCCCTCCTGCGGGGCCTCAGTCCATGCAATGGCGTCCTAGGAGGCGCGCCCGTACGACGGCGTCGCGTCGAGATGCTGGCTAGTCTGCGTCGCGAAGCGGGAACGGCGCTGGCGAAGAAGCTGTCGAGTGGACTCGCCCGACCCGAAAGCAGGCCCGTCTCCACGGACCCTTACTGGTGAGAATCGTGGCCGTGACCCCCGTCTTCCAGCTGTGCAGCCGTGTAGCCGCGCAAGTGATCGTAATGCGCTACCTGCTGGGGTGTGAGCAGCTTTTTGGTCTCCAAGTGAGCCTGCAGGTGGGCAGCTCGCAGTCGCCCCTCTACTGCAGCAATCTCCCCGGTGAGCCGCGCCACTCGGTCCGCGTCGATCCTCTCTGAGCGAAAGGCGAGATCCAGCTCGGCCTCTCGGTCGATGAGCTCACGTCCCAGTCGCAGCGCCTCCTTTCGCATCGCGTTCATCGTCCGCCGGACGTCTTCCTCCTGGCGAGACGAAAGCTGCAGGTCGTGCGCAAGCTCCAAGACATGCAGGGGACCGGGGTAGTGGTTCAGCTCAGCTGCCAGGGCGTAGCCCATGCCGCGTCCGTCGAGCAGCTCAGCGGTGCGTTCCGCCGACAGCGCCTTGACCTCTCGCTGCTCCAGTCCAGCGTAAGGATGGTCGCCCGCTCCTTGGAGTTGCGGCATGCCCTGACGCCCCTCGCAGCTCATCGTCATGACCGCAAGCAGCAACGCCGCATATCTGAAGATCCACCGGGACGTCTGGGCGGTGCGGGACGAGCGCCGATCAGGGCGGTCAGCTGAGTATTGCAACGCGCTCCTCCGACGCTGGGGGATTGCCAATGAGATTAGGTCTGGTCCCGCCGGGCCGGCGTCCATGTCACATTTCCGGTGAGACCCCGTCTCTGACGGCGTCATCGGGTGCCACCCCGCAAGACAAATGTGCTGGTCAGAGGCATGGTGCGACACTGCATGGCACTCGCCGAAACGGCCCCTAGCGCCCGCTCAAGGCGGCAACGCCGGTCCAAATCCGGTCGGGGCTACTAGGTAGAACCGTGGTCAGAGTACTATGCGACCTCGACCCGCCCGATCCGCCCGCCCGCCGTGGGCGCCGCGCTTCCCGTTCCACGATGTTCACGGTCGTCGACCGCGGCGTTTACGCGTAGAGCCGCCAATTCCACCGCACGATCTTCGACCGCCTTGCCCAGCCGCTCAACCTCCTTGCGGACGACCACCAGCTCGCGGCACTTGTCCTTCGTGCGTCGTCGCCCATGCCTGCAGTGCGCCAGGTCCCTGGAGCGGCCTCCATGCATGACATCGCATATTTCACAACCTAAGCAGCCCGAGGAGGTCGGCGCGCAGGAAGCTCTGAAGCCGCGCCTGCCATCCGTTTCCCTTCCCTTTGCCCTTCCCTTTGCCCTTCCCTTTGTGGTCCTTGTCCTTGTGGTTCTTGTCCTTGTGGTTCTTGTCCTTGTCGTCGTGCTTTCCATCCTCGCAGTCGCGGCCATCGTGCCGACCGGGGTCGCCGACGCACCAGTCCTCACCGTGGCCGCCGTCGAGAACATCGTCGCCTGGGCCGCCGCGGAGATGGTCATCGCCCTGGCCCCCCGACAGCCAATCATCGCCGGGGCCGCCGTCGAGATGGTCGTCACCCTCGTCTCCTGAAAGGCGGTCGTCACCGGGGCCGCCGGAGATGACGTCGTCGCCCGGGCCGCCACAGATGATGTCGTTGCCGGGCCCGCCGTCGATCCTGTCGTCGCCAGTCCCCCCGACGATGATGTCGTCTCCAGGTGTGCCTTTGATCCTGTCATCGCCGCCTGCGCCGATGATGGTGGCGGGCACCCCCAGACATGTAGCGCCCGGCGCCGTCGTGGTGGTGGTCGGCCTCGTGGTGGTGGTGGTGGGCCGCGTCGTGGTTGTGGTCGTCGGACCCGTGGTTGTGGTCGTCGGACCCGTGGTTGTGGTCGTCGGACC
>JALZBR010000194.1 GCA_030863485.1 Actinomycetota bacterium
GACCTGTTGGGCGTCCTTCTGTCCGAAGAAAGCGACGTCCGGAGCAACGATGTTGAGCAACTTGGCAACCACGGTGCAGACGCCGTCGAAATGTCCGGGGCGGATGGCCCCCTCGAGGATCTTCCCGAGCTCTCCAGCCGACACGCGCACGTCCGCACCGGGGAGATACATCTCCTCAACCGACGGCATGAAGACGATGTCGGCTTTCTCTTGTTCGGCCAACTCCAGGTCTCTGTTCTCCGGGCGGGGATAGCGCGAGAGGTCCTCGCGGGGGCCGAATTGCAGCGGGTTCACGAAGATGCTGACGACGACGAGGTCGGCCTCGGACCGGGCGGCCCGGATGAGCGATAGATGTCCCTCGTGCAGAGCGCCCATGGTCGGAACGAAGCCGATGACTGGTTGTCGAGCCCGCTCGTCTGCAACGGCGGCGCGCATCTCGTCGACCGTGCGAACGACCTTCATCGATTCCCCACGAGCTTCATCATCGTCTCGGCAGAGGTGCCGTCGATACGCCCCGCCTGCCGAGCCGCCACAACGATCATCCTCAGCACTTGCTCGTAGCCTTCGACCAGACCGCGCTCACGCAGAGCGCGCACATGCCGTTCGATGACCGACTTCTCACCTCTCACAACCGGCCCCGTCAGAGTCACCCCACCTCCTCCACCCTCGTGTGCGTTTCGGACGGTTCCGAGAGCGAGTGGGCTCAACACGAGCTCGGGGTTGTCGACTCCCGTCGACCTGATCATCGACTCGCCTATGGCCAAGAGCGCCGCAATGCCATTCGAGACCATCACCGAGCTTGCATGCCACACCGCTCGGTCCTCTTCCCGGACGTGGAGGGGATGACCGTGCAGGTCATGCACGACGAGGTCCTCTACCCAGTCGACGTCCTCCGGCGCGCAGGTGATACCCCACGCAGAGTTTGGGAGACGGGTCACTGCCGTATCGATATCCGGACAGGCTTGAACGGGGTGAGTGGCGCAGACCCGCGCGCCTGCCGATCGGGCGATCTCGAAGGGGGCCACTCCCTGTGAACCCGCGAAGTGAAACAACCGAGTCCCCCTTTTCAGATGAGGCGCAAGCGCTCCTGCGATCTCTTCGAGGGCTTCGTCCCCCGCCCCCACGAGGATGACGTCCGTCTCGGGGACCTTCGAGTGGAAGTCGAAGGTGGGGCAGCTTAGGCGTCGGGCCGCATCTTCCTGGGAGGACCGGGTCCGAGACGAGACCCCCACGATGGGGTGGCCGGCCTGCGCCAGTATTTGAGTGACCGCGGTGCCCACTCTGCCCGCGCCCACGAGGGCCACTCGCCAGATCGGCCTAGCTTCCATGCGATGTCACGCTCCAGTCCGCCGGTGTCGTCCAGGAGCTGGACCACACCGTGATCGGGTACCGGTCGGATCAGCAGCATACGGCGACCGGGCCGGGACGGAGCCCGCTAGATACGTCGGATGCGCAGCTTGTAGTCGCCCTTGTTGAACAGGTAGGCGCTTACGTGGATGTAGTAGGTCCCGGTTCTCTTTGCCGTGAAGCGGAAACGCTCGTCGGCTTTCGTTTCATCCTGCTTCTGCGCGTAACGAAGCAGCTTGCACCGACCGCGGTCACCGAAGAAGCAATCTTGCTCCAGCTGCCAGATCTCCTTAGTACCGGGTTTCCACGCGATCAGGTCGAAGTCTTTTGTCTGCGGGCCGTTCAGAACGACCTCGTACTCCCGGCCCTTCTGGAACTTGCGCTTGTAAACGTCGTTGGTATCCGCAGGCCAATTGACCCTCCCAGACTCGAAGCCGCGGATGCTACGGGCCCCGTTGATGTTGCCGTCCGTCCTGGGGGTCGCTTGCGAGGTCGATGCATCGAGAGCGTCTCGGGCATTGACGCGCCCGCTGGTGCGGGTGAACTTCCCCTCCGCCGGGCCGCCGCTGAAGGCGGGCATCCTCTTCAAGGAGCTCGGCTTGTCCACCGAGTTCATGAGGGCGTTCTTGATCTGGAGGGGGCCCCATCTCGGGTGGCGAGAAGCCACGAGCCCCGCGGCGCCGGCGGTAAACGGGGACGCCATCGAAGTCCCGTTGAACATCTCGTAGCCCCCGCCGGGAACTGTGCTCACGATATCTACGCCCGGTGCCGCAAGGTCGACCGAATCGTGTCCCCAGCTCGTGAACTCGCACCGCCACTTGGGGAACTCCGTCGCACAACCCGTGAAGTAACCGTATTCGTCGTTGTGATTCGAGGCCGCAACCGAAAGGATCTCGGGGACGGTGAAGCTTGCCGGGTATTCGGGCGAGAACCCGAGGGAGCCGTCGGGGAACTCGTAGTTCAGGGCAAGGTCGTTGTCGAGACTCGAGTTGCCGGCGGCGGCCACGGTCAAGACCCCCGCGTTGCCCACCCTGCGGTACGCCCGCCGTTCTGTGGAAGACCACAGAAAGGTGCTGAAGCTCGCATTGACGATGTCGGCGCCCTCTTGGCGGGCGTAGTCGAGCGCCCTCAGCTCGGCCCCCAACGTCCCGACCATTGTGTCGGGTTCGTTGTCTCCGTCCGTATCGCTCGGCCGCATGAACTTCAGGACCATGATCCGACAACCCGGACAGACGCCCGCCACCCCGATCCCGTTATTGCGCTCGGCAGCTACCGTCCCCGCGACGTGAGTTCCGTGGTCCGCGCCCGCAATCGAATCGTCGGACTCGAGCAAGGAGCGGTCGCTCTCGGCAAAGTCCCAGCCGTGCACGTCGTCTTCCCGACCGTTTCCGTCATCGTCCCGGCCGTTGCCGGGGATCTCGCCCGGGTTCCTCCAAAGGTTCGCGTCGAGGTCCGGATGATTGACGTCAACACCGCTGTCGATCACGGCGACGACCGTGCGATCGCGACCGGTCTCCTTCTCCCAGGCCTGCAGCACATCGCCGTCCGCGTCCGGCTCGCCCGCCGCGGTGGTCGGGAGCGGGTCGGTGATCCGGTGCTGTTGTCCGATGTTGTGGAAGCCCCAGAGGTCGGAGAAGCGGGGATCGTTCGGAGGCGTGACGCTGCTGTGGATGAGCTTGTTGGGCTCTGCGAACTCGACGAGAGGGTTACGTCGGTAAGCCGCCGCGGCGTCGGCGACCGAGAGCCCCGGCGGTAGGTCCACGACGCTCACGTCGAGGCCGGGGAGATGCTCCTTGACCCTCGCCCCCTGTGCGGCCACCGATCGCGCAGCAAGCGACCGACTAACGCGCGGTTTGAAGCCGACCAGCAGCTCGCCGGGGACCCACAAGGCCCGTTCGTCAGCCAGTTCCCGGAGGTCGAGCTTCTCGATGCGAAGAGGTTCCGACCGCTGCGCCGCGGGAGCCGCGCTGCCCGCGAAGACGCCGAGCCCGATGACGATGACGAGAGCCCCCGCCACTGCGGAGGCACGAAGAGTGCGGGTTGCCACGTCTTGCCTAGAAGGCCTCGAGGAGTTCGACGTCGCCTTCGGCTTCCTCGATCCAGTCGGCGTACCGGCGGCCCCACGGATCGCTCGCGCCTGGATCGATCTCCAGGAGCGGCACCAGGACAAATCGACGTTGGGTCATTCGAGGATGCGGGATCTCGAGGTCGGCTTCGACGATCTTCTCCTCGCCGAACGTAAGTATGTCGAGGTCGACGACACGAGGCCCCCAGCGCAAGTCGGTTGGTTCACGACCCAATCGGTGCTCGATCGACTTGCACAGCTCGAGTAGGGGGCGCGGCTCTATCTCGACGTCGGTCCGCACGACGAGGTTCACGAAGGATCGCTGGGGAGGGCCACCGAGCGGGGTGGTCTCGTAGAGGCTCGATGTGCCGTCCACCTGGACGCCCGGCGCGTCTTTGAGCTCTGCAACCGCGCGCCGACAGAACTCGCTTCTGCTTCCGACGTTCGAACCGATCCCAATGTGGGCGACGGTCATGACCGAGACCTTTCTATGCGCACCGCGATGTTCCGGACATTCTCCCCTACCGGAGGCGTCTCTTTGGCAATTTGCACCGATACCGCCCTCACGCCCTGCAACGCCAGAACCGCCTCCGCTATTTCACCCGCCAGATGCTCGAGCAGCTTGACGTTCTTTTCGGCGACCAACTCCGCCACCAGAGTCGTGACCTGTGCGTAGTCGATCGTGTCTTCCAACTCATCCGAGGTGCTCGCCGTACGGAGGTCCGCCTCGATCTCGAGATCGAGGAGCACGGGCTGGACCTCGGCGCGCTCGGCCTCGGTCGCTCCTATGTGTGTCTCGACCCACAAGCCTTCGATCTTGATGGAGTCCATGGCGTCAGGGCCCTTCCGAACCCATGATCGCCTCGATCATCCGGGCCGCGCGGACGTTGGGCTCCACATCGTGGACGCGGACGAGCGCGACTCCTTGCGCGACCACGTATGCCGTTGTGGCCACAGTGGCCTCGAGTCGCTCGCCCTCCTCGAGTCCCAAGAGCTGTCCCATGAACGACTTCCGGGAGGCACCGACGAGCACTGGGTACCCAGCGGAGCAGAGGTCGCCGATGTCCCTCAAAAGGCGGGCGCTTTGCTGCGCGGTCTTTGCGAAACCGATACCGGGGTCGAGGGCGATGGATGGGCGGTCGACCCCTACTGCTTCGAGCTCGGCGCCCCTCTGTTGGAGGAAGCGCACGATGTGCCTATCGACGCCGTCCTCGTAATCCGTCAGCCCCTTCATGGTCGCGGGCGTGCCGCGCGAGTGCATAACGACGATCGCAGCGCCGGTCTCAGCCGCAAGCGAATCCATCGACCGGTCGGATTCCTCGCCGGCGGTGTCGTTGATGATGTTGGCGCCGGCCTTCACCGCTTCCGCCGCAACCGAGGCCTTGCGGGTATCGATAGAGATGAACTCGACACCGGCCCGAGAGAGGCCTTCAATCACCGGGAGGACCCTGCGCAGCTCCTCGTCCTCCGGCACGGCCTCGGCCCCCGGGCGCGTCGACTCGCCTCCGACGTCGATGATCGCCGCGCCCTGCTCCACCATGGCGAGCCCGTGCTCGACGGCGGCTTCCGGCTCGACCCACAGCCCACCGTCGGAGAAGGAGTCCGGCGTGACGTTGAGGACGCCCATGACCGCCGTGCGATCGAGCGACAGGACCGAAGACCCACACCGAAGCTTCATCAAAGGAGTCTATGCAGCCGCTATCGATCAAGCGTAGCGAGAAGGTTGTCCCTAGACGATCGGAATCCGAACGACCGGGGACAAACTTCGGGTGTTAGTCCTGGTCGGGTGATTATCCGCGGGCGATGAGATTCATCGCCTCGGCGCGCGTCGCGTCGTTCTCTCTGAAGATGCCGCGCACCGCCGAGGTGACGGTCTGGCTCCCGGCTTTCTGAACCCCGCGCATGCTCATGCAGAGGTGCTCGGCCTCGATCACGACGAGGACCCCCCGGGGCTCGAGGGCATGCTCGATCGCGTCAGCTATCTGCGTGGTCAAGCGTTCCTGGACCTGCGGTCTCCTCGCGTAGCCCTCGACGACCCGGGCGAGCTTCGACAACCCGGTTATCTGACCTTTGGTGTTCGGGATGTACGCGACGTGCGCAGACCCAATGAAGGGAACGAGATGGTGCTCGCACATCGAGTACAGCGGGACGTCACGCACCATGATCATCTCGTCGTGACCGGCCTCGAATACGACGCGTAGCTCTTCGAGAGGGTCTTCCTGCAGACCCGCAAAGATCTCGGCATACATCCGGGCAACGCGTTCGGGGGTCCGCTGCAGCCCGTCTCGGTCCGGATCCTCGCCGATCGCTTGGAGGATTGTCCGCACGGCGTCGGCTATGACGTCCTGGTCAACCTGTTCCTGGGGGCGGAGCGAGCGGATGTTTTCGTCTTGTGAGGACTGCGACAACGGTCTCTAGATCTCGCCGAGCCGCGGCTTCGGAGCCGGTCGCGGGATCCGCTTGCGCCTGGGCTCTTCGGCTTCAGGGCGCTCTTCCTCGTCGCGCGTATCCCGCTTCAGGCGGTAGCGCTCGACGGGATTCTCGGGAGACTGCTTGGCGACCTCGGCAAAGATCTCCTGCACTTCCTCTTTGTCGATGCTCTCCTTCTCGAGGAGCCGCTCGACCATGAGGTCCAGCTTGTCCCGGTACTTCAAGATGATCTCCCGGGCCTCGTCGTGAGCTTCGTCGATGAAGCGGTGGATCTCGGCGTCGATCTTCGTGGCGACGTCATCGGAGTAGTCCTGGATGTGGCCGAAGTCACGTCCGAGGAAGGGTTGTCCCTCGCTCTGTCCGAGCGCAAGGGGGCCGAGCTCGGACATCCCGAACTTCGTGACCATTTGCTTCGCGATGACGGTCGCCTTCTCGATGTCGTTCTGGGCGCCGGTCGTCGGCTCGTTGAAGACGATCTCCTCGGCGACCCGGCCCCCCATGATCATCGCCAGCTCGTCGATGAGCTCGGAACGGCTGACGAGGAACTTGTCCTCGGTGGGCAGGGTCAGCGTGTAGCCGAGGGCCTGGCCGCGGGACACGATCGAGACCTTGTGGACGGGGTCGGCATTGGGAAGCGCGTGCGATACGAGGGCGTGACCGGCCTCGTGATAGGCGATGACCTTCTTCTCCTTGTCGGAGATCAACCTGCTGCGACGCTGCGGTCCGGCGAGCACCCGGTCGATGGCCTCTTCGAGCTCGACCATGCTGATCTCGTTCCGGTTGAAGCGAGCGGCCAACAGCGCGGCTTCGTTGATGACGTTGGCAAGATCGGCACCGGTGAATCCCGGCGTCCGGCGAGCCAGCACCTCGACATCGATGTCGTTTGCAAGAGGCTTGCCGCGGGTGTGGACCTTGAGGATCCCGGCGCGCCCGTTCAGGTCTGGACGATCGACGACGATCTGACGGTCGAACCGTCCGGGACGAAGCAGGGCCGGGTCGAGGATGTCGGGGCGGTTCGTGGCGGCAATGAGGATGACGCCGCTCTTGACGTCGAAGCCGTCCATCTCGACGAGAAGCTGGTTGAGGGTCTGCTCCCGCTCGTCGTGCCCGCCGCCGAGACCCGCGCCGCGGTGACGACCGACCGCGTCGATCTCGTCCATGAAGACGATCGACGGGGAATTGGCCTTGGCCTGCTCGAAGAGGTCGCGGACACGGCTTGCCCCGACGCCGACGAACATCTCGACGAAGTCCGAACCGGAGATGGAGAAGAAGGGGACGCCGGCCTCGCCGGCAACGGCGCGAGCGAGAAGGGTCTTTCCGGTCCCGGGGGGGCCGAACAAGAGAACGCCCTTGGGGATCTTGGCCCCCATCGCCTGGAACTTCTGGGGCGCAGCGAGGAACTCTTTGATCTCCTGCAGCTCCTCGACGGCCTCATCGAGCCCGGCGACGTCGGTGAAGGTGATCTTGGGCTGGTCCTTGGTGACGAGCCGAGCCTTGGCCTTGCCGAACGACATGACCCGGTTCCCGCCACCCTGCATCTGCTGCATGAGGAAGAAGAAGAAACCGACGATCAAGAGGATGGGCAGGAACTGGAAGAGAACCGACAGCCACACCGATCCCGCCTGGGGATCCGCAGTGACCTCGAGACCCTCCTGGTCCCGAGCCGTCTCCCAGAAGTCGTCGATCGTGTCCTTGGGCAGGAACACCTCGAAGGGCTCCCCGCCGATCTCGCCGACCGCCTTCTCGTCCTTCGTCAGGAACTCGACCTTGTCGATCTCGCCCTCGACGAGCGCCTGGTTGAACTGCGTGACGGTCATCTCCTGCGGGCTGTCCGCGTTCGCCCGATACAGGTTGAAGACCCAGACCACCGCGATGATCAGGACTAGATAGAAGATGGCGGAACGAAAGACTCTGTTCATTGCGGAAAAGCGTAGCAGCCTGGCACGGCTAAAAAACCCCCTGATTGGGTGGCGTTAGGAGGCTGTATCGGCGCCGTACGCCGAAGGCTTGAGCACGCCGATGTAGGGGAGGTTGCGGTATTTCTCGTCGTAATCGAGGCCGTAGCCCACCACGAACACCGGAGCCAGCTCGAACCCGGGGTACTTCACCTCGAGGGGGACGGCCTCCTCACCTTTCTTCCAGAACAACGAGCAGATCTCGAGCGACGCGGGTCGTCGCGCCTCGAGGTAGCGCAAGAGGTAGGAGATCGTCAGTCCCGAGTCGATGATGTCCTCGACCAACAAGACGTGACGACCGGTGATCTCGTAGTCGAGGTCTTTCAGGATGCGCACGACCCCGGATGACTTCGTCGCCGACCCATAGCTCGAAACGGCCATGAAGTCGAACTCGAGCGGGAGTTGTATCTCGCGGGCGAGATCGGCCATGAACACGAAGGCCCCTTTTAGGACTCCCACGAGCAGGACGTCTTTGCCGCGGTAGTCCTCGGTGATCTGCTTTGCAAGGTGGGAGATCTTGTCGTGGATCTCGTCGGCCGTAATGAGGATCTCGGCGACGTCTTCATGCACCTCTTGGTTCATCGGTCAATTGTAGTCGGGCCCTCTGACACGCCGTCGGAGGGAGGGCGAACCAAGACGGCCTCGGGGGAGAGAGCTATCTCGCCACCACCGGCAATCGAGAAGCTCCCACTGGAGGAAACGCTCTTGTCGAGCGCGTCGAGGACCTCGTCGATCCCCGCGGAGCGATCGCGCACCCTGCCGACGGACCTTTCTAGGAGGCGTCGCCGGAAAGCACGCGGCACTCCGTTGAGGGCCGCCCTCTCGAATTGGATCCCAGCCTCGATGCGTTTCGAGAGTTGGATGAAGAGCGTGTCCGCAAGACCGTCCAGGGTCACCGCATCTTCGAGCAGCCGCTCCGAGGAGGTCGCGATGGCGTCGACGGCCCCCCTCCCCCACCGTTCTTCGATGACCGGGATGAGGCGCTTTCTTATCGCCACGCGCTCGAAACGATCGTCCTCGTTGGCCGGATCGTCGACGAACTCGATGTCGCGCTCCACGCAATAGGCGCGCGCCTCCGATCTCCTGACCGTGGCAAGCGGTCGGACCCGGTTGCCGTCAACCGGAAGCAAGCCCGCCACCCCCCGGGTCCCCGCCCCGTGGAGCAAACGGGCGAGGGTCGTCTCGATCCGGTCGTCGAGGGTGTGGCCGGTGGCGATGCCAGATGCGCCCACGTTCTCCGCAATGGTCTCGAGGAAGCCATAGCGGAAGTTGCGGGCACGGGCCTGGAGATTGGGACCCTCGAGGTCGGGAGCCCGCACGAAGTGAACGTCGTGCCCGCTCTCCGCGGCCCGGGTGGTCACCCCCGCGGACACGTCAGCGGACCCCTCGGCAAGCCCGTGGTCCACGTGAGCGACCGCGAGGTCGAGCTCGAACGTGTCGGTGAGCCGGTCGAGCACGTCCAGAAGACAACTCGAGTCCGGCCCCCCCGAAAGCGCCACCACGATCGTGTCGCCCTTTTCGAACATGCGGTGCCGCACGATTGCATCGCGCGCCTTTTCGACGATGTCGAAGCCCGGACCCCCGAGCTGCATCTAGAGAAGAAGTGCGCTCACGCCACGCGCCTCAACCACAGGTCCGGCTCGCGTAGCTCGGCAAGGGAAGGGAAGGAAGCGGGTGCCACCCACAGCCGGCTCAATGCTTGCGGTCCCTCCGCTGCCACGACACCCTCGCAGAACTTCTGCCCAAGCTCGTACTGACGCAGCTTCATCTCGAGGCCGATCACGTGGTTGAGGGCTCGCTGAAGCAACGTCGTCTGCTCGCGCCGCCTTTCGAAAACGCGCTTCATCCTCGGAAACGAGGGGATGACCTCCTTGCCGACAACGTCCATCACGTAGTTGCCGTGGCCTTCGACGACGGCCATCAGGGCCTGCAGCTGATCGAGCTTGTGGCGCTGCTCCTCAGACGAGAGGAGGTAGATGGGATTGCGTTCCTCCGGCGGGATCGAGCCGGCCATGAGCTTCCGACCCGCCGCCGAGAGACGGGCGGCCAGGCCGCGCGCGTCCAGCTGCATTGACCCCAGATAGTCACTGATGAGGGAGAAGAACCGTTCTTGCAGCCAGGGAACACCGGCGAATTGGAACCGATGGGTCACCTCGTGCACCGCGACCCAGAGCGCGAAGTCTTTGGGAACAAAGCCAAACTTCCGCTCCGTCTCGACGATGTTCTGGCCCACGAAGTAGAGCGGGGTCCCGGCGGGCAGAGCGCCCGGACGGAGTCGTCGCGCCGGCAGCGCTTTCTCCGCCTGATCGGTGACCAGGACGTCGTATTGACCGAGCACGCGACGGGAGATGTAGCCGAGAAGGACCCCGACTTCGGCGGAGACGGCGACCTTCTGCGCCGTGCGCACGGCCACGGGGGAGCTCTCCATCTTCTTGGAGACCCGGGAGGCTACGGGCTCGATCAGCTTCGCCATCCCGGCGATGTTGGCCTCTGCCCATGCGACGCGATCGATCACGCCCCAGCGGACGGGGGCGGGCCGGGGGATGCCACTGACCTCGGCGACGAGGTCCTCGGAGTCAGGAACGGCTTCCGAGAGGTCGCTTCGGAGCCGCTCCATCAGATAGGAGTCCTCGAGGTCGTTTTCGCCCGTGAAGCGACGAGCTACGGCGCGTGCGACGCGCGGGTCGATCAGCTCCATGGAGCCAAGTGTGCCGCGTGGGGGCGGAGGCTCAGACCTCGCCCTTGCGGCGGGAAGCCACCAGGCGGTAGTAGAGGTAGCCCAGGCCGAGCATCAGCAAGACGAGCAGGACGATCGTGATGCGGGCCATCTGATAGGTCCAGGGGGGGCCCGTCACCTCGGGGCTCGTGCTCCCCTCGGTCTCCTCCTGGCTGGCACCGCTCTCGGCATCCGGATCGGATTGGCCCTCTCCCTCGCCGTCCTGACCCTCTCCACCTTGGACGTCCTCATCGTCGTTGGGCTGGGCATCCGGCACCTGGGCCAGGGTCAGGTCGGGGGCTGCGTACGAGACCGAGGCGGTGGCAAGGACGGTGCCCGCCGTCAGGGCTAGAACGAATAGGACGAGAGTCGCGCGTGAACGCATGGAGCCTCCATCGAGAACGAAGACATACGGGTCGTACCGAGGATATATCGGACGCGGCCGATCCCCCAGCGGAACGGAGGGGGCCGTCATGACGGTTGAGTCGGCGACCGGAGGGGGCCGTCATGACGGTTGAGTCGGCGACCAATACGATCGCCGCGTGTCCCACACCGAAACCTGTCACCTCGACCCGATACATACGCATGACGAACCAGAACTCGATGCCCGGACCAGAGGGGGACTGCGCGCGGTCGGTGCGTCTCTGGGGATCCTGGGACTCACGGCGGTGGCTCAGGTCGTAGTCCTTCTCGCCTCAGGAAGCGCGGCTTTGCTTGCCGACCTGATCCACAATGTGGGGGATGCCCTCACTGCAGTTCCAGTGGGTTTGGCCTTTCTTCTCCGCTCTCAACGAGCCGAACGCTATGCAGGTCTGGCCGTTGTCTTCGCAATCTTCGTGAGCGGGGTGGTCGCCGGCGTGGTTGCGGTAGACAAGCTGGTCAACAGGCAGACGCCCGACCATCTTCTGGTCCTTGGGCTGGCCGGGGCCATCGGGGTCGTGGGGAATGGGATCGCCGCCCGGGTCCGGTCACGAGCTGGTCGGAAGTTGAACAGCCCTTCTCTGGTTGCCGACGGGCATCTCGCAAAGGTCGATGCAGTGGTCAGCGGAGGGGTCGTGTTAAGCGCCATCTTGGTCGGACTGGGATTGCCGATAGCCGATCCGTTGATCGCCCTGGCAATCACCGCGGTGATCGGCCACATCACCTGGGAGGCTTGGGGCACCGTGCATGGTCGCGGTCACGACCACTGAGCCCCAGCGGCAGACGTCGGAGCCTCGAGTACCTAAGACCGATCTAGGCGGAGCCGGCGGCGGGCTTGCGGCCGCGCAGGCGAGGCACCTTCATCTCCGCGTGTGCCCAGCACTTGTCCCGCTTGTTGTAAGTCGAGAGCCGCGTATCGCACCCCTCGTGCTTGCAGATGCGGCCGAGGGGGAACTTCTGGGAGGCGCGGGGCAGCGGTTGGGGCCGAGACCCGCGGACTGCGATTTGCTTTGCCATCGATGCTCCTCTCCTTACCGGCCGGCTCAGCCTTCGCCGCTTACCGTTGTGGCAGGCACCCGAGGGGGCCCGGCCGGTCACTCTCTATTCGGTTAGACAGGCCAAATCGGTTTGGAGTTCCAGCCACCTAACGGAAATCGCGAGGGATAAGTGACGCAGAACGCCTCCAGGAGACGCCTGGGAATCCTTTCCACCCCGGTTCGCTGGGTGGGGCTGGGCGTGCGCATCCTGGTCGGGCCCCCCGCGCGAGCCGTCCGGGGTACCGCCCGGCGCGTCCGGGACCCGGCTCGACAGGTCGTGGACTACTGGGCCTCGGAGCGCGTCACGATGAAGCAGGGATTCGTCGCTGTGTGCATTGCAGCGCTCACCTCGCTCGTGGCCGGTCTGGTCCTGGCGGGCATGGCCCACCGGATCGACGCGGTCCCCGGGCTGTTCATCCTCATCCCGGTGTCCATCGGGATGCGAGGCAACATCTTTGGAGCGCTGTCCGCGCGCCTCGGGACCTCGATCCACTCCGGTCTGCTCGAGGTGTCGAGAAACAAGAGCGGGCTGCTCTACCAGAACGTCTTGTCCGCGACTCTGCTCACCATCGCCACCTCAGTCGCGATGGCGGCCCTCGCCCGAGCCATCGCCTCGCTCCTCGATCTCGAGACGGTGTCCCTGTGGGATCTCATCTCGGTCGCTCTTCTCGGTGGGTTGCTGTCATCGATAGTCGTCCTCGCCGTGACCGTCGTGCTTTCGATCACCTCTTACAGAAGGGGGTGGGACCTCGATTCCGTGGGGGCCCCACTCATCACGGCAATCGGCGACGTCGTGACGCTCCCATCCATCTTGGCCGCCTCCTACGTCGTGGGGATCGACGTCGTAACGCCGATCATCGGTGGCGTCTCCCTCGTCGTCGGCGCGATCGCTCTCGCGGTGGGATGGCGAACCGGGCGACAGGTCGCTCGCAGGATCGTGCGTGAGAGCTTTCCCATCCTGTGCGTTGCCATAGTCCTCGACGTCCTCGCCGGCGCAGTAGTCGAGCCTCGCACCGAGACGATCTTCGTGCCCCTTCCCGCCTTGCTGATCATCCTTCCGGGGTTCCTGGAGAACACTGGAGCACTCGGAGGCATCCTCGCCGCACGCCTTGGTTCCAAGCTCCATCTGGGGGCGATCTCGCCGAGGGCCAAGCCGGAGGCGGCGGCCCTCCTCGACTTCACGATCGTGCTCGCCCTCGGTCTCACCGTCTACGGGATCACCGCGTTCGCCACTCTGGGAATAGCGGAGGTCTTCGACCAGGCCTATCCGGGGGCTCTGCGCTTTGTGGGAATTGTCATGTTAGGCGGGATGCTGGCGACCCTCGTGGCAGCCTTTATCGGCTATTACGCAGCCATCCTCGCTCATCGCTTCGGCTTCGATCCCGACAACCACACCATCCCGTTGGTCACGAGCGGGATGGACCTGTTGGGAGTCATCTGTCTTGTCGTTGCACTAGTCGTGTTCGGAGTAGCCTGAAAACCGCTCCGGCGGGCGTGACGCCGCCGGTAGCTCGGAAGGGGGAATAAGCAGTGGAGCAGGGAGAAGGTCCGAGTACCGTCAAGGAGTTCCTTGCAGAGATCAAGGACTCCTCCGAGCTCATGGTCGACCTTGCCTACGCGGCAGTGTTCTTAGCCGATGCAGACCTGGCCAAGGAGGTCGGCCGTCTCGAAGAGAGGATGTTCGCCTACCTCCGCGACCTCCGTCGCCTGGCGATCCTCGCGGCCAGGAGCCCCGAGGATGCCGAGCACATGGCGGGCGTTCTCGAGATCGCAGCCGCGGTTGAAAAGATAGGAGACGCCGCCGAGGACATCGCCCGCGTTGTCGTCTCCGGCTGGGGGATCATCGAGGACCTGCGCGAGGACCTCAGACACGCGGACGAGATCGTCTCTCGCGTCAAGGTGCAGGAGAGCTCGGCCGCCGTTGGGCAGACGTTGCGCGACCTTGCTCTTCCCGTGGAGATGGGTGTGTGGCTGATCGGCGCGCGCCGAGGAGGGACCTGGAACCTAGATCCCGGGGCGGAGTTCGTCCTGCTCGGCGACGATCGGGTCCTGCTCAAGGGCCCCGAGGACGGTGTCAAGAAAGCGCGCGAGCTCATGGGCGCGGTCGCCACGGGCGACGACCCAGAAGGGTCCGACATCGCTCTTTACGACCTCGACAAGGCCGTAGACCTCCTTATCGAGATGAAGAACTCAGCAGAGGTCGCCGTTGGACTGGCTTACTCGTCGCTCTTGTTCAACGACCGGGCTTTGGCAGCAGAGGTCACGAATCTCGAGCGACGTTCGGATGAGCTGCACGACGAGCTCGAGTCCTGGGTCCTTCGAAGCGCACAAGAGGCGCGCAACCCGGACGATCTCAGGGGCCTCATCCGCCTCGCCCACGCCTCGGAGATGATCTTCGATTCCGCCCGCGAGATGACCCGGCTGGTGGAACAGGGGGAGGAGCTCCATCCCGTCATCGCCGCAGCACTGGTTGAATCCGACGAGGTCGGCCACGACACCGTTGTTGCGCCGAACTCCCAAGCAGAGGGGAAGTCCATCCGCGAGCTGGCCATCGAAACCGAGACCGGGATGTTCGTGCTCGCGGTCCAGCGAGGTCGGCGGTGGACCTACCGCCCGAAACCGCGCTTCGTGTTCTCGGCCGGCGACCGGATCATAGCGATCGGTCCTGCCGAGGGAGGCGAGGAGCTCGATCATCTCGTCGGGATGATCCGAGAGATGGCCGAGGCTTGAGCCGGGGCCCCCGGGGGCATAGTCGTACTGCAGAAGAGCCGAGCTAAAAGGAAGGTTAGACAGTGGCCAAGGACACTCCGCAGCCGGATGGTTCGATCCCCCAGAAACCCTCGTTGTTCCAGACGATAGCGGCAACCGTTGCCGGACTCATCGCAGTGAAGCTGGCCAGCTACGTGATCACGACGCTGTGGCGACTCGTGACGAAGGAGGACCCGCCGCAAGTCGACCAGCACGTCCCCGCCGCCAAGAAGGCGGCCTGGCTGGCGCTCACGGGAGCCGTCACTGGCACCGCCCGCCAGACGGTGCGCGACCTGATCAAGCCTCCGACGTCCGGGCCCGCCTAGCTCTTTCGGCCGGCGCCCTGGTGTCGGTCCGTTCCAAGCGCTAACGGCGAACCGATGTGACTAGAGGTCTGCTTCGTCGGGCTTGTTCTGACGAGCTCGTTTGGCGTTCTGGCCCCCTCCGGCCACCCCGCCCACTACCGACCCGCCTACCGCCCCGACGACGATCCCCACGACGAGGACGTCGGCGAGGAGTCCAATGACCAGGCCGATGAGCGCGCCCACGATCGCCCCCACGATTACGCCGGCGATACTGCCGCGAGCTTGCGACTTCGTCGCCACGACGCCCGGGCCTCCGGTGAACGAATCCGTCTCTTCGTACTGGTTGGCTCTCTGCTCTTCGGGTCTCTCCGCCATCGTCTCTCCTAAAGGATTCGGGTCGAGTTCATTCATCGCTCGCAACGCCCCTACCCTGCCCTGCGACTCGAAAACACCGTCCGGCCCCGAACGGGGGCGAAAGATCAAGCAGATTACGTATGGATTCGGCTTGGTTCAGTGACTAGCGTTGCCCTCGGTGGAACTTTTGGCGGAGATCGACCGTCTCAAAACGGTCGGTGGATGAGCGTCCGAGGAGGACAGATGAACAACGTGGGGTGGGGTCCTAGGTTCAGGCCTGCCGCAGTGGCAGCGGCCGCAATGGCAGTCGGCCTGCTGGGACTCATCTTCTCGATCTAGAGAACGCGCGCGATACGTCGTCCGTCCCAGCGACGGACGACGCCGCTCTCCAGTTGGTGCTCTGGAGGCTCCCGGTCGCCCGACACCGTTGTGCGCGCCCGCTACCCCAGGAGCGCGAGGAAACTTCGATCGGCCCCCGATCGTCGCCGGCATCTGTCGTTTACGTCTGGGTAGACAAAGGAGGTCGGTCCCCCACACCGTTCCCGGAGGTCGTACTTGGAACTCTCGCGTCGCCAGATTCTGCGATTTGGGATGTGTGGCGCGCTTGCCGCCGGGCTTGCTGCCGCGTGTAACGATCAATCTAGCGGAGAGGGTTTGCTTCCAGACATCGGGGGAGGTGGCTCGGAAGGCGGAATCGACCATGCCGCAGGAAGACTCGGGGCCCGGCCCGCCCGGAACCCGCGGGGCAAGATCCGAACCGGCATACAACCGCTGGACGTCGGCGAGTCGCTCGACGGATTCCTCTTCGTTCCCGAGTCCTACAGTCCCGCGCGCCCCGCTCCACTCGCCGTCACTCTCCACGGCGCAGGAGGAGATGCCCACAAAGGGATCGAGTCCCTGCTCGCATTCGCCGAGGGGGCCGGGCTGATCCTCGTCGCTCCGAAGTCCCGAAGCCAGACCTGGGACGTCATCGTCGGAGGTTTCGGGCCCGACGTCGAGTTCATCGACCGTGCGCTCGAGAAGGTGTTCCAGACCTATGCGGTGGACGAGCAGAACCTTGCGATACAGGGCTTCTCCGACGGGGCCTCGTACGCATTGACACTGGGGCTGACAAACGGCGACCTTTTCAGTCACATCCTCGCTCTGTCTCCCGGATTCACCGCAGAAGAAGAGCGGCACGGCAAGCCTCCGATATTCATCTCGCATGGCATAGGGGACCGAATCTTGCCCATCGACCAGACCAGTCGTCGCATCGTCCCGCGTCTCGAACAAGACGGATACGACGTGACCTTTGTCGAATTCGACGGGGGGCATGAAAAGAAACCGGCCATCGTTGAACAAGCCATCGAATGGTGGCTCGACGAGGAAGTGACGGCTCCCGAAAGCGGAGAGTCATCTGGATGACGCCTCGACGCGGGATTAAGCGAAAGGCTTTCGTGGTAAGCCCCTCTCATGGACAACAACAAAGCAAGAACCCGCCTGGAAGAAGAACGTGAGCGCCTCGAGAGACTGATCTCTCAAGAGGACGAGGGCACCGCCCGCGATCAGCCTCAGAACGCCACCGAGGAGCTGTCCACCTACGACCAGCACCCGGCCGATCAGGGCACGGAGACATTCGAGCAGGAAAAAGCCCTGTCGATCCTCGAGCAGCATCAAACCGACCTCGCCGAAGTCGAGCGCGCCTTCAAGCGCTTCGACGAGGGGACCTACGGCAAATGCGAAGCATGCGGCAAGGACATCCCGGAGGAACGGCTCGAAGCGCGTCCGGCAACTCGCTTCTGCCTCGACGATCAAAAGCAAGTTGAGCAAGGGCTGCACCCTCAAAGCGGCCCCAGCCACTGAGAGGAGCCTGTGATGGATCCTGAGATGCTCGAAGAGATACAAGCGGCCCTGCAAGAATCCGATCGCGTCGATGCTCGCCGAGTCCAGGTCGAGGCGAGGGGCGACGCCGTCGTCCTGCGCGGGTCGGTCGCGACGGCAGACGAAGCCTCGGCAGCAACACTGATTGCAGAGGGATACGCGACATCGGTCGTCCCCGAGCTGTTCGTCGATTCCAACCTTCGGGAAGGTGCAGTCGACCCGCACGAAACCGAGCAGGCGATCCCTGCAGAGAACGAGATCCTCATCGGAGACCCCGACCTCCTGGCCGGACCCGATTCCAAGATCGAGACGGACATGAGCCGGGCGCTCGAGGAGAACGTCCCCTGGGACCCACCCACGGAGCCCCACCTAGCTCCGGCCGACGGTGAGTACGGAGGTGCGGCAAGCGAGGGCGGACCAGAGCCGATCGACACGTCCGACCCGGACCCCGCCGAGGTAAGCCGCGCCGACTACGCGGCCGCAGACCTATCTCAAGAAGAGTTGTTGCTTCCCCCGGAGCGCGTCCCATCCCTCGATCCCGAGGGCGTGCAGCCACCCGCCGAGGCCGAGCCCGACCCGATCGGCATCGACAGCTTCGGGGCCACGCCTCCAGAGGAACCGGAACCATTCCCCGAGCAGGTCCCCGGCACGGGCCAGGGTCTCGGCGGCGTGGGAGAGGGGACGGCCGGAGGCGGCAGCATCAGCGGTGTGCCGGCGACCGAAACGGGAGCGAGAGGGGTCGATACCGCCGCGGCCGACCCGGTGCGGAGCACGGGCGGTTCGATGACCGATGCCGGGACATCGAGAGGCCCGCAAGCCCGGCCCGATGAGCCCCTCCGGGAGGACTTCCCCGACTCGGATCCCGACGAACGCTAGGAGCTGAGCTGCGCCGGGTCTAGGGACACGACGGCAGCTTGAAGGCTCCGATGATCGTGTCCCAGTTGTAATAGCGGCTCTGCTTGTAGTACTGGTTCGTGTGCCAGAAGGTGCAGTCGTCGTCCGGGTCGATCTGGGTGGAGGTGTAGTCCCCCCAACGGTTGCTGCCGAGCTGTGAGCCGCCCCCCTCGACTATCGACCTCTCGGCCCTCATGGAGTCGAGCGGGTCACCTGAGAGATGCGAGGTGTAGCGCACCGAGGGGTATTGACTGCGACCGGACACGCTGTAGGCGAGCCCTATGTTCCCGTCCCCGTCCATGCTGATGGAACCATTCCAGCGGTTCTGGGACGAGGGAGCGAATGTCGATTGCTGCCGGACCGACGGCGTGCCCCCGGGGTCGACTAGCTCGTACCAGCGGATTCCTGCGCGGTTGTCGCCGACATTGACCGTGTGATTGAAAACCAAGGACTCCGAGGTGCCGAAGTTGCGGTAGCTAAGCGGGTACATAAGCAGGTTGCCGGTCTCCTTGAACCCGGCCAGGGGGTCCAGCTCCATGGCGCTGTCCGGCTGGGGTATGCACGCTCCCCATCCGCGACAGAGAACGGACTTGAAGGGAGCCGTAGGTAGTTTCGCCACCCGGCGGACCTTGCTGTTGTCGGAGTTGTCCCAGTCGACCGTGAAGGTCATGAGGTCGATACGATCTTCCGTCGTAGTAGCGAAGAGGTCGTCGTCTTTGGCTATCACCATGTAGTTCGGCGCCCCGGGAGGTGGTGGCGTGGTTCCGACCACGTCGGCAGGCAGCGCTCCGTAGTGGCTGGGGTTGTAGAAGTACTGGGCGGGGACCTTGTCGCGGTAAGAGCCGCGCGGTTTCGTCCCCGCCAACATGCTCGCTCGATCGAATGCGATAACCCCTTGGCCCTTGAAGTCGAAGTCCTTGTCGAAGAGATGGACGGTCATGTAGTAGCCGTCTGACCACACTCCGAACTTCGGGAAGTCCGGGAACCAAGTTCCGTCTACGAGGAACGTATAGGTCTTGCCCGGACCGAGGGGGTCGGAGGTATTCGACAGCGCGATGCACTCGTAGAAGGGAGGGAGGGGGCCCCGCTCCGTGTCGGTGAACGCGAACTGAGTGAGGAGCCACCGGCCCGCCATTGCGTCGTACTGGATGACCGGGTCACCTTGCGCCTGATTGCGACACGGCCCTCGTTTCCAGAGCGATTGCAGGCCCATCCGCTGAAGCAGCGTGCCGCTCTTGTTGAAGACTCCGATCGTCGTGCCGCTACCGGAGTTGATCCCCTGCACGTAGTGATTCGGACCAACGTCGCCGTTGACGTCCGAGGGCGTCAAGGAGGACTTGCTCTTGAGACCCTGGAACACGAGCGGGGTCGCTCCTCCCGCGGCCTGGGGGCCGGCGGACCGGACTCCAGAGGTCCTGTCCTGATGGAGACTGCGCCCGAATGTCCGCAGCGGTGCGTAACTGCCGATCTGGCGGGCGTTTCTCACCCGAGGGTTTCGGAGGAGCACCTTGCCCTCTAACTGAGGCCGCGTCCGTTCGCCGGCGGTGGTGACGCCCTGGAACGAAAGCGCTGCGAGAAGGAGGAACGCTATTCCAATCGGTTTCTTCAACGATTACCCCTACGGATCTGGACTGGCACGGGTGGGACGCTACCCAAAACGGTTTCAGGCCGGTAGAGGGTTTGGAGAAATTGTCCCCGCTCCGGGCACTCTGGATCAGAGAGACGTGACCGCGTGATAGCACTCAACTGATCAGGTCCTGGTGCGGAGGGGCTTTGACCACAGGGATCACCGGACCCTGGTTACCCAGGCAGAACTCGATGAAAGGCGCAATGAACAAACGGTCTCGTATCCAGCGGGTGCTCTTGCCGGTCCTCGCGGGGGCACTGACCCTCTCGGCCGCGTCCGGGATCGCCGGCAGCCGAGACTCCGCAGCAGCCCAAGAAGCCCCGGACGACCGTCCCAATTTCATCGTCATCGTGACGGACGACCAACGAGCGGACACGATGTGGGCGATGCCCCGGGTGCGCAGGAAGATCGCCCACCGCGGGATCAGGTTCAGGCAGGGCTACGTGTCCAACTCGCTGTGTTGTCCGAGCCGGGCGTCAATACTCACCGGGCGTTACTCACACAGCACCGGCGTGTACACGAACTCACCGCCTCATGGAGGATTCGCGGCTTTCGAAGACGACTCCACGATAGCCACCTGGCTCGATGAGGCCGGCTATCGAACCGCCCTCGTGGGCAAATACTTCAACGGCTACGCAGATGCCGAATACATCCCCCCCGGCTGGAACGTGTGGAACGCGTTCACGGGCAAAAGAGGTAATGGTGGGGCTTTCTATCACTACGCACTCAGCGTGAACGGCGAGCGCAGGACGTTCCGGAGCAAACCTCGCGATTACTCCACCGACGTCCTCGCGAAGAAAGCTCTGCGGTTCATCGAGACGTCGGACAATCCTTTCTTCCTTTACTTCGCCCCCTACGCTCCCCACGGGATGCAGGCCGCTCCGCGCCACCAGGGGATGTTCGAAGGACTTCAGATCGAGCACTCGCCCAGCTACAACGAAAAGAATGTGAGCGACAAGCCGCGTTGGGTGAGAAAGCTCGATTTCGTCTCGGATACCGGCCGGTGGGCGCGCGTTCTCGAGACGCTGCTTGCCGTCGACGAGGCCGCCGGCCGCATGGTGCGGACGCTACGTGAACAAGGGGAGCTCGACAACACGTTCATCGCCTTCTTGTCTGACCACGGGAGAGGTCGCGGTGAGCATCGCTGGCTCGAAAAGTCCGACCCTTACAGGGGGAGCACCCAGATTCCCTACATCGTTAGATACGACCGTTTGATCCAGAACCCCCGAAAGGACGGGCACCTGCTTCTCAACCTCGACATCGCCCCAACGATCGCCAGGCTTGCCGGGGTCCCATCTCCTGGCGCGGAAGGAGCGAGCTTCGTTCCTCTACTGCAATCGCCGGAGGCCTCGTGGAGGGGCGACTTCCTGCTCGAGCACTTAGAGGACAAGCGTGGGGTCCCAAGCTACTGCGGAGTCCGGACCGAGAACCACCTCTACGTTGCCTACGACACCGACGAAGAGGAGCTCTACGACCTGAATAAGGATCCCTACGAACTTAAGAACGTGGCGGAGGACGACGCTTACCGGCCCCATCTCGACTATCTCCGACGGCGCGTGCGAGAGCTCTGCTCCCCCCCGCCGCCGGGATACACGTTCTCTTCTCTTCCCTAGCACCTTCCGACGCCCGAAGGCGGACTAGCGGCTAGCGGAACAGCTTGCCCAGGAGCTTCCCGGTAGCGCGGCCGGCCACCCGCCTGCCGATGCGACGGCCGACCCGACCTCGTTTCACTGCCTGCGCGTCGCCCATCAGTCTCGCAATGCGATACAGCCACGACCGGGTGCTCACGTCGATCCCCTGTCCCCGTCCATCGGAGCAGGGTATTCGCTGATCAACCAAATAGCTACAAAAGGTACACGTATTTCGCGGCAATGGGATGACCCGGGCGCCCAAGAGACGGAGGATTAGACCATGAGTGAAAAGCCTGGCCTCACCGGCATCCTCGAGACGGTCCTGTACTGCGACTCGTCGAACGAGCAACAGACACGTCGCTTTTATGTCGAAGTCATGGGCTTTCGTGAGATGCCTTTCGATTTCGGCTATCGCGTGGGTGAGGAGAGCCGGGTCTTCCTGCTCTTCAATCGCGACACGACAGAAAATCAGACCAGCCCGCCTCCACATGGAGCGAGCGGGAAGGGGCACTGTTGCTTCTCAGCCTCCGCAGAGACTTACGACGTGTGGAAGAGCTACCTGGACGGACGAGGGGTCTCGTGGGGAGGAGAGATCAAATGGGGCAACGGGATGCGCTCTTTTTACTTCGAGGATCCCGCAGGAAACGTCCTGGAGATCGCCGAAGGCGACTTCTGGCCTCAGGGATAAAAGTCTGCGAACAAACGGGTTCCTTCGAGTACCACTGTCACGAGTTCACTACACGCCCGGGTCAAGGCCGTGGCCGCGGCCGAGGGAGAAACTGTTTGCCGAGTTCACCCAGCGAGCGTGGGCGGCAGCCATCGACGCCGACGAAGACCCTACGAGCGACGGTAGTCCGGTCGCGAAGCAGCGAGAACGAAAGCGAGTTGACCGCGACGGTGAATGCGCAGGTAGCACGCAGACAACGGAGAAGAATCAGCTACCAACGGCAACCACCGGGTACAGGGGGGGCGGTGCTTGGGGAGGGCGCGGTTACGAAAGCAGGGCGACCACGAAGCGGATCGTCAATCACGGTTCGCCACCCTAGGCGGGTGGTAGTCCCCCCGGAAGCGGGCGGGGAGACCTCGAC
>JALZBR010000227.1 GCA_030863485.1 Actinomycetota bacterium
GGGTTGCGGCGATGGGCGACGAGCTCAAGGAGCAGGGGCGATGATCTTCCGCGACGAGGATTTGCCCCCCAGGCGATCCGAGTTGGTGTTCGCCGATGCTGAGCTCAGCTCGCAGCAGACAGCGGAGACAACCGACAAAAACAGAGAGACTGTTCGCAGCTCAATCGGCCGCGAGAGAGCGGGGTCGAAGTGAGCGAGCGCACGGACCAACTGCTCGATGAGGTCGTCCGACTCATGGCACTTCAGGCCCGGCAGGGAATGGAAACGCAGAACGAGGCCATTCTCACCTTCCTCAACATCGGCCTTGAGCCCACCCGTGTAGCGGAGCTTGTTGGGACGACCCCCGCGACGGTGAATTCCGCCAAGCAGAAGGCCAAGAAGAAGGCGAAGACGGCGGGCACCGGGACCTGATGGCGAACGACCGTCACGCGGCTCGACCCACCCGGGCGACCTGCGACTCGTCGCAGCACGCCGAGGTCCCCGAGTCCATCCGGAGTGAGGGCGTGAACGCCGCGATTCTCGACTTCACGGAGGGCTGGATCTCGTCTACTGACCTCCAGAAGCAGGCCACCAGGAAGGCGAGCTTCGGCGAGCGCACTGTCGAGACCGCTTTCCTGTGTTCCTGGCGCACCACGTTCGGAGGGCTGCGGGACAAAGCATGAAGTACCGGAGCAAGGATCATCTGATGGCGGAGGTGCCCAGCGTGGAGGACTCGCTGGTACGGCTCGTCGCTGTTGCCGAAGATCAGCTGCGTTGGCAGCGTGCAGCGGTCCTGCCTCAGGTCCGACAGACCATCGCGCAGACGCTAAACACCAAGCGGCTCCGGAAGGCTTACGAGATGCTCGACGGTGCCCACCTCGGGAAGGACGTAGCCAAAGCCACGGACGTGTCGGAGGCCACCTTGTCTAGATGGGCTCGGCGCTGGCGCAACCTCGGGATCGCGTACGAGTATGTGGACGAGGACGGCGTCAAGCGCACGAAGCACCTCATCAGCCTCGAGGACCTTGAACTCCCGATCGACGTGGGCGAGGGCTAGCGCGTCGCGATGAGCACGAACGAGGAGATCCATAACGCCCTAGTCGGCATCCACTCCAGGTTGGGAACTATCGAGGGGAAGGTCAACCTCGCGGCGCGCGCCAACCGCGAGCGGCTCCGGGCCGAGCTCGAGGCAGCCATGCGCAAGGACCCACTGCTCGGGCAGATCTATCTCCTCCTCGACGGTAAGCGGAACCAGGTCGAGATCAAGGAGGCACTCGCCGAGTTCGGCATCACACCGAGCCAGCCGACTATCTCCCGGCGCATGGGAAAACTGGCGACCGAGCACGGCGTGGCCGACCTCGTGGAAGGAGGGGCGCAGTTGGTTCTACGTAAGGATCGCGAGGCTGAGAACATCCTCAACCTGTCCACGAACATTCGGAAATGGCTCAGCGACTTGAAGGAGCCCATCCCCGAACGGCCGAAGCGACGCCCGCGGAGAGCACCATGACCGACGCGACGTCCGCCGAGCTGCAACGCCTCCTCGCCGGCGAGTTCGAGCGTCGCGGCTGGGAGTGGGACATCGCCACCGGCCGCAGGATCGTGGAAGAGATCGTTGGGCGCGGTGCGGTCGACGCGCAACGCCTTGCGCAGGGTGTCCCCAGGACGTACCTGCAGCGTGTCTGTGCGACGCGTACGGATCTGGCCGACGCGATCGAACGCGCGGTTGGTGGCCGAGTGCCACGTCGGGAGACAGGCCAGGCCACGCTCATTAGCAACAACAACAACAACTACGCGCTGAATATGGGGCCGGGCGCGCAGATCAGCGGTGGCGCGGTGAACCTGGGCGGGACGCAGATCAACATCCAGTCAGGGGCGAGCCGGGATGAGGTCTTGCAGGCCGTCGGTGTCCTGGTGCAGGCGGGGCTGTCTGGAGACTGGAACCCGCAAGCCGCAGGGGAGCTCGGTACGGCCATCGATGCCCGGAGTGACATCGCCCTCGGCGATGTCCAGGGAGTAGTCGCCGAGATCTGTGCGGCAGACGAACCCGACGAGGGGCACGTCAAGAAGCTGCTCTCGGACATCGCGACCCAGGGCCTCGGCGGAGCGCTCGGGACCGGAATCAGCTCTGTTCTCGGGGCGCTGCTCAGGAACCCACCCTTCTGAGAGGGTCACCACCCCATCGTCCCGAGGGGTGGCGGTGTCGGAGGCGATAGTGGGCCGTGCGGCGCGGCCCGATCACTGACGTCAATCCCATGAAGGAATGCGTCCCGTGCTTGAGCCGCATGTGTTCGCAGCGGGCGACGAACGGAAGCGGTTTCGCTGAGTCCACTGCGCTTCCACAAGCTGCGACGAGCGGCACTCTTGGCTTGCGCCTCAACATGAGGAGCCGACCGCCACGAACGGCAGTATCCGGCCGCGATGCCGAGGATCAGCGCCTTCTACGGGATCGTGATCTGGATGTACCACGACGAGAGCCACCATCTCGGCCGGCCGCATTTCCATGCTACGTACGGGGACGACGAGGTCTCGATCGACATCGAGAGCCTCGCCGTCATCGCCGGAGAACTCCCGCCTCGCGCCAGGCGCCTCGTAGCCGAGTGGGCTGAAGCCCACCAGAGCGAGCTCCGCGAAAACTGGGAACGCGCGCGCCGCCATGAGGCCCTCCAGCGGATCGAGCCGCTCCGGTAGACGGTCTACCATCGGCCCCATGCGCAGCACTCCGCTTCTGGTCGAGGCCACGCCGGGGGACGGCTACGCCGTACGCGTTCGCTTCGAGGACGACACTGTGGCCGATGTCGACCTCTCCTACCTGCTCGAGTACGGCGGAGTC
>JALZBR010000229.1 GCA_030863485.1 Actinomycetota bacterium
GGGCGAGGTGAGCGGGGAGAGGGCCTCCAACGAGGAGAAGCGCGCCGAGGCTTCTGACCAAGTACGTCCCGTCCCCCTGCCTGCAGCTGACCTCCAGCCGCGCTCTGATGATCACTGGCTGTGCCTGGAGGTCCCTGAAGGTTGGGAACCCATCGCGCGGATCTGCCGACGGGTGCTGGAGAGGCGCCTCCAGGTGAGCGAGCGAATCGTTGACTGCATCCTTGAAGAGATTCCCGCCTACCGCGGCGGGGTTCCTCGTGAGGACCTTTCTTCCTCCGTCATCCGCAACATGGAGATGATGTTCTGCGGGGTGGCAGAAAACCGTCTTCCCTCGCATCAGGAACTCGAGATCCGACGGGAACTAGGACGGCGCCGAGCACTACAGGGCCACCCAATCGATGCTCTCCTGCAGGCCTACCACGTGGGCTACCGCGAGCTATGGCTCGAACTCGTGGCAGAGGCGAGAAATGACGAGGGTGGGAGAAGCCAGGAGCTTCTGTTGACTGCGGCGAGCACGTTCTGGGGTTGGATCCAGAACGTTACTAGCGCGGTGGCCGACGCTTACGACGAGACCGTGCGCACGCGCGAGTCCCTGGCTGCGAGGACGCGGCAGCGATTTGTGGAACTGGTCATCTCCGGGGACCTCGATTCCGAGGAGATGGTCGAGTTGAGCGTGGCGCTCGGCTTCGCCCTCGACCGTGAGTTCCAGGCGTTTTGCGTCCACCCGCAGACCTTGGAAGGCAACGACCCGCGGCGAGTTCAAAGAAGAATCCTCGGGCTCGAAGGGACGCACCACTGCGTTCCGAAGGGCCCAGACCTCCTCGTCGTGAGTCAAGGTGCGACGACAACCAGGAGTGTGGAAGAAGCCATTCTCACCGCGCTGCCGGGCGCGGCCCTCGGCGTTGGTCTCGCGCGCTCCGGGCTGCTGGGGGCCCGTCAGAGCATCGGCGACGCCGAATGGGCACTCGCGCTCGCCGTCCGACGCAAGGGGATCAGCCGATTCGAGAACGACTGGCTGCCGTCCACCCTCCTCCGCGCCCAGGAGCGACTCCAGCAGCCACTTCGCCCTGGTCTCAAAGTCGCTCCTCAGTACCCCCACCTCGCGGAGACCGTAAAAGCCTTCTCGGAGTGCAAGTTCTCAATCGCGGAGACTGGCCGCTATCTCTCCCTGCACCCGAATTCAGTGACTTACCGGCTCGACCGGTGGCACGAGCTTACAGGCTGGGACCCTCGGACTTATGCGGGACTCGCCAAGTCCCTCACCGCTCTCGATTACGTGCAGCCAGCAATGACCCAACATTAGTCTAAAGGCAACGCGGAATCATTCTCACAAAGATCTCAATAGAACGCTTCGCAACACCCGGCCTCAACGAGGACGTCCGGTTGCCCCACCAAGCTGGCACGAGCGGCACCCTCTCGTGGCCCGAGATACTGGAGACCCGGAACCACAATTCGGCAACCCGAGACCTCCCTGCCCTCTCGTGATACACACCACCTCCAGGGTTCTAGGCTTCTGGGTTTGCTCGTCTCGCCAATTACGAGACTAAGGTGCATCGTGATTCTGGCACAAACTCGGAGTCTCAGTCTGCCCAGGGTCGGGGCGCCGAGTGGGCAGCGCCGAAATGCATCATCAAGCGCTCTTCACGTCGGGACGACTCCAAGATCCGTTTCGATTCGCCAACCGTGCCGGCTCCTCCGCGCGGCGTCTGGTCGCAGGGAGGAGGCACGATGTTGGCCAAAGCCTATGCGCGTCCGCAGAGACTTCACCCCCGGCTTCTCGCCAACACCCAAGTCCCTCCGCCCGCTTTGCCCAGTTTGTTCTATCTACCTCATCGTTTCCACGGAGCATGTTGTAGGCCTTTCTCGCTTCTACACGTAGCTGACGCAGGGGTGAGCCTGTCATAGTTGTGACTTGAGGCAACCACTTGGGAGTTTTCTGCGAAGAGGGGCGCCAACGCTGAGGAGGATACGACCCATATCTAGAGGCCGGGATCGGGGCGTTTGCAACGGAGAAACGCGTGCATCTAGCTCGTTCGATGCCACAGGCACTCGCCGAGGCAAGCAAATAGCAACGCTACTTCGAGGACAACCCTATTTAACGGAGAGAAGTCGGCATCCGCTGTTTTCTGGGCGGAAAGGATCTCAGCCCGAAGAGAAACATCGGAAGAGGAGACGGCGAAAGGACAGTTAGGTGACGAACAACGAATTTGATGCACCACCCACGGACGTCGGACAGACTGAAGACGCGGGCTTTGAGGAGGCCAGACTGCAGGAGTTTGAGGAACCGGATACCCAACTCGCCGAACCGGCAGAGGTTTCTCGGCCGGTCGATGCCTTGGCCGGCGTGCCGGCGGTGCTCCTGGACGCAAAAAGGGTCATCGAGCAGCAGCTGGAGCAACAAGCCAGCGAGGCGACGGGAGCCCGGTCTGTCGAGGCGTTCCGAGACGCAGGCAATGTGCAAGGAGTAGCCGTCGGTACCGGGGAGGATGACGTAGGTGCGGTCGTCGAGCCTGGAGTCCCGACGCTCACCGTGTACGTGGCAGAGCCAACTTCTGTGGATCAGGTCCAGTCAGTGCTCGCGAGCGCAATGGGGGTACAAGCGGCTGGTGCCGACGAGATTCCGATACAAGTTGTCGTCACCGGAATCATCGAGGCCCAACCACACCGCTTCCGAGTCCGCCCTGCTCCCGGTGGTGTCTCTATAGCTCATGTGAGGGTTACGGCAGGAACCCTCGGTTGTCTGGCGACCGGCCGAAACGCACCGCGTAACAGCCGGCTCCTGCTACTCAGCAACAACCATGTCATCGCGAACTCTAACAACGCGGCCTATGGGGACTGCATCTGCCACCCCGGTCCTCACGATGGCGGAAGGTGTCCCGCCGACCAGATCGCGATACTCGAGAGGTTCGTCCCGATCAACTTTGCTGGTGGAGCTAACTACGTCGACTGTGCCACTGGCTGGTGTTGGCCTGACCGCGTCCGCCGGGAACTCTGTTACTTGAGGAGCGGGGCGATTCAGTACTTCCGGATCGGAAGTGCCCCTGTCGCCCCCGTGCTTGGCATGGCGGTGGGCAAGTCGGGACGAACTACCCAGCTAACGGTCGGTCGGATTACCGGCGTTGGGGCAACTATCAATGTCAACTACGGGGGCGGGCGCGTGGCGACGTTCCGTGACCAGGTGGCTATCCGTGCCAGCAGTGGAGACTTCAGTGCTGGGGGAGACTCCGGCTCATCCATTTGGACCTGGGATACTGCCCGGAGGCCTGTAGGGCTGTTGTTCGCCGGTGGTGGCGGGACGACCTTTGCGAACCGAATGGACCGCGTGCTGGCTGCACTCGATATCGTGCCCCTCACGTGAGCTCAATGCGTGTCGTCCAGAACGTTCTTACACGTCTACGACGAGTGACTGGGCAGGTCTACTATAAATTCTTGAGCTTACAGTGCTTCGCAGGCTTCGGCCAATGCTTGGCCAAAGCCTACGAAGCCGAGTTGAATCAGGAAAAGTAGCGCCATGGCGATACCGAAGCGTAACGCGAGCAATTACGTACCGCACGCTGCAATTCATAACTAGTCGTGAGGCAACCACGAGAGGAATCAGACGTTGGGACTAAGCCCACTCCAGCAAGCCGACGAAGGTCGGAAATACTTCCTGGGCCTCTGGGTGGTGCTCGCC
>JALZBR010000251.1 GCA_030863485.1 Actinomycetota bacterium
AAGTAGCTCAGAGTCCACTTCGCGAAACTCTCAGCAAATGGGAACACTACAGACAGATGCTGCTGACGATTGGGATCGCTATCATCAATGGTGTGGGTTACTATGTTCTTTTGGCCTACATGCCAACCTATCTTTCCGAAGAGCTTGGCTTTGAAACGTCGGATGCTTTCCTGTCGCTCACGATCGCGATAGTAATCCTACTCGCGGTCATGCCGTTTATGGCCGCGCTCTCAGACAGGATTGGGCGGAAACCTGTGCTGGGCGGAGCTTGCATCGGGTTCTTAGTGCTGTCCTACCCGTGCTTCCTGCTTATTTCTCAAGGTGGGTTGCTCAACGCAACCTTGGGCCAAATATTACTGGGGATTTTGGTCGCTTCATTCTCTGGGATTGCGCATGCAACATTGACCGAATTATTCCCGACCCGCGTCAGGTTCAGCGGCTATGGCATCGCCTACAACATCTCGACCGCGGCCTTCGGAGGGACAGCGCCTTTCTTGATGACCTACCTTGTTGGTACGATGGGGAATACCTTTGCGCCGGCCCTCTATATCATGGCCGCCGCCTTGCTCTCACTCGTTACGGTCTTGACGATAAGGGAATCGGCGAAGGTTCCCCTCCGCGATGTATAAGAGGCCCTAGGAATGTCTTCGCAAGAGTACGATGTTGTCATCGTCGGCTTGGGTGGTATGGGCAGTGCTGCCGCTTACCATCTTGCCCGGCGTGGTTGCCGAGTGCTGGGTCTCGACGCTTACCACCGGGGTCACACCCAAGGCTCCTCTCACGGGCGTAGCCGCATCATTAGTGAGGCGTACCGGGAGGGCGCAGAATACGTACCGCTCGTCCAACGGGCCTACGATCTCTGGCGCGAGCTGGAGGAAGAGTCCGGCCGGAGCCTGCTCACCATCACCGGCAGGTTGGTCATAGGCGAACAGGGAAGCAGCGCGGTAGAAGGCGCGCTTCGCAGTGCCCAACAATGTAATCTTGCCTGCGAAAGACTCTCTGAGGAAGAGGTCGCGGACCGTTTCCCGGGCTTCCGTCTAGGTGAGGACCTCGTGGCCGCTTTCGACCCGAGGGGTGGAATCCTGGAGCCCGAGACCTGTGTGGGCGCCCATTTGGATCTTGCGGCCGGTCATGGAGCCTTCCTGCGCCACAGCGAGCCCGTACGCCGCTGGGAGGAAGGCGAGGATGTCGTGCGGGTTGAGACGGATCGCGGCGTATACGAAGCCGAAACCCTGGTCGTGACGGCCGGGGCTTGGGCGAGCGAACTCCTTGCCGACTTGCGACTTCCGCTGTCTGTGGAACGTGTCGTGAACGTCCACTTCGAGTCCTCCAGGCCGGAGTTGTTCGCGCTCGGTCGCTGCCCAGTCTACATGCTCCAGGTTCCAGAAGGGATCTACTACGGTTTCCCCTCGCTTCCCGAGCAGGGCCTCAAGTTCGGGCGGCACGACGGAGGCGAGAAGTGCACACCAGACACCATCCGACGTGAGGTCGATCCGGCGGAGGTCACGATGCTGCGGGAGGTGCTCGACCGCTATCTGCCCGGTGCCTCCGGGCCCGTGAAGTGGACGCTCACCTGCATGTACACCATGACGCCCGACGAGCACTTCGTGATCGACCGCCACCCAGAGCACGATCGAGTGGTTTACGCTTGCGGGTTTTCGGGGCACGGCTTCAAGTTCACGAGCGTCGTTGGGGAGATCCTGGCCGACCTAGCCCTGAAAGGCGAGACCAAGCACCAGATCGGATTCCTCTCCTCTCGGCGTTTTCTTTCAGAGCCCTTCGACTCGAAGGTTCAGGATTCGTCATGGCGTATCGAGGAGAGCTGAGCGATGACTAATGAAGAACGTTCGATCGTAAAGGCGCTCCGGCGTGAGGGTTCGGTAGCAGCGGAGATGCCGCCAACGGTGTTCGCTGGACGGGAGCGAGCGCTCCAGACTGGATATCCGCGCAACGATCCAGAGCATCTGACTTCACTCGGTAGAGGAGTTGCTCACATCCTCCTCAATTCAGGTCACTGTCCTTCAAGTCATTCCGAGCGAGCGGTCATGCCGAACCAATGGAAAGGGGTCTTCTGTGCATAGCGAGCAAACCGGAACGGTCGCCGACCCGATCCGCTTCGAAGTGGTACGCAACGCTCTGGTCTTTGCGGCCGAAGAGATGGCGGTCGCGCTCCGCCGCTCGGCTTATTCGACAAACATCAAGACCCGAGCAGATTTCTCCTGTGGGATCTTCGACCGGCAATTGCGTGCGGTTGCGCAGTCATTCGCCCAGCCAAACCACCTGGGGTCCCTAGCCAGGCTGGTGCCGTGGGCCGTCCGCGAGTACGGTATCGACAGACTCGGCCCCGGTGACGGCATCTTGGTTAATGATCCCTTCCACGGCGGGGGACACTTGAACGACTTTACCCTGATTACCCCGGTCCACTACCATAGCGAACTGATTGGGTTTGTCGCCAACCTCGCCCACCACGTCGACGTCGGTGGCGGTGCCCCGGCTTCGATTGGTGCCTTTCGAGAAGTCTATCAGGAAGGTATTCAGATCCCTCCCGTCAGGTTAGTCCACGGAGGCGAGATCGCCTCTGACGTCTTTAAGCTAGTGTTAGCCCAGGTACGAGCCAAGCGTGAAACGGCGGGTGACATACGCGCCCAAGTCGCGGCCAACAATACCGGTATCCGGCGGCTCGGGGAGCTACTCGACCGGCTCGGTCACGATCAAGTGATGTACTACATCGACGAGCTGATCACCTACACGGAGCGGCGAGCACGGGCCGAAATCGCCGAATTGCCAAAAGGAGTGTGTGAAGCTGTCGGTTACCTGGACGATGACGGCTTGTCGGATGATCCTGTCCGTCTACAAGTTCGGATCGAAATCCGCGATAGAGAGGTACACTTCGATCTGTCCGGGAGCGATCCGCAGCGCCGTGGCCCGGCAAACTCCACGTACGCGCAGACCTTCGCAGCCTGCGCGTATACGCTGAAATGCCTCATCGATCCAGATCTCCCGGTCAACGATGGCTTCTACCGGGTTCTAACTATCCATGCGCCGGAATGCACGGTTGTGAACTGTGTTCATCCAGCGCCAGTTGTCGCTGGCTGGGAGGTCTCAAGCCGCTTGGCCGACGTCATTTTCAAAGCGCTGTCCCAACTGATGCCAACGAAAGTTCCTGCCGGAACCAAAGCGATGATCTGTCATGCAGGGTTTGGCGGCAACGACCCACGCACGGGCGAGTATTACTCCTTTTTAGAGACGGTAGCAGGTGGATACGGTGGTCGGCATGGCAAGGATGGCCCGGACGCCGTTCAGATGCATGGGCAGAACACGGAGAATGCGCCGATCGAGGAAACGGAATACAACTACCCGGTGCGAATCCTGCGCTACGCGTTGGTACCCGACTCGGAGGGAGGCGGCCGCTGGCGGGGCGGGTTGGGTGTCCAACGCGATTACCTGTTCCCAGACCATGAAGCATCATTCACGGTCCTGGCAGACCGCGCGAAGCAGGCGCCTTGGGGTCTCTTTGGCGGCGAGTCTGCAAAGACCGCTGAGTACATTTTGAATCCGGACGGTGAGGCCAGGCATCTGGGAACGAAGGTGACGGTGCAACTCAAGCCCGGCGACGTGGTGAGCTACCGGACATGCGGCGGTGGAGGTTACGGAAGCCTGCTAGAACGTGACCCCGCGCTCGTTGTTGAGGATGTGCGCAACGGGAAAGTGAGCCTTGCGCGAGCGCGAACGGTGTACGGGGTCGAGGTCGATCCGACCACCTGGACGTACGACCCCCACGAAACGGCGCGGTTGCGTTCTTCGGTGAACAGTGAAAGGAAGAAAACGTAGATGACGGCTCCTCGACAGACCTACCGTATCGGTATCGATGTGGGCGGTACGTTCACGGACGTAATGCTCATCGACGAGCAGACCGGACAGGTGCATATCGGCAAGGTGCCCTCGACACCGCACGACCCTTCCGTCGGCTTTCTGAACGCTATGGAGCGTATCCTGCCCCAAGCACAGGTTGCACCTGAGCGGGTTGCCTATGTTGTGCATGGCACGACGGTGGCCACCAACGCCATCATCGAAGGCAAAGGCGCCAAAACCGGCTTCATCACCACGTTGGGGTTCCGCGATATCCTGGAGATCCAGCGGCAGATCCGACCGGTACTCTACGATGTCATGTTCGAGAAACCTAAGCCGCTTGTTCCGCGCTATCTTGCCCTCGAAGTACCCGAGCGTCTGGACGCGCGTGGCGA
>JALZBR010000044.1 GCA_030863485.1 Actinomycetota bacterium
GGGTATGAGAGCGAGCAGCGTTGTCCGCCGGTGGGTAGTGCGAATCCTGGTCGCCGCCGTCGTTCTGGTCGTCATGGTCGCCGCAGCGGCCGCGCTCCTTGCGGTAACTGCTCCATCACCCAGACCGGCTGCTGGATGGAGCCGGGGGGCCGGGCTGCCGGAGGCTCGCGGCGAGACGGCGGGAGCTGTGGTCACCATCGAGGGCAGGGAGCAGCTGGCCGTCATCGGCGGGTTGAAAGGGCTGTTCGTAACGGCTTCGGACACCGTCGAGCTCTACGATCCAGCCAGCAGGCGCTGGCGGCAGCGGCCGCCGCTGCCCGAGCCACGCCACCACCTTGCCGCCGCAGGCATCGGCGGTACGCTCTTTGCTGCCGGAGGCGCCTCGAGCCCTTCGGATTGGACTCCTCGGCGGGAGGTCTGGCGCCTCCAACAAGGTGCACGGACGTGGGAGCCGCTTCCGCCCCTACCCGAGGGGCGGCACGGGCACCGGCTCATGATCGTCGACAACGTGCTCTACGTGATCGGTGGGTCCGGAGGAGCAGCGGTTCTCCGCCTCAACCCCGACGCTCCCCATGAGGGTTGGTCGAGGAGGTCCGATCTGCCTCATCCCCGCAATCACCTGGGAGCGGTCACCGTCGATGGCGAGATCTGGGTCATAGGGGGCCGGGATGGGGGAGGCATAGTCGACAGGGTCGACATCTACGATCCCCGGCTCGACCGCTGGCGGATGGGGCCGGCGCTGCCGGCGCCGACCAGTGGTGCAGCCGTCGGGTTCGTCGAGGGTTGGATCGTCATCTCTGGCGGCGAAGATCCTCGCCTTTTGGGAGGGGTCATCGACCGCCACTGGCGCATTCGCCCGGGAGGAACGCGGTGGGAACCCGCCCCGCGCTCACCTCTTTCGGTACACGGCGCCGCGGACGGCGTTGTGGGCGGACGTCTGCTCGTGGCGGGGGGCGCCGCACGACACGGCGTCCTGTCCCCCCTTGCATGGACTCCGCTCACTCAGTCGCTCGATGAACCGGGCCGGCGTGTGAGGGTCAGCTCGTAAGCGAGAGCGCCCAACCGCTCTAGGTGGCGACTGCTCCTGCTGACAGCGCCTGTCTTAAGAGCCGCCGCCCTTCCTCATCCCCTCGTACGGCAATTCGCCCCTCCTGAACCGCACTATCGAAAGAGCGCTGCGCCACCGCCACCTCTAACAGAGAGGCTGGAGAGGTTTCGATCTCGACACTCGGCCGCGAATCGCCGCTCGCGACCTCAACCCCTTTCTCCGAGAAATGAAGGTCGAGTTCCTCTCCGTGCAGCCAAAACTTGCAGACAAGGTCGACATCCCGAAGGGACTCGGGTGGTATGAGGGCCCTGAGCGCCAGAGCGAGCCACCCCGGCTTGAAGGTATCTTGAGGTTGATCCTCCAACATCCAGTGGCGGCCCCACCTGATGAGCGCGAGGACGGCAGGCTCCAACTCCCTTCCCACTTCGGTCAACTCGTAGACGCTAGAGGCCGCGGGTGGAGGGAGGCGGCGCCTCGTGACGATGCCCTGGGCTTCGAGGTCCCGTAGCCGCTGTGAAAGCAGGTTAGTGGCGATGGCGGGCACGGCCGCCCGGATGTCGGAGTACCGCCGAGGCCCAATGAGCAGCTCCCGAATGATAAGTAGCGTCCATCTGTCCCCTATGCGATCGAGCGATCGTGCGAGGGCGCAGTACTGACCGTAACCCTTCATGTGTCCATTCTACTACCTTCGCTTGACTTTCTTGTTTAGCTACTTTACTTTCTTGTCTTCGCATCCCGCAGCAACGATTCGAGGAGAAGGAGGTAGTTAGGTGGCGTCGAAATCGGCGGAGTCCCAAGTCCAGTTCAGGCCCTCGCACGAGCTGTTCCCGTTCGAGAACCGATGGTTCGAAAGCTCGGTCGGTCTCGTTCATTACGTGGACGAAGGGTCGGGTCCCCCGATCCTGTTCCTGCACGGCAACCCAACGTGGAGCTTTGTTTACCGCAACATCATCGTGGGGGTGCGCCATAGTTTCCGATGCATAGCTCCGGATTACCCGGGGTTCGGCCTCTCGGTCCGTCCCGAGAAATACGGCTACACGCCTCAAGAGCAGGCTCGAATCGTTGCGGAACTGGTCGACCATCTCGGCCTCGATCAAATGATCGTCATGGGCCAGGACTGGGGGGGCCCGATTGCTTGCGCGGTCGCCTCCCGAGATCCTGATCGCGTTCGCGGAGTGGTGATGGCAAATACCTCGATGCTCATGTCCGACCGGCTCCCCAACCGCATCTTCAGCACGATGATGTCCAGCCGTCTCATGCAGCGCCAAATCCTGGAGCGGAACTTCTTCGTCGACAAAATGATTCCTTTGGCAACCTCGCGCAAGCTGACTGAGGAGGAGATGGACCACTACCGGAAGGTACAGCCGTCGCCTGACATGAGGGTTGGCGTCGCCGAGCTGCCGCGCCAACTCCGCTTGGCTCGCGACTGGCTGGAATCCGTCCGAACGCGGGTGGAGCAAACTCTGCGAGAGAAGGAGGCGCTCTTCGTGTGGGGCGCGAAGGACATCGCCTTTCCTCCCCGCGTTTACCTCCCGAAGTGGCAGGCGGCTTTCCCGAACAGCGTCACCGTCTTGATACCGGACGCGGGCCACTTCGTTCAGGAGGATGCCCCCGAGAAGGTCGTTCGGTCCATTTCGGATCGTTTCTCCGCTGGCGAAGAGTTGTAGCGAGACTGGGCCGCGACCCCTCGCTGGATACGTGTTGGTCGCCGCGCATTTAGTCCTCCTGTCCTGACTCGAGCTCCTTGACGCGAAATCTCACGATCTTCTTCACCAGCTCACCAGGTATGGGACTGTCGAACGGAAACTGGACCGTTCCCTTGCCGGTCTTGGATGCCTTTACGGCCTCTAACTCAGCTCTGAGCTCGCTCCAAAGAACTTCGCTCATCGGAAACAAGCTCCAGTGATTCTTGAAAGCGGCGTAGTAGATCAGTGGGCGCCCGCTGCGCTTGTAGGTAGGGATTTGGTAGCTGATGCTCTCCTCGGCCTCGGGCGCCGCCGCCCGGATCGATCTTCGAACCTTCTCAAGCGTTTCCTGAGCGGGCTCGGGTAACCCTGCAAGGTAAGAATCGACATCCTCTAGGGAGGCCGGACCCGAATTGGGAGTTCGCTTGCTCATGGTCCTTCCCCCATCGTCGCGCCGGAACACAACGGGACCTCGGACGGACTGAACGGGTTTGTTAGCGGACTACGAGCGTGCCTGCCATATCGGGAGCGTGGGGCTCGCAGATCACCTGGTATGTCTTGGGCTGCGCCTCGAAGCTGATGCGCCGCTGCGTCCCTCCGGGCATGATCAGGTTCACGCCCAGTTCCGGGACTGTGAAGGTGTGAAGCTCTCGGTCCTGGTTCGTGACGTGAACCGATACCGTTCCCGCCGATGCCTGAATGTCCCGTGGCCTGAATTCGAACTCCGCGGTCGCGACCATGATGTCGCCTGGACGAGGGGCTTCTTGCTCCAATCCTCGGGCTTGGACCGCGCTGTAGGCGACGCCGGCGACCAGCGCCGCCAAGGCGAGGACGCCCAGCGTGGTGGGCAACGCTGCGGAGACCGTCCTGCGCCTCGTTGCCAAGGTGGCGACAAACGCGACTAGGGCGATCACGGTTGACAAGGTGGCGACGGCGGCAAGCGAAAACGAGATCGTGTCCTCGAAGTACCGCAGCTGCCTCCAGATTTGGAACATCACCACTACCATCAAGAACAGCAGAAGGGAGCCGATTCCCGCCAACCACAGGCCCCAGGTCCGGTGCAGGAAAGCCAGCCCGACGACTATCAACAGTCCGATGACGACGACGGGAGGGAAGAACCCGAAGACGATGTTCGCGGCGATGACGAGAAGGATCTCGAAGACGGCGGCCCACCTTAGAAGCGCTCTCCAAGGAGAACCCAACAAAGATCTCCTTAGTGCGCGGCGGTCTCTCCCGGCGCTGGCGTCATCGGCGCCCACTAAGGATCCCTCCCTTCTCCAAGAGGTGGCAGTTTAGGAGAAAATTCGGCGGCTTCTCAACTAGTTTTCGCCTCGGCGTTGCTAGGTGAACCGCCTGGCGCTTTCAGGAGACGTGGATCGGGACGCGGGCACGAAAGAGCGCAAAAGCGTCCTCGTAGGTCGTCCCGCTCGGCTCGACCACCTCTTCCACATCCGTGGGGGCAGCGTCGACTCCGATGTCCAACCCGAGGCAGGCAAGGCGAGCTGCCCCTCGCGCCGAGGCGTCGGGCCGGCCTATCACCGTCAGGGGAAGCTGCAGCACATCGGCCAAAAGGCGTCGCCACATTCGGTGCCGCGAGCCGCCGCCCACCAGCCGCGCCTGCTCGACCTTGTGTCCTGCCGATCGGAGCGCCTCCACTGCTTCGCGGATCGCAAATGCCACGCCCTCTAGGACGGACCGAACGAAGTGGGACCTCGTGTGCTCCAGCCCCAGCCCGAGCCACCCGCCTCGCAGGGTAGAGTCGACGTAGGGGGTGCGCTCACCGGAAAGATGGGGGACGAAGGTCACTCCACCCGACCCTGGGGGCGCCTGCACGAACAGACGGTAGGCCTCGTCCCACGTGACGCCCAGCCAGCGCCAGGCCTGCTCGAAGGCGAGTCCCGCGTTCTGTACGGCTCCCATTGCGTACCAGGAGCCGGGGAGAACTCCCCTGTAGAGGTGGGTGCGGCCGGACGGATCGACCTGAGGAGACCGCAGGTCGGCCACCACCTGCGCCCCGGTGCCCACCGAGATCTGCACCGCGCCGGGCGTGAGCGGATCGGTACCAAACAGGGCGCATGCCGTATCAGCGCCGCCGTGAACCAAGGGAACGGAGGCCGGGAGGACGCGGGGCGCCCGATCACCGGCGGCCTTCCCGGCAAAGGCGGCGGATTCCCCCACGGGTGGGACAAGCCGCCGGGGGATCCGGAGCAGGTCGAAGGCGTCCTCGCACCAGCGATCGCCGGGGAGGTCCCATAGTAGGGTCGCCGACGCGTCACTTGGTTCCGTCGTCGCCTCTCCAGTGGTTACCAACCGCAGCCAGTCCTTGGCCTGGAGGGCCCACCGGGACCGTTCCAGCACATCGCGCTCGTGCTGGCCGATCCATCCGAGAGTCGGCCCCGCCATGCCGGTTACCAGTGGGTTGGCGAGGCGTGCTCGGAGGTCGGGGGGACCTGCGCGGAGGATGTCCGTCTGTTCAGAAGAGCGAGTGTCAGCCCACAAAACTGCGGGCCGCGCCGGCGTTCCATCCTCTCGGCACAGAACGACGCCGTGCATCTGTCCGGACAGCCCTACGCCGAGAACACTTGGGTTGCCGCATCGTTCCAGGCACGCGAGCACCGCCCGGCCTGTGGCTTCGAGCCACTCCTGGGGATCGGCCTCGACCCATCCGGCCCGCGGAGCCGAGATGCCGACCGGCACCGACGCGCGAGCCTCCACCTCCAGCCTGTCCGGAGTGAAGGCGACAGCCTTGATAGAACCCGTGCCGAGGTCGACGCCTAGGACGGCGTCCCGGCGCCGGCCGTTCATGCGCGAGCCGCGCCTAGTCCCTTTTCGACGTACTCCCTGGCTGCCACGGCGAGGTCCATGCCGTCCTCCCAGAGATTGCGCCATACAGCCAGCGCGTTCGATAGGAGTGGCGAGACCACGGTCGACGAGAAGCTCTCGAACGTGACCGGCCCGTCGTATCCGGCCTCGGAGAGGGCCTCGAACAGTCCGGCAAAGTCGACGGATCCCGTGCCGAGGTAGCCTCGGTGGCTCTCGCCGACGTGCACGTAGCCCAACCGGTCACCACAGGCGAGGACGGCGTCGCGCGTGCTCGTCTCTTCGATATTCATGTGGTACGTGTCGAGGTGGGCGTACACGTTGTCGAGTCCCACATCCTCGATGAAAGCCATGGTCTGCTTGGCCGTGTTGAGCAGGTTGGTCTCATACCGGTTCACGGCCTCGAGGCCGATGACCACGCC
This sequence comes from Actinomycetota bacterium, assembly GCA_030863485.1. The sequence goes on from JALZBR010000044.1 coordinate 5,976, forward strand.
CGCTGCACGCGCCGGCTCGGCGAGACGGCGGATCGCGGAGACGGCGTTTGCTCGTCCCGAAGGGGAGGCGGGGGCTTCGTACTTGCCCAGGGCGCTGTAGAGCACGCCGGTGAGCCACCGTGCGCCGACCGCCTGGGCGAAGTCCAGTGCGGCCGCCAGTCGGGCCTCACCCCGAGCGACGGTTTCCCGGTCGGTGCTGGAGACGTCGGTCCCGGGGGTAAGCCCGAGCGAGCACGACGAAGCGAGTCCGTATTCCTCGAGCGCCCTCCGGGTTTCGGCGGCATCGAGCTTCTCCGGCTCGAGCACCGGGATCTCGATGAGGCCGTAGCCGGCCTCTGCGGTCCTGCGGACGGCGTACCGGCACTCCTCTGGTGACCACCCACCGACCCACACCATTCCATGCAAGCCGAGGGTCGTCAGGTTGCCTCCGCCTTTCCATCCACCTCTGGCCCGCGAGCACCGGTGATGAAAGCGACGAGGTCACGCGCCGTGGTGTCGGCCGTCCGCATGCCGGCGGTGACGCGACCTTGGCGCATCACCCAAACGTGCTGAGAGATACGCATGACCTGTTCGAAGTTGTGGCTGATGACAAGGACGGCCAGGCCCTGGGACCTCAGCCGCTCGATGAGCTCTTCCACCCGCGCCGTCTCCCTGACCCCGAGAGCTGCCGTAGGCTCGTCCATGATGA
>JALZBR010000281.1 GCA_030863485.1 Actinomycetota bacterium
GTCCTGATGTCCGGCGCGTCGGCGAGAAGGTCGGCTCCGGCCGCATCGGCGAGATCCCTGGCATTGGTCACGTCACGGCCAACCGGAACGTGCATCCTCCCGGCCCCCGAGCGAGTGAAGCCCAGGATCCTCTCCCACAGATGCTTCTTCGGAAGATCGACGGCGACGATCTCGGCACCCCAGCGCGTGAGCTTCTCGAGCGGGCCCATCTCCGACGCGGCCCCCAGCAGCGCCACCCGCACGTCGCGCAGATCGAGCCACTCCGGGTTGTCCATCACCGCCGCGACGGCCGCTGCGGTCGAGGGTTCTATGCGTCCCTCGTCGCGCCACGTGTCCAGCCGACCACGCAGGTAGTCACCGCGCAGATCCTGACCGCCATAAGGGATGACGAGCTCCGCTTCGCGCTCGCCCTTGCCCTCGACGACCTCGGTGCGGAAGCGGTCGGCCCCCACCGGCGCGAACGCTTCATCGAGCGACATGTTCTCTCCGTCACGCTCGAACGTGAAGGCCGAGCGAGCTTCGTCCAATCCATCGCTTGCGATGCGCAGAGCGTTCTTAGAAGACCGAGCGCCCAGCTCGACCGTCTGCCTCACCGCAGGGAGGTAGGTCTTCCTCCAGTTCTGTGCCGCTTCGATGCGATCCGCGAGCCCCGAGTCGACGTAGCGAACCGAGGACGCAAAAACTCGCTTGCCCGTCGCCTGGGTGCTCCTGCGACCGTCGATGAGCGGGAACTGAACGCCTTGATCGCCGGCCGAGTCCTTGTCTGTCATAGCGGGCGAGCATAGGGAACGCTCACTTGACCATCAGGTCTGCTTTTGCCTCGGCAGAGCCGAGCGCGGACAATCAGGCGCACTCGAGGGGCCGGCCGCTATGCTCCGGTCCGGCAGCAAGGCGAGCGAATGAGGAGGATCCCGTGGCAACGACCGTCGACGAGCATCCCGCTGCGGCCCCCGCAGAGGGTGGCTGGACCTGGAGGCGACTTCTAACCACCGTATCGATCGCGACCGTCGTCGGTCTCGTCGTTCTCTTTGTCCTCGCCGGGATCATCCCGCCACTGGTCGTCTTCGCGGTCCTGTTGATCGTCGGGGTCGTTCTTCTGCGCACCAAGACGAAGGCCGGAGCGATCATGCTGCTGATCATCCACCTGGCGATGTTCGCAACCAGCCTTCCCTTCACGATCCCGTCTCTCGGGGTCCCCGCCTCGGCGTTCGACTTTGGCTTGACCCTCTATCTCGCCGTCGTAAACCTGGTCGGGATCGGCGCGGCGGCTGCCGTGATCGCCGGGCGGGGCGACGAGCCCTCGAGCGCGGCGCGCACGATCGGCGCGGTCGCGCTGATCGTGATCCTGCTCGGTTTCGCTTACGCGGCGTACTCCTCGGCGACATACGACAGCGCGGTTGCCCAGGAGGGAGACGTCCGGCTGGCCACGCAAGACAACGATTACTCCGACACCTCGATCGAGGCCGACGAGGGAACCGTCAGCGTGTTCGTCGACAACAAAGACGGGACGACGCACACCTTCACGATCGACGAGCTCGACGTCGACCTCGAGGTCCCGGGAGGCAAGACCGCGCGCATCGAGTTCGAGGCCGAACAGGGGAGCTACGAGTTCTACTGCGTCCCGCATGAGAGCGAGATGGCCGGCAACATCAGCGTCGAATAGGCGCGATCCAGCCCATGGCTCGCCCCTGTCACGAGGACTCGAGGGGCCGGCAAAGGCTACGTCGGCTCGTACGGGTGGGTCTCGGCCCGCTTCTGAAACGACAGGATCTTCGGGTTGCGGACCCGGCCCTCCCGTATCTCGATGGCCTTGTCGATCGTTTCGTCGTTCCCCCACGCCTCGGGGCCGTTTATGACGGTCCCGAGGTAGGGGAGCAGCGCCTCGCTTATCTCCCAGGTCGAGCTGTTCCACAAATAGCTCGGGCTGTGATCGACCGCGTAGTAGTGGACCTGGTTCTCTACCTCGAACATGGGGTCCTCGAAGCTCGTCGGGCGCGCCCACTCGAAGCCCATGCCCTCGTCGCAGCTCACGTCGATGATGAGGCTGCCCGGCTCGAGCGCATCCAACTCGTCTCGTGTCAGGAACATGTAGGGGCGATCGGTGTCCTGGAGCACGCAGTTCACGACCAGGTCCTGGCCCGAGAGGAAGTCGGCGAGCTTCGTCACCCCGTCCTCGAGGTGCACGAGGACCCGGCTTTCGTCTTGGTCGTCGCGCGAGAAATGGATCAGCTCCATCGACGGGATGGGGCTCTCTACCGCAGCGGGATCCCGATGTGTCAGCACGGTTACGTCCAGCACTCCCATCGCGTTCAGCGCCGTGACCGCACCGCGCCCGGTGGCCCCGAAGCTGATCACGGTCGCTTTTAGGTGAGGGCCGTATGCACCCGTCGTACCCTGCAGCTGCATCGCATGAAGCACCGAGCAGTAACCGGCGAGCTCGTTGTTCTTGTGGAAGACGTGTACGCCGAAGCTGCCGTCGTGCTGCCAGTGGTTCATGGACTCCCACGCAATGATCGTGAGTTTCTTGTCGATTGCCATCTGCGTGAGCTCGAAGTCCTGCACCAGATGCGGCCAGCCCCACAGCACCTGACCGTCCCGGAACCTCTCGACGTCCTCGTGGACGGGCTTGGGCAACAGGATGACGTTGCACTCTTCGATGAGCTCCTCCTGGGACCGGGTACCTGCCACGAGCTCCTCGAGACCGGCGTCAGACGCCCCGAAGTGGCTCCCGTAACCCTGCTCGAGGTAGATCGACCCCCTGAGCTCCGGATCGATGCGCTCGAAGTGGGCGGGGTGGACGGGAAGCCTCAGCTCGTTCTCCTTGCGAGACCTGCCGAACACGCCCAGCTTCAGGCGGGTGCCCTCCTGGTCTGAGGCTGGATTGTCCGAGGTCACGGGGTCCTTTCCTGATCGAGGTCCCAGAAGGGTAGCGGGAGGGGGCGGCCCGGTGAGATCCCTAGCTTGACATCGAGAACATGAAGTAGATATCATGCAATCTGTGTCCAGTTGGGGCTTCCTCACAAACCATGCCCACGTCCTTCTTTGCGTGTCCCGGGATCCGGACATGCG
>JALZBR010000286.1 GCA_030863485.1 Actinomycetota bacterium
CGCAGGCGCCGACGACGACGACCACGACGCAGGCGCCGACGACGACCACGACACAGGCGCCGACGACTACGACCACGACACAGGCGCCGACGACTACGACCACGACGGAGGCGCCGTCGACTACGACCACGACGCAGCGGGACAAGGACAAGGACGGCAAGAAGGACTATCGGAGCTTGCTCTACCAGCTCATCTTTGGCCTTCTGAAGCTCCTGGGCCTCTAGATCCGCGCGCTGACTCTGCCTGCGGGGTGAGATGGGATACGCGAGCTGCGGATGGGCAGGGACGGCAACCCGGGGCGTCCCTGCCTGGTGCGGAAGGTCGCTGGGCTAAACGATGCGTCTCGCCCAGCTCGGGATTGGTAGGGCTGGCGCTGTAGCCGGAGAACGCGGTGGGGAGTCGACCGCCGCCGAGAGCCCGAAGCGCGCGTTCGGCGGATGAGACGTCGAAATGGCGAGCCCTCGTGAATCTAGATGCGGCACGCACTTATAGAAGGCCGTTCAGAACGCGTAGAGTGAGCGCCAGCAGCAGACCGTGCGCAAGGTGAAGGCGATTCGTGTGATGGCGAGTCTCTTGTTCCCCGGTGGGATGACGCGCGGGGTGAGGAACCTTGACGCATCGACCTGACGCGGAACCTCACGAGCACTCGGGACGGCACCAGCGTTCGTGCGAGTCGGCGTGAGGTGGAGTGGCAAGAGGCTTTGGGTCTCCGCGTTGGCGCCTGACCGCGATCTTCCTCCTGTCGACGAGGGAATGTCGTGAGACGAGTTGAGGCACTTGTCGGGCGGAAGAGGCCGGGCGGAGAGCGGCTCGGTGCGGTGGCGGCGTACGCACGGGGTATCCCGCGGGGCCCCCGTCTGCTGCTCGCAAGCTTGTTGCTGTTGATGGCCGCGTTCGTGTGGCTCGTCAGCTATGGGTACAGCCCTCCCGCGCCGGGCGAGGAGCTGAGCCTCGATCAGGTTTACGCGCTGGCTGCTGAGAATCGGATCCACGCCGTGGAGCTACTCGACGAGGACTCCCAACTCGTGGGTAAGACCTGCGTCGTACCGCCTCCAACCCTCGATCGGCAATTGGAGTCCGCGCCGGTCGGGCGGGGAGATCCCGCTCCGCCACCACCGCCGTGCAGTGGCCCGGTGGCGGACTTCCACGCCGCCTATCCGGGGAGCGACGTGGCCACCCAGCAGCTCATCGAGGTCCTGACGACCACGACAGGGGCGAAGGTGGTGGTCGACAAACAGACGGACGTCGCGGTGGTCCGGCTGCTAGCCACCTACATCTTTCCCCTGCTGCTGCTCGCAAACCTGTTCGGGCTGATCTTCATGTGGCGCGGTGGTGATGGCATGCTCGGCGACATCGCCGGGCTCGGAAGCATGCGCAGGAGACGCCAACGCCAGCAGCAGGCCGGCAGCGCGATCACCTTCGAAGACGTGGGTGGGGCGGAGCAGGCCGTCGCTGAGCTGAGAGAGGTGACCGACTACCTCACGCATCCGAAGACCTTCGAGGCCTACCAGCTCGCGCCGCCCAAGGGGATGATGCTGCTGGGTCCGCCCGGGTGCGGCAAAGGCCTCATCGTCCAGGCGGTGGCTGGCGAGACCGGACGGCCGCTGTTCTGGGTGTCAGGACGCGAGCTCGTGCAGTCGCTGGCCGGGGTCGGGGCGGCTCGGGTGCGTGACCTGTTCGCGCAGGTCCGCGCCGAGGCGCCCGCCATCGTCTTCATCGACGAGATCGACGTCCTGGCCAGCCGCGGAGGAGGGGGAGGGAGTCCTGGGGGGGAGGACGCGCTGAACCAGTTGCTGGTCGAGATGGATTGCCTCGAAGTCGACACGGGGATCGTGGTCATAGCCGCCGCGAACCGTCCAGCCATGCTCGATCCGGCCTTGCTTCGGCCCGGGCGCTTCGATCGTCACGTGATCATCGACCTCCCGCACGTGTCCGCCCGGGAGGCGATCCTGAAGTTGCACGCCCGAAGCCGGCCGATCGCCGAAGATGTGGACTTCGGACTCCTGGCCGAGGAGACGCCCGGGTTGACGGGCGCCGACCTGGCAGCGCTCGTCAATCGAGCGGAGTGGTTGGCGCTGGACGAGGGCGGCGGGGACAGCATCGAGTCGTCGCACCTGCTCGAGGCTCTCCAGCACGTCCTTCACGCGTCAGACCGCCACGGACGGCTGATGAGCGCAGAAGAGCGCAAGCGTCTCGCCGTCCACCACTCGGGCCACGCCGTTGTCACGGCTGCGCTGGGAAGGAACGACGAGCTGCAGCGGGTGTCGATCATGTCGCGGACAAGAAGCTTCACCCGAACTCGCGCCTCTTCAGAAGACGCGTTGCCCCCGGCGACCGCAAAGGATATGAAGGACCAGCTGGCGATGGCGATGGGAGGCATCGCGGCCGAAGAGCTCATCTTCGGTGAGGCTTCCACCATCGGGGAAAGCGATATCGGCACGGTGACCGACCTGACCCGACAGATGGTCGGGCTCTACGGCATGTCGTCCTCGGTCGGGCGGCTGCGCATACCGACAAGAGACGACGGGCATCTCGCCAGCAGTGAGACCCCCACCACGCTGTCAGGGCGGAGCAGCGAGCAGTTCGAGCGCGAGGTCAAGGGCTTGATCGCCGAGGCGGAGCGGACCGCAAACATGCTCGTGCTACGCCATCGGACCGACCTGGAAGGCATGTCCCTGATCTTGGAGAGCGAAGAGAGCCTGGAAGGCCCTGCCCTCCAGGCGCGCCTGGCCCGAATACGCAATGGGCAGCACTCGAGCGTGGTGGCGCAGCAGCACCCGCGACACCCCGCGCACGGGTACCGATTGTGGGGGGACGCGGCGGAGCAGACGACGGAGTCGCAGCGCAGTGATAGCGGGGGATAGCGCATGCTGTCGATGAGAAGAAGGTTCCAGCAGCTGCTGCTGCCCGCTGTGATCGTCGGGGCTCTCCTCAGCGCCCCTGCCGCGGCAGGTGGTGGCGCATCAGCGTCCGAGGACCTCGTCGTGGCGCGCCTCCTAGGTGGAGAGGCGGTGGTGGAGTGGTATCGCCCCGACGGCTCGCGTGACCGCCAGCTCAAGCTACCGGATGCGAGGCCGTCGGGAGGGATGGCGTTCGACTCGAAGGGGAACCTCTACGTCACCGACTCCAGCGGGGGTCGCGTCCTGCGGTCCGAGCGGTCGGGGAAGCGCATCGCGACGTTCGCGAGCGGGCTTGCTAGACCCGGCTCGGTTGTCGTCGCGAAGGCGGGCAAGGTCTACGTCGGCCAGCAGGACGAGATCGACGTCGTGAAGTTCGACCCACAGGGCGGGCGTTTGGCCTCGATCGATCTCGAGATGGTTACGGGGGATGAGACCGGGAAGATCGATCTGGCCCCCGACCAGTGCACCATCTACTACCGCTCAGGACCGCTCATCCGGCGTTTCGACGCCTGTCAAGGACGGCAGCGCGACGATTTTGCCGAACTGGGCGAGGGCAGGGAGAACACCGGCGCCGTTCGGACCCTGCCCGCCGGCGGGGTCCTGGTGGCGACCCAGGCGAAGATCCTCGGCCTGGGACGCTCTGGGCAGGTCGTGATGGACTACGACGCCGACGGAGAGGATGACTGGTCCCAGCTGGCCTTGGATGCCGCGCGCGGTCGGAAGTTCTTCTGGGCCGCGGGAGGCGACACGGGGAAGGTGTACCGCTTCAACCTCGAGACCGGCGGAATCGATCGCGAGCTTGCGGTCACGAACGTCCTGGCGCTGGCCGTGCAAGTGCCTGCTGCCCCGCCGGCTGACAGTGCCCCAGCGCCTCCTCCCGCGCCACCTCCGGCCAAGACCCCAGGTGCGGAGGCCGTCGCAGAGCCCAACAACAACGTCGGCCAAGGTGCCAAGGGCGCTCACGTACCCACGACGGCCACCCTCCCGTTCGCCAACGAGGGGAACAACCCGGCCGCCCCCGGCGGTGGCGCCGCCCACCAGCCCCGCATGAGTACCGACACGCCGGCCGGCGGCCTCGCCCCGGGCCCCGCGCCACCTCGCGCGGCGCATCAGGGCGCGCCTGCTGGCGCGAACATGGCCGATGTTGCTCGGGCTCAGGCCCAGCCTCCCACCTCCTCCCATGCCTCGGGCGTCAGTGGTGGCCTGAGCATGTCCCAACTCGGCCTCTTCTCCGCGGAGGAGCCCCAATCGCTGCCGGAATCTTCGGTGCCGGCACCGATGGTCGCGCCGAAGGCGGGAGGGGCGGGCGACCTACGCGCTCCGGCCGCGGAGTACCAGGCGGAGCCTCGTCTGCAGCTGGGGATGGCGACGGAGCGCAGGCATCAGGGGCTTCTCGCCGCTGGCCGCGACCCCGCCGACCAAGCGTGGGCGCTCGTACTCGGTCTCGCGGCGGTCATGCTGTTCACTGCCGGGCTCGTGGGTCAGCGTCGGACTGTGAGAGCGAGAACCCTGTTCCCCCCAGCCGTCCGCTTCTCTCCACGACGCTCTTGAGGTCCCGGTTACGTGTCCTCTGGATCCCCGTACGAGAAGGTGACGACGCAGCTTCGGGCGCGTGTCGCCGAAGATATCCTCAGGCTGGAAGCGCTGCTCCGAACGCGTTTCGAAGAAGACACACCCCGCTCTGGTCGTAAGCACATTGCGTCTCGCCTGCGGGAGCGGGTGCCTACGGAGTGGCTACGCCGACCGTCGCCGTCAGCCATCGTCACCTTCAGCGTCGTGTCCGCCGCCTTCCTCTTCGTTTTCAGCCAACTCCAGCCTTCGCTGCTGCTCGCTAACACCACCCCGTCAGGGGGGGACATGGGCGCCCAGGTGTGGGGTCCTGCCTTCATGCGCGATTACCTCCTGCCCAAAGGGCGCCTGAGCGGATGGACTCCCGACTGGTACGCGGGATTTCCCGCCTACACCTTCTACTTCCCCGTACCTGCGCTGCTCATCGTCGCACTCGACGTCCTCGTGCCTTATGGCATCGCCTTCAAGCTGGTCAGCGTGTCCGGGCTACTCAGCCTCCCCGTCGCCGCCTACGCCTTCGGGCGGCTCACGGGCATGCGTTTCCCGGGACCGGCACTGCTCGCCGTGTTCACCATCCCCTTCCTCTTCTTCACCGGCTACTC
>JALZBR010000292.1 GCA_030863485.1 Actinomycetota bacterium
ACTTTCTGTTGCACTTGCCGCGGGTCGCCCCGCCTGGGATTTTCCCCAGCGTCCTGCCCTGTGGAGTCCGGACTTTCCTCAACCCGCCAGCGGCGGACTGCGGCCGTCCGGCCGGCTCCTCACCACCATTATGCGCCCCCACCTCTCGCGTGTGAAGCCCGTCATAGCGAGCCGGATCCACGCTCGGCCCATCGGCCTCAGGTCGTCTTGAAGTTCATCCTGCGGGCCGCGCGGTCCAGGGAGCCGAGCAATGGACGCCCGAGCGCCACCACCAATACGGCGTTCCCGATCGCCCCGGCGGTGTCCCACCCGAAAGAGGTCGCCGCGTAGAACGCGCCGTAGTGCCTCAGGTTCTCCAGCGCGCCGAGCTCGGGAGCCCAGCCGAGGTTCGACGAGCCCGCCTGGAAGGGCCAGAACCAGAGGTTCATCAACGCCCCGAAGAAATACGCAGCAAGGAATCCGTAGAGAGCGAGAGCACCTACCCGGACGGCCCACCGGGGAGGCTTCGGGAGGAGACCGGCCCCCGCGCCGACCCACCCGACGGCGACCATCTGAAAAGGCAGCCACGGGCCGAGCCCCCCGACGAACATGCCCGACGCAAAGGTCCCGATGGCACCCAAGAGAAAACCGAAGGTTGGCCCGAAGGCGTTACCGGCGACGAGGACGACGATGAACATCGCGCTGAACCCCGCGATGAATCCGGGAAGCCGTAGCGCCACCATCGCGGCGCCGAGAACGGCCACGAGCGCAACGACCTTCGGCCCCATACCTCCCCTACCCAGCTGTAGGAACAACAGCAGGCCGAGGGCGCCGAGGAGCAGGGCCAGGATCCACGGAGCATCGCCCGAATGCGAGTCACTCGATCTGGTTGCCGCCGGCAACACGAAGGGCCACGCGAACGCGGCGAGGCCCAGCACGTTCGCTCCGACGAGAACCGCGCGACGAAGAGTGTTGCGCACCGTGCCGCCGTTCGGCGCCGACATTCGGTCCGGGGCTGCGGCGGCGGTGCTCACGGCACTCGGTCCAGGCGAGCGATCGTCTCGAGCACCTGTGGGGGCGTCAGCCAACCGGGCCCGAACACCCGCGCCATCTGAGGCGCGAAGACGGGCGAGTCCCCGAGGATCGCCGCGACCGGCCCGTCGGCTATCACCTCCCCGCCCGCGAGCATCACCGCGCGCGTGGCGACCTCTGCCACGAGCTCGACGTCATGAGAGGCAAACATCACCCCTCGACCACCAGCGCTTCGCTCCTGCAGATACGAGATCAGCTGGCGCTTGGACGCCGGATCCAGACCCTTTGTCGGCTCATCCAGCAGTAACAGTGGAGCGTCCGTTGCAGCAATCGCCGCCACGGCCACGAGCAGTCGCTGTCCGGCCGAGAGGTCTCGGGGATGGCGCTCGGCCAGCCGCTTGATGCCGAGCGACTTGAGCAGGATCTCGGGGTCGGTAAGGCTCTTGGCCGCATCGAGCGTGGCCTCGACCTCGTCGATCACCCGATCCTTGAAGAGCACCGTCTCCGGCGCCTGCGGCACGAGCGCCACGTCCTTACCGGGGCGCGGTGGTTTCCCGGTGACGAAAGTGAGCGAACCCTGCTCGGGATCGTGCAGGCCGGACAGCGTTCTGAGCAACGTCGTCTTGCCCGAACCGTTGCGACCGAGCAGAGCGACGATCTCACCTCGCCGGATCTCCAGTGACACCCTCCGAAGGACGTCGCGCTCACCGTAGCCGGCGACGACCTCTTCCGCCCTCAACAAGACCTCGCCTACGGGGGCCGGGACCTCCGCTTGCGGCGGCGCGCCGAGCTCCAGGTCCGCGGCATGCTGCCGGGCAGCCCGCACCGTCAACGGAGTCGGTCGCCACCCCGCGCTGCGTCCGAGGCGCGCCACAGGGGGCCCGGCCTCGAGCATGTCGAGGATCCGCACCGGATCACCCACGACGACGGGCTGACCCCGACGACAACCGATGGCCGCATCTACGAACCCGGCGACGCGCTCGAGTCGATGCTCCGCAACGATCACGGTCATCCCGATGTCGTCCACGAGTCGCTGGAGAGCGGCGAGCACGTCCTCGGCCCCCTGGGGATCGAGCTGGCTCGTCGGCTCGTCGAGCACTAGCACGCGCGGTCCCGCCGTCAACGCGGCAGCTATAGCGACCCGCTGGCGCTCACCCCCTGAAAGGGTTCTCACCCCACGGTCCCGAAGCGCTTCGATGTCGAGAAGGTCCAATGTCTCCTCGACGCGCCGACGCATCCGTTCGGGCTCGACACCGAGGTTCTCCATCGCATACGCGAGCTCGTCCTCGACTCGATCGAGAACGAACGAGGAGCCCGGATCCTGGGGAAGAAAAGCAACCACGTCCGCCAGATCGCGGGGCGCATGCTCGAGGGTGTTCCGGCCTTGGACGTTTACCGATCCGAGGAAGCGGCCTCCGCTGAAGTGAGGGACGAGCCCGTTGATAGCGCGCAACAACGTCGACTTCCCCGACCCCGTCGCCCCGGTAACCAAGACGAACGACCCCTCGTTGATCGTGAAGCTGGACTTGACGAGCGCGGGCTCGTCCGCGTCCGGATACCAGAACTGGACGTCCTCGAACGACACCGCCGAGCTCACCATTGCCGGTCCTCGGGCAAGAGTGCGGGGGTTGCAAGCAGCAGAACAGCGACCACGAGGATCATGGAAGCCTGGGGCCACTGCAGGGGATAGGTCGAGACCTCGAGCACCCCGGTATACGTCAAGAAGATGGCGAGCGCCAATCCCGCTGCCGTGCCGGTCGCCCAAGCCGCAGGTCCCCCTCTCTCCGGCCGGTACCGGGAGCGCGAGCCGCGTCCATGTCCGCGGGCATCCATGCTTTCGGCAAGTGTCACGGCCTCTTCCATACCCGTTTCGAGCACGGGAACCGCCAGCGCAGGAAGCGTTCGCCAGCGGGCGACGTTCATCCCCCTCAGGTGCTGTGCCTCCCGAACGCGACCTACTGCGTCCACTGTTCGGGGAGCGATCGACAACGCGAGCGTGGCTGCAAGCGCCGGTTCGTGGAAGCGTCGGGGTGCAAGCCTCAGGAACCTGTAGGGATCGGTCACAGAGTTCAGCGTGCCGTAGACGGTCAAGAGGACGGCGAGCCGCAGCCCCTCCAGGGCGGCAGAGGCCAGCGTCTCCCACGAAACTGAGCCGAAGAGAACCAACAGCGTCCGCGTTGCCATGGCGACGAGACCAAAGATGACGAAGATCCGGAAAGCGCGCTCATTGCCCGGGTGCCGACGGGCGGCGTGAACGACGAGACACACGGCGAACAAGGGCAGCAGATAAAAGGGGTTCGTCGTGGAGATCGCGATGAGCGACGCGCACATCGCCCACACGAGCCACGCCCCTGGGTGCACCTCAGTCCTTCGGCTTTGCAGGGACCCGTTTTCGCATGAGCAAGACCGCAACGCCCGCCATAGCAAAAGTCGCGACCAACGCAAGGGCTCCTGCTAGAGGGAAGTCTTCCGGGTCGGTCCCGGCGGTGGTCGCGCTCGGAGGAAGCTCGTTGGCAACCGTCTCGGGGGTGGGCGCGTCGGTCAACTCGCTCATGTCGGGGGCTGCGTCGATACGCCGCTCATCCGGCTCGGCCTCAGCAGACGGGAGGGGAGTGGGGAACTTCGAGGGCTTCCCCGGGTCTCGCCCGGGTCTCGAGGGCCCGGAAGAGTCCCCCTCTTCTCCGCCATCGGCTTCGTCGTCCACCGGGGCGTCGGAAGGCGATTTGTCCTCGGGGTCGGGCCGAGGATCATCCTCCTCTTCGGGAGGGCCCTCCTCTTCCTCGTCGGGGCCGGTCTCGTTCCTGGGCGTGTACCCGCACACGGCCCTAAAGGATGGATGCGGAGGCTCCTCCTGCCCGGGCGCCCACGACCACCCTTCGATGTCGCCGTCCGTCACCTGGGTTTCCGTAAATCCCAAATCGGAGCGTTCCCAACCGCTGCCGTCACTCCTCCAATAGCCCCAGTACGGCTCGCCTGCGTCCAGACAGTCCTCCTCGGTCGTGCCGACGCTGGCTAGCATGCAAACGGCCTCGCCGGCATAACCGAAGTGGGTGTCGTTGACCTCTGCGTACTGTGCGGCGGCAAGCTCGATGAACTCCCGACCGCTCACGCTACGAGCGCCTTCAAGTGAAACGCACATCGGATCGAGGGGGCCGCCCTCCGACCCTCGATCTATGACCAGGACGGCGTGCGGTGCCTCGGCCGCACAGGCAGGTGACACCGCTCCCCCAAGGGGGAGCCCCAGGCCCGCTAGGACCGACGCGAGGACCGCTAGCCGAAGTCTCACGTGGGGCAGGCCGGAGCCTTCGGAGGCGCTTTCGTCACGTCACGTGGGGACAACGGCAGCGGCCGTTCCAGCAAGCCCAGGATCGCACCCACCGTGGCGCCGAGATTCGGATCCTGCTTGTCGTAGGACCCGCTCTCCTCGTTCCACGAGTAGGCGAACGCGCCGGCGTTGGGACCGCACAGGCGGTGCTGAAGTGCCCGCAGAGCCCTCAGCACCCCATCCGGGAGATCGCGTCCCCGGGCCGCATATGCCTGGATGACGAGGGAGGTCGAGTTCGCATTGGTCAACGGGAAATCTGGCGAGTACCCCCAGCCGCCCTTGGCTTCATCGCGGACCGCACGGAAGAACCGGAAGGGGGATCGCACCAGGTCCTCTCGCACAAAGGTCGTTTCGAGAGCCTGGACCGCAAGGGCCGTCGCGTCGACTTCTGAGCGGAACCAGTCCGCCATTGGGTCGCCCGAGAAGCAATGCTTGTCCTCGTCGGGCTGCTGCGGAGCGTCGTACTGCCAACCGCCGTCCGGGCACTGGGCTGCCGCCAACCACGCGGCCGGACGCTTGCGGGGTTCGCCCGCTGCGGCAAGCGCAAGCACCCCGAGGGCCTGGTCGAACACCGCGGTCCCGGCTCCCAGACGGCCGTCGTCTTCCTTGACGGACTGGAGCTCAGATACCAGGTCCCGGCCCGCGAAGTTGCGTGGGTTCCGGCCGGCCGCAACCAGCGCCATGATCACCTTTGCTTTTTCACCGACGCCGTCGACGTCGGCCTCATGGTCCTCGAGGAAGCCGATCGCCCTGTCGATGGCGCCGGGTCCTCGTTTCGCTGCTACCAGTGAGACAACCGTGTCGGCGGTCGACCCTATGGTCGAAAAAGTAGGAACGGAGCCGTCTGCTTCTTGATGGTCCACTACGTATCTGGCCGCCATGCGCGCCCGCTCTACGTTTGTCGGAGCCGCCCCCAAAGGCGTAGCCGTGAGGATGAGTCCCGCTGCTGCGAACGCCCCCGCCAACCTCGTCGTCGAACCTCTCATCCGTGCTCTCCCTTCTGCCCGAAGTACCTCGCTCCGGACAAAGAAATTGACCCTTCGAAGTAGAAGGGCCACGGGACGGATGGAATCCGCGGCTCGGGTCCCTTTACCTCGAAGGTGTCGAGCCCACATCGACGGGTGAGACCTGGCTCGTCGGACGTCCCCTTTCCCTCGTGGAGAGAGGACCTACCGACCTACAGTTGCGGGACAGCGCCGGACTTCGACCGGCTTCCCCCGCGCGATGCGAGTCATTTGGTTGTCAACACGCCCACCCTATCCGCCCCGCGGCGCTCCCCCGACGTTCTTTGCGCAGGATCGATAAAAAACGAACGACTAGGACCAAAGAACGTCTGGTCTCCGAAGACCGGGTCAGAAGAGTGTGGCCGGCTCCCCGCTTCAGGGGCGCAGGTAGCCGTCCTTCAGCCAGAGGCGAAGGCGATCCTCCTCCCCAAGGCGGAAGGCCACCCAGAACCACGCAAGGATCGCGATACCGACCAGCTCGGCCCCCCAGGTGGAGAGATGAGCGAGCGGATCGGTGAGCAGGTCCCACGAATAGGGCTCCGCCGGCGAGTCCGAGAACCGGAACCCGAACGCGGGCCACAACAGCGTCAGCGGGGCCTGCCACATGCCGTCTCCGACGATATGCAGCAACCAGCCGACCGCTATTCCGAAGACCGCCAACCGGCGCTCGCCCGAGAAGAACAAGACGATGCCGAGGGCGACGACGATCACGGCAAGAAACGAATGAGCCACCCACCTGCCCGCCGGCCCCTCGAACAAGAACAGCCCCAACAACCCGTCCACGAGATCGGGCAGGACGGCCCCCAGCAGCACGTAGCGGTAGTCAATGCGGCGACGACCGAGGGTCACATACGTGATGAGGGCGGCGATGCCCATGTGCCAGAGGATCAATTCGACGCGGCTCTAATCGAGGAAGCTCGCCTGCTGAGGCGACTCTGCATCCTGGTCGGCGTCCAGGGCAGCCTGATCCATCCCCTGGTTCGCTAGCCGGTCTGCCCCCGCGTTCTTCTCGCGCGGGACGCGTCTGATCGATGCCGTTGCAAATCTGTTCATGAGTCCCTGGGCCGTGACGGCAAGGGAGCGAAGCCGATCGTTCTTGATCTTCCACGAGCCCTGCACCTGGTTGACCACGAGCTCGGAATCCATCGCTATATCGATGTCGGTGACGCCACGCTCGAGGGCGAGCTCGAGACCCGCGATCAAGGCCGAGTACTCGGCGACGTTGTTGGTGGTCTCTCCGATCCCCCGCCCGATCTCGCCGATGACCTCGCCGGCCTCATCGGTCAGGACGACGCCGATCCCGGCCGGGCCGGGGTTCCCGCGCGCTCCTCCATCGGCGTGCAGCGTTGCCGCCGGGCCACCGGAGTTTGGTTTCCGGGCCGGGATGGCCGGCTCCTGAACCGCCCCGAGCGCGGCCGAGTTCATCCCCTGGTTCGCAAGGCGATCGGCCGCCTTGTTCTGCTCTCTGGGGACGCGCTCGATCACCGCGGAGTCGAACCGCCCCATCAACAACCGGGCCTCCTCGACGAGGTCCCTCAACCGGGGGCTCGAGACCTTCATCTTCCCGCTTATCTGATTGGCCACGACCGTCGAGTCGAGCCGGATCACGAGGTCGCGCACGCCCTTTTCCAACGCGAGCTCCAGGCCCGTGACCAAAGCCGTGTACTCGGCGACGTTGTTCGTGGTCTCGCCGATCCCGCGAGCTATCTCGCCTATTACCTCGCCACCCTCATCCGCGAGCTGGACTCCGATGCCCGCCGGACCGGGATTGCCGCGCGAGCCTCCGTCGGTGTGAAGCGTCGCCCTCACTCGGAATCAGACAACGACGAGGATGCGACGACAGTTGTCGCATCGTTGAAGGCCGCCCTCGGCTTTGAGTCGCTCGACCTCCTGAGCGGGAAGCTCGGTGTGACAGCCCTCGCACGTCCCGCCGCGCAAGCGCGCAACGCCGACCCCTCCTTTGGATGACCTGATCTGTTCGTAGAGTTTCAAGATGTCCTCGGGGACCCCCGGCAGAAGCTCCGTGCGGGCTTTCTGATGTCCATCCAGCTCGACGTCGAGCTCGGCCCTCAGCTTCTCGACCGTCAGCGTCAACGTCTCGGCTTCCTTCGATGCATCGGCGTGCTCGGAGCGAAGGCGATCCTCGGTGGAAACCGCATCCTCCCTTTGGACCATCACCTCGAGCAGACCGTCTTCGAGCTCCGATCGCTTCTTCTTGAGCATCGCCACCTCGGCTTGTAGCGAGCTCAGCTCCTTGGGATTGGAGACCCCTCCGGAGAACAAGCGGTGTTCTTCGCGAGTCAGCTTCTGCTCGAGGATCTGGATCTCACCCTCGAGACGGTCCTGCTCGCGAGTGACCTCTTGAGCCTGCTTCTGGGCGATCTCGAGGTCGGCCTGGAGCTCTTCGAGCTGCCCGCGTACCTCGGAAAGGCGCCTAGCCTCGGGTAACGTGGACTTCCGATGAGTGAGGCGCGCGATTGCGCTGTCGTGATCCTGGATCTCGAGAAGGCGCTGCAGAGCCGAGAGGTCCACGTTCTTGACCATTCGAGCGAGCGTATCACCGGGCTACGGCGGCCCCGCCGGCAGAAATCCGTCGGCAATTTTCTTGAAAGAGTCGAACTTTTCGGGATGGTGACCAGGTAATGCCGCCAAGAGAGCAAGGTTTCGAGGACCAACGCGCCAGGGAGGGAGACCTCCTTGCGGCGGTCGGGCGGGGCGACGTCGAGGCAATGCGGGAGTTGTACCGCGGCTTCGAACGCCCGCTCTACACGCTTGGGCGACGTTGGCTAAGAGACCCAAACCTTGCCGAAGAGCTGGTGCAGGAGGTGACGATCCGGATATGGCGACGAGCAAAGAGCTTCGACCCGGCCCGCGGAGCAGCGGGATCCTGGATCTTCGGCGTGGCTCGGAACGTGGCCGCGGACCTCGCCAATGCACGAGCAAAGGCTCCCATCCCGGTCGAGGAATCACAGGCGATCGCAGAACCATGGGACGAAGAAGGCGCGTGGACGGCCTGGGAGGTCTCGCAAGCGATAAAGCAGCTCCCCCTCGACCAGCAGAAGGTCGTGGAGCTCGCTTACGTGGTGCGCATGACGCAGGTCGAGATAGCGGACACGCTCGGCGTCCCCTTGGGCACCGTCAAGACCCGCCTGTACTCGGCCCTGCGAAAACTGAAAGAGTCGTTGGCGGAGCTGGATCTCCACGAGGAGGCGTCGCATGACAACTTGTGACGACAGACGACTCGACCTGGCGGCCTACGTCGCGGGCGAACTGGAGCCCGATCAGCATTCGGACCTGGAACGCCACCTCGAGGGTTGCGCTGAATGTCGGACCGAGCTCGCAGAGATCAGCGACGCCGCGGAACTGGCGGCTCTGCTTCCCTTCGAGTTCCAGCCTCCGCGCCGGCTCGAGGAGAGGACGTTCGCGCTCATCGAGCTCGAGAAGGAGCGTTCGGCCGAGACAAACGGCCGGCACGCCGTCGAGCGCACATCCAACGTCAGATCCCTCGATTGGGCCCCGAGCCGGCGTCGCTCGGGCGTCAGGACACTGCTGGCGCCCGGGATCGCGGCGGCGTTCGTGGCTCTGGCCGTCATGTCGATGGCGCTGTGGACCCGAACGAACGACCTGGAGAGCCAGTTGGCCGAGGCTCGCTCCGATTCAGGCGAAGCGGCCGTCGTGGTCGACCTTGCCTCGAGCGGGGACACGCAGGTCTCTGCGAGCGCCCGGCTCGTGCCCATAGGAGACGACAACTACCGGATCGTCTTGGACGCGGAGGACCTGCCCGCCCCCCCGAAGGGCTATCACTACGAGCTTTGGTTCGGCTCGGGAGACGGCTGGGCCTCGGCGGGCTCATTCTCGAGCGGTGGGTCGGACTCGACCTTCGAGTTCCAGACCGCGGTCGACCCCGTCGACTTCCCGATCATCGACATCACGCTCGAGCCTAGGGATGGGCAGCCCGAGCGAGACGGTGATGAGGTCATGCGGGGCAGGATCGACATCTCCGACCTGGGGGCCTAGTACCTCACGAGTCGCGGATGTGTCTGAAGAGCGGGAGCCCGTACCAGAGCCCCGCGAAGAGACCGGCGGCGACGGCGGTTACGAGGGCCGGCACGAAGCCGCCGAACAAGAGATCCGTGATCAAAAAGACCACGCACACCACCGAGAGGGCCAAGAACACCGTCCCGATGATCGCGAGGACGTTCGCCGTCTGGAGCATGCGCTCCTCGTCTCCTTCACGGAATCTCAGACGGTGATAAGCGGTGGGCGCTATGAGGAAGGCCGTCGCCGCGGCCGCCGTCAGGAAGGCCCCGAAATAGACGTTTCGCTGAAGGTCGGTGATGTCGGGGAACCTCTGGGTGAACGGCACGGTCAGAAGGAACGCGAAGAGGACCTGGACGCCCGGAAGCGCCACGCGCAGCTCGTTGAGGAGCTCCATGAGCTCCCGATCGCGCCGCCCCTTCTCGCCCGAACGTGACGTGTCGACCATCGGTCCCCCTTCTGGCTGAACATCCCGACGAACGCCCGGCGCCCGCACCAGAGGTCGTGCCGAAGCGTGTTCGAGACGTTAGCGCGTCCGACCGCTCGGCGGGCGGGGAGTTATCGGGAGCGACCGGTGAACTTGAGGATGTCGAGGCCTCGGTTGTAGCCGGGCCGGGCCCTCTCTCGTCGGCGCGATCGGGCCGGCGGGCGAAAGAAGGACGCTAGCGATCGCCGCGAGCAAAAGCTTTCATGGCCCTCCGGTTTTCCATTGATTACCATTGGGTAGGGACAACCGGCCGGATGGGGCCGATGTGCTCGAGAGAAGGAGACGCTGGTGTCGGATCAGAACCGGGGGCGAGGAGTTGCGATCGATCTGGACCGCCTGGAGGCGCATGCAGAAAGCCTTTATCTGACGCGGTTCGTCGACGCGATCAAGGCGGCCCGCGGCACACACGGACGTTTCCTCGTGTTGCGTTCGGGCGACGAGACGGCCATCAGGGCCGCAGAGGATGGAAGCTTTGAGCTGCTCGACGAGGTGCGGGTCCCGGAGGAAGAGTCCCCGAGCTGACTGGGTCGGCCCGTCCCGGCCGACTTCCGGGGAGTTGCCGGCGGACCTAGTTTGCGGGTGGGCCTAGTTGCGAGCCGCAGCCCAGTCCTGAACTTCTTGCACCGACCAAAAGTTCACGATCTGCTTGGGTTCGAGCCCTGCCGCAAGCGCTTGGGCTAGCCCGTATTCAAACAACAGCATCTCGTCGGGGTTGTGCGCGTCCGTCCCGATCGAGAAAACGTTATCGGGTCTCGCCTGCTCCAGGATCGCAGCGCTCAGGTCCTGACGATCCGGATACGAGTTGATCTCGAGAGCCTTACCGGCCTCTGCCGCCGCATCGAGCACCGACCGCCAGTCCGCGCTCAACCCCAACCGATTATTGAACTTCCGTCCTCGTGGGTGGCCGATGATCTGAATGTCCTGGTTGTCGAGAGCAGCAAGATAGCGAGGGGTCTGATCTTCGGTCGTGCGGAGTTGCGAGTGGAAGGACCCGAGGACCAGATCGAAGAGCTCGAAAACGTGCGGATCCATGTCGCCCTCGCCGTTGCCGTCGATGTTCATCTCCATGGACTTCAGCACTCGGAAACCGCCGTCGCCTATGGCCTCGTTCACGCGGTCTATCTCCTGGCTCTGAGCCGCGAACGCCGCCTCGTCTGCGCCACCCGCGATGCGTAGGCCCTTCGAATGATCGGTGATCGCGATGTACTCGTAGCCGAGCTCAGCGCCTCTCCGCGCCATCTCGGCGACCGAGGCTTTCCCGTCGCTCAAGACGGTGTGCATCTGCAGGTCGCCTCGCAGCTTCGGCCACTCGGGATGATCGGCAAGCAGGGCCCGGGCCTGGGCCATGGTCATGAAGTCCCGGCGGAGGGCCGGGGTCTCCTCGAGCTCCGGCGGGTCTTCGATCCAGGCCTTGATCCGGCCTGCGAGCTTGTCCCCCACGTTGTGCAGCTCGGTGAGCGAGCGGTCGAGGTCCACCAGGTCGGCGGCCTCCGAGGGCCACATGAGCGCGGCCCGCGCGGCCCGTTGGTACGCCCGCCGCCGATGTTCGTCGGTCTCGTCCGCGCGCCGGGCCAGCAACTCAGAGATGTCCTTGTTGGTGAGCTTCACGAACCGCACTCTAGGCTGAAGAGATGGCTCTCCCGCTCGACCCGCCTCTCAAGCCCATGCTCGCAAAGTTGCAGAGCGACATCCCGACGGGCGAAGAGTGGGTCTACGAACCCAAGTGGGACGGCTTTCGGGCGATCGTGTTCCGAGACGGGGACCACGTCCACATCGCCAGTCGCGATCAGAAGCCACTCGAGCGCTACTTCCCCGAGCTCGTGCCCGCGTTCCAGACGTGGCTGCCCGAGCGGTGCGTGATCGACGGGGAGGTCATCGTCACCGGCGCGAGCGGGCTCGACTTCGACGCCTTGCTCCAGCGCATCCATCCCGCCGAGTCACGGATAACGCTGCTGTCTGAGAAGACGCCGGCGAGCTTCGTCGCCTTCGACATGCTCGCCCTGGGGGATGAGGATCTGCGAGCCGCGCCGCTGGTTGAGCGACGGCGACGGCTTCTGGGCGTGTTGGACAACGAGGACATGCCCGAGCCCGGCCGCGGCACGAAGGTCTCCGCCACTCCACAGACAAGCGAGCGCGACGAGGCAATTCGCTGGCTAGAGACATTGGAGGAGTTCGGACTCGACGGAGTCATCGCAAAGCAATCGGGGGGGCCGTACGTCGCGGGCGAACGGGTGATGGTCAAGATCAAGCAACGCCGGACGGCCGACTGCGTGGTGGGTGGGTATCGGCTCTCGAAGTCGAAGGACGGAGTGGGGTCGCTTCTGCTCGGCCTCCACGACGACGGCGGCACGCTCCACTTCGTGGGGCACACCTCCTCGTTCAAGGCTGCCGAGCGCCGTGCCCTTCTCGAGCAGCTACGTCAGCTGGAGGGGGGCGGTGGCTTCGAGGGCGGTCGGAGTCCCGGGGGGCCAAGCCGCTGGAACTCGGGCCGGGAGCTCAACTGGGTGCCCCTCGAGCCGGTCCTCGTCTGCGAGGTGTCCTACGACAAGATGCAGGGCGACCGGTTCCGCCACGCCTCGACGTTCATCCGCTGGCGCGACGACAAGAAACCGTTCGAGTGCACGATGGACCAGGTGCGCTAGGTCTCCGGTCCTAACGGCCCAACGCCGCACCCCTGTAGTTCCGCCGGTGCATGTGGTTCCGCCGGTGCATGTGGGTCCGAGGATCGCCGCTGGAACCACGGGAACCACGGGGACCCAGCGATGCTGTGCCCGGCTGGACGGGCGCTGCGGAACTCCGGTTTCAGTGGCGAGACCGCCCGCTGCCAATCTCAGGGGCGCGTTCGGGCCGGGGCAATATCTAGTCCCGCCCACTTCGCGTGGTGCACGTGGTGCTACCGGTGCACTGTGGTGCAGCCCGGCGCGGTGTGGTGCAGGCCGGCGCGGTGTGGTGCAGGCCGGTGCAGTGTGGTGCAGGCCGGTGCGGTGTGGTGCAACCTGCATCAGCTGCACCACTTGCACCACGGGTTCCCCGCGGCTTACCTATGTATCTCCCGGCCGGGGGAACGGTTGGTCGGGGCGCGGGAACGACCGGCCGGGGACGCGCGGTATCTCCCGGCCGGGGCCGGCGGGGAGTCGCCGGGCAAGCGATGGGAGAGCCGGGCCGGCTAGGGCTTGCGACGGCGGGAGGGCTGGACCCTCGGGGGCTCCTTCTCGCCCTTGGGGAAGTGCGGGGGCAGGGGTGCCTCTCCCAGGCCCTCTTTTTCCTGGCGGTCCGACAACTCGAAGAGTGCGTCCAGAGAATGCACTTCGTCGTCGATGCCTGCTCCGGGGTCGCCTAGGCCGGCGAACCGTCCCGGCACGGTGTCCAGACGGAACCCGGCCGGCTCGACGTCGGCCACCTCTTCCCAATCGATCGGCGTGGAGACGCGCCCGTCCGGCGTCGGTCGCACCGAATAGGCCGAGGCGATCGTTCGGTCCCGCGCGTTCTGGTTGTAGTCGACGAAGACTCCGTGACGCTCCTCCTTCCACCAGGCAGTGGTCGCGAGAGGAGAGCGCCTCTCGACCTCCCGAGCGAAGGCAAGGGCCGCGCGGCGGACCTCCGAAAACGACCATTTCGGCTCGATCCGCAGGTAGACGTGGATGCCCCTCTTTCCGGACGTCTTCGGGTAACCCTTCAGGCCGAACTCCTCGAGCACCTCGCGAACGACCAGCGCGACCTTTCGGACGTCGGAGAAGGGGATGTCGGGGGTCGGGTCTAAGTCGACACGGAGCTCGTCGGGATGATCGAGATCCGACTGGCGCACCGCCCACGGGTTGATGTCGATGCATCCCAGATTGATCGCCCATGCCAACGCTGCCGCGTTCGTGATCACCAGCATCTCCGCACTTCGGCCACTCGGAAAACGAATGACGGCCGTCTCGAGCCACTCGGGCCGCTGCTGCGGGACACGCTTCTGAAAGAAAGCGTCGTCGGGGGCCGCAACACCGTTCGGCCAGCGATACATGCTGGTGGGCCTGTGCCCGCAACCCTTTAGGGCTCCGGGTGCAACCGACAGGTAGTACTGAACGAGGTCGAGCTTGGTCGCGCCGGACTCGGGAAAGAAGACCTTGTTGGGATTGGTTATCCGGACCTCGATGCCGTCGACGTCGAGGATCTCTGCGGGGGTGGGCACCCGGAAAGGCTAGCCGCCGTTCTCCGGTTTCGACGGCTTCTCCATCCAGTCACAACCCTCCGGGTGATGGTTCTCACGAGACCAAGCCGCGCAGGGGGCCAGTAGAGCCGTCTTCGCGGAATTCCCGGCCGGGTTTTCGGACGGGTTCTCGTCGCACTTCGGAAGCGTCGACGGGTTGCTGCTGATCCCGTCCTTCCCGCCGTCATTGTTGAACCAACAGTTTGCGTAACCCTGCTCGTCCCACCAGAAGTCGTTGCCGTTCGGTTTCTCCTCACCGGTCGGGGTCAATCCCATGATGTTGGCGATGTAGCGGTTGGCATGCGACGTGTCCTGGGAGTGCTCGGGGCCCGTCTCTTCGCGGAAGGCGGCCGGCACCCAGAACAGCATCGCTCCGTGACGCCAGTTGTTGTAGATGTAGTTGTGACCCACGACGTTGTAGTTGCCTCCGGCGATCAGGTGGCCGGTGCCGACGGGGGCCGGGATCGCAGGACAGACCACGCCACCTCTGTAATCCCTCTTCTTGTCGGGCTTCTCACATTCGCCGTTCGTGTAGTTCTTGTAGTAGTTCTTGTTGTTCGAGTAGATCCAGTTGTTCACGAAGTGGGCCGAGTTCTGCGGCAGACCGGGGTGATCCGGGAAGAAACTATCGGTGACGATCCCCACGCTGTTCTTATAGAACTTGTTGTGGTGCACGTAAGTCGAGTCCCCAGCCGTTCCGGAGTAACCCAGGGTGTTGTGGTGCGACTTGCAGCGCCTGATCTCGACCGAAGGGCGCCAGCCATAGTGCGGGGCGGCCGCTCCCGGGTACAGGCCCGAGTCACCGTTGATGTACGCCTCACACTTCTTGTAGAGCCCGTGGTCCGACGCGAACGTCAAGAATCCGTATTCGTTGTTCCATCTTCCGACGAGTCGATCGATGACGAACCCGTCGGTCTGCAAGATGTACACGGCGTTGAAGGTCGCGCCCTGTGCGGTGAAGTTGCGCAGGTAGATCCCATCGGCACGGTCGGCACGCACGACGTTCAGTCTCCTGTAGGCCCCTTCGAGCTTGACGTCCTGGGGCCGGGCGCCGGTCCCCTCTATCTGGAGGCCGCATAGGGCGTTGTCGCACACCACGTCGTCGTCTTTGCCGTCTCCAAAGATGGTGATGATGTTCTGGAGGGTGGGGCACTTCTTCTGTTCTTCGTACTCGAGGATCTCGACGTCCTTCAGCTCCTCGCAGCTCTTCGGCAGTTCCCTCTTGAGTGTCTTCCGCTCGCGGTAGGTGCCCGGCAGCAGCAGAACCCGACTGTTCTGCTTCTTCACGTGGTCGATGGCCGTCTGCACGCTGCGGAACCCATTCCTCCTACACCGCTCGAGCAACCTCTCGTTGCGCGCTTCGGCACGCGGGGGCAGCTTCGCAATGGCGACATCGGAGGTGGAGTTGCAGACGAGAAGGGTGTCCCCGCTCTTGCTGTACTTGGGGACGTGGCCCTTTCCTGGAGGGAACTCGACATCCCGCTCGGCGTGGGCCAGGGCGGTCGTGGGGCTCAGGACCATGAGGGCCATGGCCGAAATCGCTGCCTTACGAGCAAGGCGACCAAACGCAGCGCGCCGCTCGGAGCGCGACGCAAGTGTGACCCCCACAGGCAAACACATGCGCAGCAGTGTACGCCGCAGGTCGCGGGAGCGTCTAGGGGTTTGGCCCGCGGGAACTGCGCAAACTAGACTCATTGCTCCGACCCCCATCGAACAGCGCTTTCCACTCGACAGGAAGACACCGTGACACTCATCTCCGGCAAGGTCCCACCCCTCGAAGACAGAGCGACCGAGGCACCACAGAACCAACCCCCGCCGCTCGAGGGCCATAACGTCTTCGAGGAGAACCGTCCGCTTCTCGAGGCGGTCGAACGCGAGGGAGCCGGCTGGCACACGGAACGCTTGCGGGAGCTGGGGTGGATCGCCGGAGGCGAGGCGCAGTTGTGGGGCTTCCAGGCGAACGAGAACCCTCCCGTCCTGCACACGCACGACCGCTTCGGTAACCGCATCGACGAGGTCGATTTCCATCCCGCCTGGCACCAGCTGCTGAACCTGTCGGTCGGCTTCGCGATCCACTCGCTGCCGTGGAAGGAACGGCGCCCGGGCGCCCATGCGGCGAGGGCCGCAATGATGATGACCCTGAGCGAGGCCGAGTCGGGGTCCGGTTGCCCCATCTCGATGACGTACGCGGCGGTGCCGGCGTTGCGCGCCCAACCCGAGATCGCGGCCGACTGGACGCCCCTACTTACCTCTACTGAATACGACCCGCGCCTGGTACCTCTGTCCCAGAAAACGGGTGCGTTGTGCGGAATGGCAATGACCGAGAAACAGGGCGGATCCGATGTCCGGGCCAACACAACCTTCGCGACGCCGTTGGGGGCGGAGGGCGGGGGCCAGCCCTACGAGCTCGTGGGACACAAGTGGTTCTGCTCGGCCCCCATGTCGGACGCGTTCCTCGTCCTCGCCCAGACGGAGAGAGGGCTCTCGTGCTTCTTGCTCCCGCGGGTCCTGCCCGATGGAGACAGGAACTCGTTTCGCATCCAGCGGCTCAAGGACAAGCTCGGCAACCGGTCGAACGCATCCAGCGAAGTCGAGTTCGATCGGACGTTCGCGATCATGGTCGGGGAACCTGGTCGAGGGGTGGCAACGATCATCGAGATGGTGAACCACACGCGGCTCGATTGCGTGTTGGGCTCAACCGGTCTCATGCGCCGAGCCACGGCGGAGGCCACCCACCACGCCTATTACAGGAGCGCCTTCGGCAAGCGGTTGATCGACCAACCTCTGATGAAGAACGTGCTCGCCGATCTGTGCATCGACTCCGAGGCCGCCACGATCACGGCCATGCGTCTTGCACGCGCATTCGATCAAGCCGACGAGTCGGCCCAGGAGAAGTCGTTCAAGCGGATAGCAACCGCGATCTCGAAGTACTGGATCTGCAAGAGCGCAACCTGGCACGTCGCCGAGGCGGTCGAATGTCTCGGCGGAAACGGCTACGTCGAGGCGTCGGGGATGCCCCGCCTCTACCGGGAGACGCCGCTCAACTCGATCTGGGAGGGCTCGGGCAACGTCAACTGCCTCGACGTACTGAGAGCGATGGGACGCGAACCGGAGGTGTTCGAGGCCTGGCTGACGGAGGTGGAGGTGGCCGCAGGTCAGCCGGAGCTCGATTCCTTTGTCGGACAGCTGAAGAAAGACCTGTCCGACGCCGGCTCGATCGAGCTCCGGGCCCGCTCGATCGTCGAGAAGATGGGCATCGCGCTGCAGGCCTCATTGCTTCTACGCCACGGCGACGAGGTGGTCGCGCACACCTTCTGTCGCACGAAGCTCGCCGGAGATCGAGGCCGGTCCTACGGCACCCTCCCTCCCGAGACCGATTTCGACCGGATCATCGAGCGCCACCGCCCCAACCTCTGACGGATCAGCTCCGGACGGATTCGAGCGGGACCACGAGGTCCTGCTCGTCCACTCCCCGGACGATCGTTATCCGCAGCTCTTTGTCCGCCCCCTCGAGAGCGTCGAAGAGCCCGTCGAAGTCCTTGATCGCCTTGCCGTCCGCAGCCACCAGGAGGTCTCCCTCCTTGACGCCGGCAGAGGCCGCCGGCCCGCCCTCTTCGACGGCTCTGATCAGCAGACCGTCCCGTTCGGGCAGGCCCACGGCGCGCCGCAGGCCGTTGGCCACATCCGCCGGGGCGAGCCCCACACCGAGCCGGGGGCGAGTCGGGACCCTCCCGCCGGCCAGCGCCGCAGCGCGGTCGCGGAGCGACGAATCGGCCGGAATGGCCAGGTAGAACCCCTCACCGAGGCGGTTGGTGTTCAGCCCCAGGAGCCGCCCCTCGAGATCGACGACCGGCCCCCCCGAGGAGCCCGGCAACAGAGGGGCCGTGTGCTCGATGCTCCCGGAGATGCGGCGCCCGCGCGGCCCGCGGAAGCTCCGCTCGGTGCCGGACACGAAGCCGTGGGTGACCCTGAGACCCCGTCCCCCGGGGTTGGAGAGGGCGAAGACCGGCGATCCGATGCCCACCTCGGCAAGGGTGGGCGCCCACTGCAGCGCCGGAGGGCCTGCGTCCTCGACCTTCACCACGGCCACGTCCTTGTCGACGTCGGCCCCCGCGACGGTCCCCGTGACCGTCGCTCCGTCGGCGAGCGTCACCGAGACCTCTTCCCGCCTCACGTTGTGAGCGTTGGTCAGGATCTTCCCCTCGCCGAGCGAGATGCCCGAGCCCACCCCCCAGCGTTGGCCGACTCCGACCACCGAGGGCCCCACCCGGTCCGCTACCGCCCGCAAGGTCTTGCCGAGTTCCTCGAACGTCATCGCGATCTCCTTCCGTCGAGCTAGTTATTTGCAAGTTGCAAGTTACTATCTCGGGATGGATAGCACAACCCGCTCCCCCAGGCCCCCGTACGATGGGGCCATGACCGCGCCGGACTCGTCTCTTGCCCGGGCCGTCGAGGTCGTGGGAGATCGCTGGTCACTCCTCGTCGTGGACGCCCTAATGACGGGGTCGTTGCGCTTCAACGACCTCGTGGAGGCCATCGGAGGCATCGCTCCCAACATCCTGTCGCAGCGGATCAAGCACCTCGAGCGGGAGGGGATCCTCGTAGCTCGCCCCTACTCAACGCGGCCCCCTCGCTTCAGCTACGAGCTGTCGGCGTCCGGAAAAGAGCTGGCGGGGGTTCTGCGTCTTCTTTCGCACTGGGGATCCGGACGAGCCGAAGCCGCCGAGCCCCTCCGGCACGCGGCCTGCGGGACCCCAATGGAGGCCCGGTGGTTCTGCCCCACGTGCGCAGTCCCCGTTGACGACAACGACGACACACAGGTTCGCTACGTCTAGTTGCTCGCGGCTTCGACGGGGGCTAGCAGACCGGGCGCTCGTTTAGTCTTCCGGCATGTTCGAGGACATGATGGAGAAGCCCGATGTCATCAGCTACCAGCGGCTATACCGGCTGTGGGAGCAGAACAGCTGGAGCGCCACGGGCATCGACTTCTCGACCGACGCTCGTGACTGGAACGAAAAGTTCAGCGAAAAGCAGCGCTCCGCCGCACTTTGGAACTACGCGATGTTCCTCGTCGGTGAAGAGGCCGTCGCCCGAACCCTCACCCCCGTGCTGGACGCGGCCCCCGAGCACGATCAGAAGATCTTTTTGACCACCCAGATCGTCGATGAGGCCCGCCACCACGTCTTCTTCGACCGTTTCATGCGCGAGGTCGCCGGCGTTGGAACGGACACGAAGTCCACGCTCAAGGCGGTGGATTCACAGCTCACCTGGGGCTTCAGGAAAGTGTTCGGAGAGCTCGACCGCATCACCGAGGAACTTCACAAGAAGCCGAAGGACCGGGCTCTTCTCGCACAGACCGTCGCCCTCTATCACGTGGTCATCGAGGGCGTACTTGCGGTTCCGGGGCAGCACTTCATCCAGCGCTACATGAAGGACCTGAAACTGATGCCTGGGTTTTCGGAGGGGATAAACAACGTGTCGCGTGACGAATCGCGCCACGTTGCGTTCGGTGTGAAGTTCTTGGGCGAGCTCATCCGGTCGTCTAACGAGATCCGCGCTGCGGCGATCGAGTTGTGGGACCGGGTAATGCCCTGGGCGGCCGGCGTCTTCATCCCGCCGGGACGCGACAAGAGCTATGTGGAGTGCTTCGGTTTCTCGTTGATCGATATCTACGCGTTTGGGATGCGCTCGTTCCAGACGAAGCTCAAGCGGGTCGGGATCGATCCATTCGAGATCGAGCTGTTATCACGCGAGGACCCAACGGCCTCATTCGAAGAGCGCGCCCGTCGGGCATGGGTGCTTATCGAGTCCGAAGTGATCGGGGACGATCGCAAAGAGCCGAAACTGAGCCCCGAGGCCTTCGAGATCATCTTCGACGGGATGGCGCGAGCCATGAACCTGGACGCGGCGAGGTCTCTTGGTGGCCCGATCGAGTGGGCGTTCACCGACGCCGACCCGTGGCACCTGGTGGTAACGAACGGACACGCAGAAGCAAAGCCGGGCGGCGCCGGGAATCCGGCCCTTCGCTTCGAGACGAGCTCGGCGGACTGGGCGAAGTTCGCGGTGGGTCGCAGCGACCCCCGGTGGGGGCTCCTGAGACGGAGGCTCAAGATCCACGGCTCGCTGGGAGCCAAGACCAAACTCCCAAAGCTGTTCGGCTGACAGCGAGAGTGAGCTCAGGCACCGGCCCGCTTCGCGTGG
The DNA here is from genome assembly GCA_030863485.1 of Actinomycetota bacterium. Next base: position 20,259 of record JALZBR010000292.1, read on the forward strand.
CCCTTCTCAGCTACCGCGGCAGCCCTCACAGCGGGGGTCAGGGCGTCTACGTCCGCTACCTGAGCCGCGCCCTTCGCGAGCTCGGTCACGAGGTGACGGTGTTTACAGGACCTCCCTATCCCGATGTCAGCGATGGCGTCTCTCTGGTGGAGGTCCCGAGCCTCGAGCTGTACCGACCAGAGGATCCGTTCCGCAGACCTCGACGCGACGAGTTCCGTGACGCGATCGACGTTCTCGAGTACGCAACGATGTGCGCGGCGGGGTTCCCCGAACCCCTCACCTTCAGCCTGCGCGCGGCCCGGATCCTCAAAGCGAACGCCCCTCGTTTCGATGTCGTTCACGACAATCAGTGTCTTGGCTACGGGCTGCTGGACATGAAGCGAGCCGGGCTCCCCGTGCTCGCGACGATCCACCACCCCATCCCCCTCGACCGCAAGATGGAGGTGGCCAACGCCCCCAGCCGCTCGAAGCGCGCCTCGCTCAAGCGTTGGTACGCGTTCACTCGCATGCAGGGACGCGTCGCGCGCCGACTGCCCCGCATCATCGCGGTGTCCGAGCACGGCCGAGCCGACTCCATACGAGAGTTCAAGGTCTCCCCCGAACGGATCTCCGTCGTCCACAACGGCGTCGACTCGGCTCTGTTCCGACCCCTGCCGGACATCCCGCGGCGCAGGGGACGGATCATCACCACGGCGAGCGCGGACGTCCCGCTCAAAGGTCTTTCCTTCCTCATCGAGGCCGTGGCCAAGCTCAACACAGAGCGTGAGGTCGAGCTGGTCGTGATCGGGAAGTCGCGCCCCGAGGGGGCCGCTCAGACAGCGATAGATCGTTTCGGATTAAAGGACCTCGTCCGCTTCGAGTCCTCGGTCGAGTGGCTGAGGCTCGTCGAGCTCTACGCCGAGGCCGAGGTCGCTGTTGTTCCTTCCCTGTATGAGGGGTTCTCGCTGCCGGCCGCAGAGGCCATGTCCTGCGGCGTGGCCCTGGTGTCCACGACGGGAGGCGCTCTTCCAGAGGTCGCGGGTCGCCATGGAGAGAGCGCTCTCCTGGTCCCCCCGGGCGACGCCGAGGCACTCGCTTCCGCCATCCGACGTCTGCTCGACGATCGCTCGCTTCGAGAGCGGCTGGGTGCGTCGGGCCGCGAACGCGTCCTGAAGCACTTCTCGTGGAAGCACGCCGCTTCGAAAACGGTCGACGAGTACCGCCGGGTGATCGAAGGATGCTGACCGTAGATTTCGACCGACTGCCCGGCTCGGGGATGCTGCTGGACATTGGTTGCGGAGCCGGACGCCACTCCTTCGAGGCGCTCCGGCGCGGTTACCGGGTCGTCTCGGTCGACCTCAACGCGGATGTCCTCAAGGAGGTCGCTGCCATGGCTGCCGCGATGACCGAAGTCGGAGAGGCGCCACGGTCTGCCTCGTCCCACTGTGTGAACGCCAGCGCTCTGGAGCTCCCTTTCGAAGAAGCCTCCTTCGACGTAGTCATTGCCTCCGAGGTGCTCGAGCACATCATCCAGGACGAGGTCGCTTTGGGTGAGATCGCTCGCGTAACCAAGCCCGGCGGTGACATCGTGACCACGGTTCCTCGTCGGTGGCCCGAACGCGTCTGCTGGGCTCTGTCGGATGAGTATCACTCCGAGGCGGGGGGTCATGTCCGTATCTACACGAAGCCCGAGCTGGTCGAGAAGCTCCGCCGGCAGGGATTGGCGGTGAACGCGTCCCACCACGCCCACGCCCTTCACGTGCCCTATTGGTGGCTCAAGTGCGCCTTCGGCGTCGACAACAAAGAAGCGAGCGCGCCGAAGGCCTACCACCGATTCCTCGTCCGGGATATCGAAAAACCCATCCCCGCAATGAGGTCTGTCGAGAAGGCACTCAATCCGGTCATGGGAAAGAGCGTGGTCCTCTACGCAGAGAAACCACGTGCTTGATCCCGGCGCCGACGTCCTGACCCTCGCCGAGGTTGAGGCCACGGTTCAGGCGATCGCCGACGTGCAACTGCCTGATGGGTGCATCCCGTGGTTCCCGGGCGGAAGCGCGGACCCGTGGGATCACACCGAGGCGGCCATGGCCCTCACGGTCGGAGGCCGCTTCGATCGCGCTCGCGCAGCCTTCCGCTGGCTTGCTTCAGTCCAGCGTGACGACGGAGCTTGGGCCAACGAGTACCGAGGCGGAGAGGTGCTGAACGAGACGCTGGATGCCAACTTCACCGCCTACATAGCGGTGGGGGTCTGGCATCACTGGCTCGCTACCCAGGACGGCATCTTCGTCTCCGAGATGTGGCCTTCGGTCGAAAGAGCCATCGACTTCACCCTCGATCTCCAGAGCGAGTCCGGCGCGATCATGTGGGCCCGAGATGAGCGCGGGAGGCCATGGCCGCGCGGTCTGCTGACGTCGTCCTCCTGCATCTATCTCAGCCTGCGCTGCGCTATCGGCGTCGCGACGGTGATGGGACGCACCCGGCCGGACTGGGAGCTCGCACTCGAGCCGCTCAGAGAAGCAATTGTCCACAAGCCCGCGGAGTTCGAACCCAAAGAACGCTATGCGATGGACTGGTACTACCCCGTCCTCGGCGGGGTCCTCACCCGCGACGCCGCTCTCGCTCGCCTTCGTGAGAGATGGGACGAGTTCGGGGTCGTGGGGCGCGGGATCCGCTGCGTTTCGGATCGGCCCTGGGTGACGGCGGCAGAGACGTGCGAGCTCGTTCTCGCGCTCGATGCAGTCGGCCTCGTGGAAGAGGCGCGGGAGATGTTCGGATGGGTGCAGCACCTCCGGGCCGAGGACGGCGCTTACTGGACCGGGGCAACCTTCCCCGACGGGACGATCTGGCCGCAGGAGAAGCCGACGTGGGGGGCGGGTGTGGCGGTTCTTGCCGCCGACGCGCTCGGTCGCAACAGCTCGACTTCGGGGATCTTCAGGGGTGAAGGGCTGCCCGCAGCGGCCCTGGTGTCAGAGATCGTCTCGGACCCGCTCTAGCACGCGCAGGCTTCGACACTGGCCCGCCTCTTTGAAAGCTCCGGAGCCGAGCGCCCGCCGAAAGATCTCGTATGGCGGACGTCCGCCATCGCTCGGGTCCTCGAAGACGTCGTGGATCGCGAGCAGCCCGCCGCTCACGACCCACGGCGACCATCCGTCTAAGTCCGCGTCCGCCGCGCTCTGGCTGTGGCTCCCGTCGATGAAGACCAGACCGAGAGGTGTCCCCCACTGAGACGCCACGACCGGTGACGATCCGATGATGCCGATGACGACATCATCCAGGCCCGCCCGAGCGATGGTCCGCCGGAACTCCGGCAACGTATCCACCCGACCCGCTTCGTCGCGCAGGGCCGGGTCGTGATATTCCTCGCCCGGCTGGTGCTCCTCGGAGCCCCGGTGGTGGTCGATCGAGAAAACGACCGTCGAGCGAGCTCGAGCAGCGGCGCCGAGGTAGACGGCCGACTTCCCGCAATAGCTCCCGACCTCGAGAAGCGGGCCGCGGGCGCCTCCGAGCAGCGCAGCCTCGTAGAGAGCCATCCCTTCATCCACCGGCATGAACCCGCGGGTGGTCTCGGCGACGGCGCGAAGCCGCTCATCCACCGCAGGGACCCCCCGACGCGCATCTATAGGATTCCGCCGTGCTTCGCGTCCTCTCGGCCCCATGTGGGCTTTTCATGTGGTTGACGCTACCCGCCTTCGGTGTCGGTAGAGCTCAGCGCGCCGGCTACAAAGCCGTGAGGAACGGCTCGCCCGCGGCGGATGACGCGTGGCCGTAATCCTCGGCTTGCTTGCCTCGATCACTTACGGGAGCGCCGACTTCCTCGGCGGGCTCTTCACCAGACGCGCGGGAGTGCTCACCGTCGTGCTCGTCTCGCAGCTGATGGGAACGCTGTTGTTGCTCGCCGCACTTCCCTTCTTCCTCGACGAGAGGTTCTCGTCTTCGGGCGTCGCCTGGGGGGCGGCATCCGGGGTCGCCGGAGCGGCCGGCGTCACGATGCTGTTCCGCGGACTGGCGCGGGGGCGCATGAGCATCGTCGCTCCGATCACCGGGACCGTTGCCGCGGGCATCCCGGTCATAGTTGGACTCGTCTCCGGAGAACGCCCGGCCCCCATCGCGCTGCTCGGCGTCGGGCTCGCGCTTGCGGCCGTGGCCCTCGTTTCCGCCAGCGAGCACGCCTCTTCAGACAAAGACGCGGGTGATGAAGAGGTCGCTCCACGGGCCTCCGGCATCCCCGAGGCACTCGGAGCGGGGACCTCGTTCGGTCTTTTCTTCGTCCTGCTCGATCAGGCCGGAGACGCCTCAGGCCTGTGGCCCCTGGTCGGAGCCCGGGCGTCGTCTCTCACGGTCATTGCGGTCGCGGCGCTCGTGACGAGAGCCGCTCTCAAGCCGCCCCCGGGGACGTTGGGAGGCATATCGCTGGCCGGCTTTCTCGACGTGGCGGCGAACCTCTTCTACCTGCTTGCGACCCGCCAGGGTCTGCTCGCCCTCGTGGCGGTTCTCACGTCCATGTATCCGGCTACGACCGTCCTCCTCGCACGGGTGATGTTGAAAGAGAAGCTGAGCTCGACGCAGCTGGTCGGCCTGGGGCTGGCATTCGCCGGAGTGATAGCGATAGCCGGAGGCTGAGCAGGTCCCGCATCCCGCGAGCCGACGCCGGATCACCCCGCAATAGGATCCCCTGGGTGAGCAATCGTGCAGCCGGTGGTCCGGACGACCCGCGCTTTCAGAGCATCGACGAGGTCGCCGAGCGGCTTGCCGGCGTCGATTACCTCGCAGATCGACCGATCGCGACGATCGTGTATCTCGCGGATCGGCTTGCCAAACCCCTTCTCGTCGAGGGCCCCGCGGGCGTAGGCAAGACCCAGCTCGCCAAGGCGGTGGCCGAGTGTCTCGGTATCCCCTTGCTCAGATTGCAGTGCTACGAGGGCGTGGACGAGTCGAAGGCCCTCTACGAATGGAACTACAAGAAACAGCTCCTCCGGATCCAGGCAAGCGGCGATGCCGGTTGGGACGAGCTCTCGCAAGACATCTTCAGCGAACCATTCCTTCTCGACCGACCCGTCCTGCAGGCCATCCGCTCATCGGAGCCCGTGGCGCTTCTCATCGACGAGATCGACAAGCTCGACTTCGAAGCCGAGGCGTTATTGCTGGAGGTCCTCTCGGACTGGCAGATCACGATCCCGGAGATGGGAACGATCCGCGCGCAACAGATCCCATTTGTGTTTTTGACGTCCAACAACGAGCGCGAGCTGACCGAAGCTCTCAAGCGGCGCTGTCTGTATCTCCACATCGATCTACCGGACGTGGAGCGAGAAAAGGCCATTGTGTTACAGCAGGTGCCCGGCATCACCGAGGCCCTGGCGGAACAGGCGGCGCGCGTGGTCCACTCCATCCGCTCGCTGGATCTGAAGAAGGCCCCTTCGATAGCCGAGACGCTCGACTGGTGTCGCACGCTTCTCCACTTGAACATCGCTCATCTCGACGAGGACTCGGTGGGCGCCACCCTGCCAATACTCCTGAAGTTCGAGAGTGATATCGCCAAGGCGACTGACCACCTGAAGACGCGCGCGAAGCCCGGCGCGTGATGCTCGACACGTTCTTCGAGTTCACCCGCGCCCTGCGAGAGCACGGCGTGCCGGTCGCGGTGAGTCAGGACGTCGACGCCCTCGTAGCTCTGCCACACATCCCACTCGAGGAGCGCTCGGCCGTGCGGGAGGCACTCGCCTGCACCCTGGTGAAGAACAACGGACATCGAGAGGTCTTCGACGTGCTCTTCGACCTCTACTTCGGCTCCGGTGGTGCGGATCTTCTCGATGGTGACAACGCGTCGGTGCAGGAACCGGCCGATGACGTCATGGAGCAGGTGGAGGCCGCCCTCCAGTCGGGTGAGTCGAGCGCCATCCGCTCCGCGGCTCAGGCCGCCGTCGCCCGCTTCGGGCGGATCGAGAACTCTCCTTCAAAGGACTGGTACTCGCACTATCAGGTCATGCGCGCCATCGATCTCGAGGCGTTGGTACGCCGGATGCAGGAGGAAGCAACCCTTTCGGCCCCCGACCCTCTCGACAATCTGTTGATCTCAGGTGAGCTTTCCGAGCGAGCGGCCAGATTACGGGCGGAGGCGCTAACCGAGACCAGAAGGCTCGTGGCTCGCGCCCGGGGACCGAAGGCCGTTGCCGATTACGCGGTCGATCCCCTGCCCGAGGACGCCGACTTCTTCGGACTCAGCACGGACGTGGACGCGATGAGGCGTGCGATCCGGCCTCTGGCACGCCGCCTGGCGACCCGGGTGGGCATGAAGCGTCGAAGGGAGCGACGTGGTCAGCTGGATATCCGCCATACGGTGCGCGCGTCCTTGGCGTCAGGCGGCGTGCCCTTCGAGGCGCGCTTCAAGCACCGGGCGCCCCACCGCCCCGAGCTAATCGTGCTGTGCGATGTCTCCGGCTCCGTGGGCCGCTTTGCACGCTTCACTTTGATGCTCACTCACTCGCTGGCGGCGCAATTCTCGCGGGTCCGATCCTTTGCTTTCATCGACAAGCTCGACGAAGTGACGCGCTTCTTCGATCACGAAGACTTCTTGACCTCGGTAGATCGCATGAACAACGAGGCGGACCTGGTGTGGCTGGACGGGCACTCCGACTACGGCTCTTCACTCGAGCAGTTTTGGATTGAGTTCGGTCGGGACCTGGGCCCGAAGACGACTCTGTTGATCCTCGGTGACGCCCGGACGAACTATCGAGCTCGCCGCGCCGACGTCCTTCGAGAGATAAACGAGAGAGTCCGTCACTCTTACTGGCTGAACCCAGAGCCAAAGCGAGATTGGGACACCGGGGACTCGGCGGCCGCGGAGTACCGCGTGCATGTAGACGACATGGTCGAGGTGCGTAACTTGCGCCAGCTCGAGGACTTCATAGCCCGCGTCCTGTAGCTAAGCCTCCTCGATTAGCTCCTCGGTGGAGCCGACCAGCGGCATCGAGCACACCGGGCATTCCGCGGGGTCATCGGATGCGAGGTAGACGGTCCGAGAGCAAGTGGAGCAGAAGGTAGACGCCGTCATCGCGCCGACGAATGAACGGAAGAGAAGTGCACGGATTGCCCCTTTCGAATGTGCGTCGGTCGGCACGTGCCCACAAGGATGGTGCTTCGCCCCGACCCATACGGGCTTGTTCTCAACCGTTCCCAGAGCATACATCTGCCGGGGGAAAAGAACGCCACCTCCCGGACCGGGTGAGACCACATAACCTTCGAGACGCCGGCCCTCCCGCTAAGGCGACGCCGATCGCCCGGTTGCGGAATGACTGAACCTAGGGGCAGGTCTCATCGGCGCACGATCGATCCGAGGACAGTTGGTCGTGCAACAAGGGTGCGTTCAATGGGTCGTTTGACGGATCGTCGTCTCCGAGCAAGTTGTTCAACTGCCAGGGATCCTGCTCCAGGTCGTAGTACTCCTTGAAGGTGACCTCGCCCTCCTCGTCGTAGTACTCGATGTACTGGTAGTCATGGTCTCGAAGAGAGGCCCAAGGTGGCACGGTAAAGGTTTGCTCGGGTCCGAAGAACTCGAGGAGCATCCTGTCTCGCTCCCACGTGGGATCGAGAAGCGAGCGTCCGTCTAGGAGGCTTCCCTCCGACGAGATGCGCGCCGCTTCCAAAATCGTGGGTGTGATGTCGACGTTTGCGACCAGCCGCTCGTCGATCGAACGGCCGTCGATGTATCCGGGCCATCTCGCATAGAACGGCACCCGCACTGCCTCCGTGTAAGGGACGCTCTTGCCGTACAACTTGTGCTCGCCCCAGAGCAGGCCGTTGTCCGAGATGAAGAATGCAATCGTGTTCTCCTCGTCGAGCTCGTCAATCGTCCGATACATCTCATCGACGGCGTCGTCTACGGACAGGAGAGTGCGCAGCTGCTTCTCTCTGAAGTTCGCCTTGGGACCAAACGACGCGGCCTGCACGTAGGGTGGCTTGTCGCTTCTGCCCTCCGGTGTCTCGTCCTCGAACAGCCCCGGGTTGCCAAACCACTCGGAGACGTCAGCTTGTTCGTACTTCTCCGCTGGCGTCGCAGGAGAGTGCGGCGCGGCCGGAGAGTAGACCATCATCCACGGCTTCCGGTCCGAGTTCCGGTCCGATCGGCGGAGGAACTTCCTCGCCTCTCTGCCCAGGATCGTCGTGGAGTAACCAGGGACGCTCTTTAGGTCCCCGTTGACGTTTAGCACCGGATCGCCGTACCAGGGTGACTTGGTGAAGGTGACCCATTTGTTGAAGTAGGGCGGAGAGGTGGACTTCCCCCAACCATTGAGGAATTTCCCGAAGATCCCGGTCCGGTACCCATGCCGTTGCAGGTAGTACTGAAGCATCGAGCGTGGATCGAGGTTCTGCCCCGATGTGTTGTTGGTGACGCCATGGTTATGCACGTAGCGGCCTGTGAAGATGCTGGCGCGCGAGGGGCAGCATTGCGGCGTAGTTACGTAACCCTCGGGATAGGTCCGGCCATGACGGCGAAAGAGACGCCGAACGTTGTCCATGGACGACATGTCGTCGCGCTGATCGTCCGTGATGATGATCAGCACGTTGGGCCGGGAGGGCTCGCGAGCCGCCGCTTGATCTGCGGAAGGTTGCGTGGCGAACAAGACCACCAACCCCGACAGCACGACCACGACCTTGATCAGCTTGTTGATCCTGGCTCCTCCCCATTCGGCGACACCCTCGAGACAATGATAGGCCGGGATGCCACTAGACGATCGCATTTCCCCGCCGGACTAGAACCTCCGCTTGGGACGAGGCCTCATCATCGATCGACCACCCTTGTGCGACCGGTAGACCGATTGGGGCGGAGCCACGACCATCCCGTTCTCCTGGAACTCCTCTTCGAGCTGGAGGCGCGCCGCGAGCCTGCTGACCTCGTGCTGCTGGTCCGGGAGCACGAGCGTGGTCCCGGTCCCGCTTCGTCCCGCTCGAGCCGTACGTCCCACCCTATGAACGTAGTCCTTGTGATCGCTGGGCGGATCGAAGTTGATGACGTGATCGATGTTGTCGAGATCCAGCCCTCGGGCCGCAACGTCCGTTGCTACGAGGACGTCGGCTTTGCCAGAAGCAAGCTGGTCGAGAGCCTTGCGGCGCGCGGCTTGAGTGAGGTCCGCGTGCATCGGAACGGCGTTGACGTTCTGCTTTCTCAGCCGGTACGCGAGGCGGTCGGCACCGCGCTTGGTTCGGACGAAGACCAACGTCGTTCCCGGTTGCTCGGTCACGAGCTCGACGAGCTTGCCCACCTTCTCCGACTGCGTCACAGGTACGAAGCGATGATCCGCTGCGTCCACGGTCTGACTGGCCGACTGCACTTCATGGAGGACGGCATCGCGCGTGTAAGCGCGGGCAAGCTGCCCCACGGGCCCGTCGAGCGTGGCAGAGAAGAACATGGTCTGACGGTCTCCGGGCACTCGCTTGACGATCTTGTCTACCTGCGGACGGAACCCCATGTCGAGCATGCGATCCGCCTCGTCGAGCACCAGGATCTGCACTGCCTGCAACGACAGAAGTCTGCGGTCCATGAGGTCCTGGAGGCGCCCTGGAGTGGCCACGACGATGTGCGCGTTGGAGGCCTTCTTGGCCTGGTCCGGCAGACTCACGCCGCCGTAGACCGGCACGATGCGCAGATTGCGCGCCCTCGCTACATCGGAGAGCTCGTCCGTTACCTGGGTGGCAAGCTCGCGCGTCGGGACGAGGATAAGCGCCGCAGGACGGTTAGCTCCGGCATCGAGTTGCTCGACGATCGGTATCCCGAAGGCGAGGGTCTTGCCTGATCCCGTCTTCGACTTGGCCAGCACGTCGCGACCGGCGAGGGCGTCCTCCATGACGAGCCCCTGGATCTTGAATGGTTCATTGATGCCCCGTTTGGCGAGTACTTCGCATACGCGCGCGGACACGCCCAGTTCTGAAAACGATGACACTGTTCTACTCCTTCTGACGAGCTGTATAGCTCGCCTGGTTCGGGAGATTCGACATCCCGCAACCCTGAGGAGGAACGGAGAAGCAAATCTCACGGACGACCATCTGTCGCCCTTCTCGAGCAATTAGAACACGTTCGGTTCGCCTGCAACAACATTTGGCGGCGGCTCGCCATTCCCGACGGTCTCGCGAATCAACGTCAGACCTCTGTACGCCGTTCGACCGGCATTCAGAGAGCTGACGGTGTGCCTATCTCTCGTCGGCGGGGGTGTCGCCCTGGCGGGGAACTCCCTCGGTCACCTCATCCGAGTCCTCGAGGTCTGCAACCCCGCCACCCAGGGGATCGTCTTGTCCCCCATGAACGACGTCGCCGGACTGTCCCTCTTCCTCGGTGTCCTTTTCTCGCTCGGTTGAAGACACTGCACCCTCCTCGTCCTCGGACTCGTACATTGCATTCCGTTGGGGGTTCGCGACACCCGTTTTCTTCACTAGCGAAAGATGACCACCGAGATAACCGCTCGCCCACGCGAGGGATCCTCCCGTAAGAGCCAGCGCGACTCCAAGCCCATGGCGACTTCTCCTCCTCGCCAACCACGATGCGGTGTAGCACGCCAGGATCCCCGTGTTCATCGTGGCATGAGCGACTCCGACCCTGCGCGCTCCTCCGGCTGTGTCGGACCAATCCGCCAGGCCGGCAAGAGCCGTGGGGACGGCGGCCGCAACTCCAAAACCCGTTAGTCCCTGCGCGGGACCCTTGGCGGCGTCACCACCGAAGAGGTCCAGCAGCGACACGCTGATCCAGGCGCCGAGCGGGAAGTCCGTCAGAAGCGGGTGAAAGGAATGACCCAACCACTTCCCGCGCAAGAAATCGTGCAAGGGGGGCGAGGCCCTGACCACCTCGCTCACCTTGTCGAACGGCGCCGCTCGCTCATCCATGCGCGCGTTTGTCTCAATGGACTCCGCCCAACCGCGCAGTGCCGACCCCGCTCGTTGCTGAAGCGCCTCTGCACGACCAGTCATCAGTCGCGACGTCTCACGAGTGACCAGTGGCATCGAGCATGGAGACGCGCGGCTGGTGGCGGGGCATGGGGCTCTGACCTACCCAGGGACCGGTCGTGAAAACGCCTCCCACCGAGCGACGGGGATCGCCGGGCCGCAGCGGCCGAGAATCTACTTGCACGTAACTTACTTTAGCGTAAGATACGGCTCCGTAGGTTGCGCTATCAAGGAGGCTGCTAGTGGCACAGGTGCTGGAACGACCCAAGGAGCAAAAGGAGATCCCAGGGGTCTCGTATATGGACGAGAGGAGGGCGACGCTTCAGAAAAGACTCGTCCTGGGCGTCACCGTCGTCCCGTTCATCGGTTTCGTTGCGGCCGTCTGGGCCCTCTGGGGTCGGGGACTCGGGGTGCTCGACGCCGCCATCGCCCTGTCCTTCTATGTCTTCACAGGTCTCGGCATCACGATCGGCTTCCATCGCCTGTTCACGCACAAGAGCTTCGAGACGAATAACTTCATCAAGGGAATGCTGGCGATAGCCGGCTCCATGGCGGTACAGGGCCCGATCATCACGTGGGTGGCCGACCACAGACGTCACCACGCTTTCTCCGATCAGGAAGGCGACCCACACTCCCCACACCTCGACGATGGCCCCGGGGTCAAAGGAGTCGTCAAGGGCCTCTGGCATGCCCACATGGGATGGCTGTTCAATGACGAGCGCACGTCCGCTCGGCGTTGGTGCCCCGAGCTGCTCAAGGACCCTCTGCTGGTCAAGATCGACAAGCTCTTTCCCCTCTGGGTCCTGCTTACCTTCGCTCTGCCTCCGGCGATCGGGTTCGCGGCGTCCGGGACTTTGAGCGGAGCGCTGACCGCAGGGCTGTGGGGCTCACTCGTCAGGGTCTTCATGCTCCACCACGTCACCTGGAGCATCAACTCGATCTGCCACTTCTACGGGGAGCGTCCGTTCCAAAGCGATGATCACTCGACCAACAACTGGGTCCTGTCATTGATCTCTTTCGGGGAGTCTTGGCACAACAACCACCACGCGTTTCCGACGTCGGCGGTGCACGGCATCGGCAGGGCTCAGATCGACATCAGCGGGGGGGTCATCGCGTTCCTCGAGAGGCTGGGTCTCGCAAGGAACGTCAAGCGCATAACGGAGAAGCAGCTCACGACCAAGAGTGCCTGAGTACTCTTCCTCCACGATGGAGGAACGACGGGTGCGGATGAGCGGCCAGCAGCGAAGAGCGCAGTTGCTGGACGTGGGTCGCTCTGTGTTCGCCGAGCTCGGCTACGAGGCGACATCGATCGAAGAGATCGCCAAGCGGGCGAAGATCACGAAACCTGTGGTCTACGAGCACTTCGGCGGCAAAGAGGGCCTTTACGCGGTGGTTGTCGACCGGGAAGTAAGGCGCCTGGTGGAGGCGATCGACTCCGCGCTCCAGGCGGATCACCCTCGGGCCCTGACCGAGCAGGCGGCGCTCGCATTCCTCGCCTACATCGAGGAGGAACCCGAAGGTTTCAAGATCCTCGTGCGAGACTCCCCCATCGCGAGCAGCAGCGGGACCCTTGCAAGCGTCATTGGGGACATCGCGGCCCAGGTCGAGCACATCTTCGTCAGCGAGTTCAAAGAACGGGGCTTCGATCCCAAGCTTGCGCCCATCTATTCGAGAGCTCTCGTCGGGATGGTGGCGCTGGTAGGTCAATGGTGGCTCGATGTGGGTAAGCCCAAGCGTGAGGTTGTTGCCTCACATCTCGTCAATCTCGCCTGGAACGGGCTCAAGGACCTCCAGGCCGAGCCAGGAAGGATCCAGCGCAAGTGACGATCGACCAAGGACCAACCAGCTTGCGCGCGCGAGACCGATCTCTTGAAGAGCTTCTTCTCGACCGTTTGCGTGCACGCCCCAGTCCGGAGGCAAAGATCTCCGCCAAGCTCTCCCTCGAGGTATCCGACGGCGACTCGTGGACGATCGGCGTGGAGCCCGATCGCTTGTCACTCTCCGCCGGCGTCCTGCCCAACGCCGATACAACCGTGTTCGTCGACAGCCGGACGATGAGCTCGCTGCTCCTGGGCGAACGGTCCGGGATCGAGGCGTTCTTGTCCGGCGATCTCAGGGTCCGGGGCAATCTCGCCCTCTCTCTTCGACTATCGAGCCTCGTCGGAACGGAGCAGGACAACACGTTCGAGAAGGCGAGAGAGGTAAGCGTCGACGGAGTGAGGACCTTTTATCTCGAGGCCGGTAGCGGCCCGGCCGTCTTGCTTCTGCATGGACTGGGCGCTACGAACGCATCGATGCTCACCACGTTCTGGGAGCTCGCGCGAGATCACCGCGTCATCGCGCCAGACCTTCCGGGTTTCGGAGAGTCGGCGAAGCCCGTTCGTTCCTATAACGCGGCTTTCTACGCGCGCTGGCTCGATTCGTTCATGAAGGAGCTGAGGGTAGATCGGGCCGTCCTGATCGGGAACTCCATGGGGGGCCGGGTAGCGATCGAAACGGCTCTTTGCTCACCCGAGAAGGTAGAACGGATCGTCCTCTTGGCCCCCTCCCCCGCCTTCCTCAAGAAACGGGAGATGGTGGGCGTCGTGCGCTTGCTCCGACCCGAGCTGGCTTTTCTCCCGCTTCCTCTTCCGAGATCGCAGGCAATGCGCGGGTTGAAAGGGATGTTCTCCAAGCCGTCCCGCTTGGAGCAGGCCTGGTACGACGCGGCGATCGACGAGTTCCTTCGCATTTTCGGGACCCCCCGGGGACGCATCGCCTTCTTCTCCGCAGCGCGCCAGATCTATCTGGAGCCGCCTCACGGCGAAAGCGGGTTCTGGGAGCGCTTGCCCTCTCTCGATCGCCCCGCCCTTTTCGTCTGGGGCAAACGAGACCGCCTCGTGCCGCCGGGGTTCGCACGCCATGTAGAGAAAGCGGTTCCGGCCGCGAAGTCGATCGTCCTCGACGATTGCGGGCACGTTCCCCAGTACGAGCTCCCCGACGAGACCCACCGACTGGTCCGCGACTTCCTCGCCCAGTAGCTTCGGCCGCCGGCGGCCCGTTGGCTAGCATCTCGGCCATGGCGTCTCTGTCATGGGATCAGGCAACGGCCTGGCGCTTGAGTCGCGGCCATCTGAATCGGCGGGTGGGCCGGGGAAAGATGATCGAGACACTCGTCGACCTCTGCGGCTCGCACGCACAGATCATGACGAGCGTGCCGCTCACCCTTGCTGCGCGGGTCTCCAGCCTGGATGGCGGACATATGAAGAAGGCGCTGGAAGTCGAGCGCACGATGGTGAAGACCTGGGCGATGAGGGGGACCTTGCACGTGTTCGCCCAAGAGGACCTGGCTTTGTACTGTGCCGCCGGAGCGACCCGCGACCAGTACACCAACCCATCGTTTCTGAAGTACTTCGGCCTCGAGTGGGCCGACGTACAGGCGGTCCTCGACGCGATCCCCGAGGCTCTCGACGGTCGTCGGCTCACGCGCGAAGAGCTCAACGAACGGATCCTCGCCCTCACAAAGCGCAAGCACCTCGAAGAGCGTCTGCGGTCCGGGTGGGGAGAGATGCTGAAACCGGCGGCCTTCCGAGGGCTCCTTTGCTTCGGCCCCCAAGAAGGCCGCAGCGTCACCTTCGTCAGGCCCGACCAGTGGATCGCTTCTTGGGAGGAGTGGGACACGGACGTTGCGCTACGGGAGGTCTTCCGTCGCTTCCTGCGGACCTACGCGCCTGCCTCGCGCGCTGAGATAGCCCGCTGGTGGGGAGTAAGACCTCCCCAGGCAGGACGAGTCCTCGAGACGATGAAAGAGGAGCTCGCCGAAATCGAGGTCGCCGGCGAGAAGCGGTGGGTGCTGGCCTCCGACCTTCGTTCGATCCAGCGCGCGAAGGCCCCCGAGGGAGTCCGCTTGCTGTGGTCTTTCGACCAGTTGCTCGTGATGAGCGCCCCCCACTCGGAAGCGATCGTCGATTCGGACTTCGAGGACCGGATCTACCGACAGAGGATCGCCGTGTGGTCGCTTCCGGCCGTTTTGATCGACGGACGCGTCCGGGCCGGGTGGAAGCTGGAGCGGAAGAGGGGCAAGGGGTTAGTGGTGGTCGAGCCCTTCTCGAAGCTTTCTCGTCATCACGTAGAGGCTCTGGAGGCAGAAACGGCAACGGTAGGAGCGGCGCTCGGGCTGCCTGCGGAGCTGCACCTGCCCTCTCTCTGATGATCACCGCAGTCGGGTTCTCCGGGAGATAGTTGCCTCGTGGGAAACGAATTCATCGACGCCAGCCGGCACCTGGGCAAGACACCCGGATACAGCTACGCGGCGCGTGCCGTGGGGCAGACGACTGTCTACACGGCCGGGGCCGTCCCGCTCGACACCGACGGAAACGTCATTGGTATCGGCGATCTCGAGGAGCAGACAAGGGTCGTCATCGCGAACCTGCTGAGCGCGCTCGGGTCGGCCGGCGTGGGCCCTGCCGACGTGGTGAAGACGACGATCTACGTGGTCGGCAACCAGCGCGAGGACCTCAGCAGAGCGTGGCGCGTGTTCGCCTCCTCCGATCTCGTGCACGCGCCGAGCACCCTCCTCGGCGTATCAGTGCTCGGTTACGACGACCAACTCGTCGAGATCGAGGCCATCGCGGCAACTGACTGAGGTTCGGAGGCGCCGTCGGTGGTCGGCGCGGGAGCCGCGCATCGGTCTCGATAGCATCTCAGGAATCTCGTTAACAGACCGAAGGAGGTAGGACGGTGGCAGATGTGAAGCCCATCCCCGACGGGTACCCCCAACTGACCGCGTACTTGATCATCGACGGAGCGAGCGATGCGATCGCCTTCTACGGGAAGGTCTTCGGCGCCCGCGAGCGGATGCGGATGCCGGCTCCAGGCGGCAAGGTCGGGCATGCCGAGCTGGAATTCGGCGACGCGCTGATCATGCTGGCGGACGAGTTCCCGGACATGCAGATAAAGAGCCCCAAAGCGTACGGAGGCTCTCCGGTGATCGTGAACGTGTACGTCGAGGATGTCGATTCGGTGTTCGCTGCGGCCCTGGAGGCCGGGGCTAAGG
>JALZBR010000309.1 GCA_030863485.1 Actinomycetota bacterium
GCGTCGCTGAGCTGTTGTAAGGAGGCGCCGGGGTCCTCGAACAACAAGAGCCCCTCTGCCCGCAGGTCAAAAAGGCGACGGGTTACGGTGGGAAGGTGCTCTCCCTCGAACTGCGCCATTGCCTCGCTTCGCAGGGCCCCGCCGTCGGCAAGGATGGCAGCGCCCCGCCCAGAGTCTTCGAGGCCTGCCAGCCACCGCAAGACGTCGTCCAAAGAGGGAGGCGCGGCGTCGGCGGGCGGGCGGCCGACGTTTGGACTCACCGCGCGCGGCCGTCCTGCCTCTCGCCCACTCGCTGAAAGGGCGAATTTGACGATGACGGTCTGCGAGGTGGTGCGCAACCGGTGCAAGTAGCCCTCTTCCTCGAGGTCGATCAGGTCCGCCTCCGTGGGCTGCAAATCCTGCTCGCCCTCGACGCCCGGCGCAAGCCCCAAGCGTGCACCGGCCATCCGGAACAAGACGAACTCGCTCGGCCGCCCCTCGGATTGCAATCGTTCGTCAGCCCTTACCAGCGCCTGGAGGAGAGCCAACTGTCGCTGTTCCAAGGGCATGCTTTAAGGGTGCCATCGTGGGGCAGACCACGCTGCCACGGACCTGGCAAATACCGCACCAGGCGTCACCATTGTCGTCGTGGGAAAGCGGTCGCTGCGACGGCGCGCCAGCTCGAAGGCAGGAGGGGCGACAGGACCCACCGCTGACCGGGGCGAT
Source organism: Actinomycetota bacterium (assembly GCA_030863485.1). The sequence goes on from JALZBR010000309.1 coordinate 706, forward strand.
GCAGACGCTGCGGGCGAAGACGCAATCGAACTCGTGCTGCCCCTGGGAGCCGGATTCCTTCCAGAGCACGTTCAAGGCGCCTTAAGGGCGTGTGCCCGGCCGATAGACGTACTAGTGCAGACCAAGCGCCTTCGACCGCCTCCTCCGATTACTGTCGCAGCGTCGTGGCGCGGTCTCCATGAAGCGCATTTTGCGCAGCGTGAGTTGTCGGCGAAAGTCGCACTCCCGAAAATACTGGAGGCCCGTCCGCGTCTTCTCCGGTCGCTGTTATGAGGGACCTATTTCCGTGACGGAAGCGGCTAACGAAGGGGGCTACTACGGGCGGGAATAGCCTGTAACGGGACTAGGTCCCTGACGGCCTCGTCGATCGCATGCTCCACGCCGGCGGCTTGCAGTGCCTCCCGGACCCTTCGGCGAGCCGTCTGAAAGCCAAGGCTGGCAGGGACCTCTACCTCTCCTGCCACGTCTTCGGCTTGGGCACCGAGTTCGGCCAGTGCGCGATGGTCTCCTATGGCGGCGTCATATTCAGGGATGGGGACGTACCAGACGTACAGGTCGAAGTGGCGCGCTCCGAACTGGCCGCGGGCCTGGTAGGGAGCGACGCGGTCAGTAATGACCGGGCTGTTGAGGATCGCGGTTAGGTACTGCGCCTCCTCAACGGTGCTCGTCGCCGCCCAATACAGCTCATGCAGAACGATGGCCGACGAGTCACTCAAGCGGGCGGCCGCTAGCCGGCTTCCCGATGCGGTATATACAACGCGGTGGAGCGTCGGTGGAATCTGGCGGGTCAGCTTCCCTTGGAAGTCAATGCGCCCCGTGAGATCGTACTTGTCTGGGCTACCGTACTCGTGCCAACGCGCGCTCGCTCGCTTCCACCACTCGGCTAGACGCGGGTAGCGATCGAGCCGAGGATCTTCATCGGTAAGTAGGCGCTTGGCCGAGCGGTCCCATGGCACAACCGCTAGGAGTGGCTGCAGCGGCCGAAATGGCAGGATGGTCGAACCGCGATGCAGGGGACGTATGAATTCAGCCTCGACGGTTCCCTGTAAGGACGGAAGGTCTTTCCACGGCCGCTTCTCGTGAGGGCTGCGGGCGCTCCGAACGCTCCTGTAGCCCGCAGGGACTCCGAGGGGGCCGACGGAAGTCGGTTCCACTACCACCAACATCCCCGGGTTCAGCTTGGCTCCGCTCTCAAACCGCCGCGCATAGGCTGAATGGTGCTCGCCGCTTGCAAGTGTCGCTTTTCCCTGTTCCCGCGCGAGATGCGACTCGGCTTCTAGCCCGTCGACATTCCGCGCGGGAAGATGACCACTCCATCTCAGCGTCTCGTCGGGCATCGCTCGTCTGCGATCCGGCGGAACCCGCCGCCCGAAGACGACGGAGGCCGGGACCGGAAAGGGGTGCGGGCGTACGGCGTCAAGGTCCCACGGACGCTCGAAGCTGACGGTGGTCGGGTAGGCCGTGGCTGGATACTCGCCCGTGCGAAAGCCGGCAAACTGACGGCGCGAGAGCGCGGCCAGAGGCATTACAAACGCGAACCGCCCTCCGGGCTTAAGGTAGAGCTCAATCGCGCGCACAACGAAGAGGGCGGAGAGGTCGTAGTTGCGCGCGGATCGTGCCCCGCCCCAGAGGTTGCGCTGCTCGCAGGCAGCGCGAAACGCCGTCTTCAGCTCTGGAGCGATCACATTGTATGTGAGCCAGGGCGGGTTACCGAGTACGACGTCAACCCTGTTCCCCTCTCGAGCCAGCCACGTCGGTCGAGCAAGATTTCGGACGTAGTAGGCCCAGATATGGTCGCGACCCTCATCGTGCAAATCGCACATGACCTGAAAGGTGTCGCGGATGAGCGCTTCGTCCGCGTCCGTCATGGGATAGCGGCGAAACGTTTCCCCGAGGGAGGGAGGAGCCGACGGTGTTTGACAGGAGGCAGCCTTATCAGCAAGCTCGGATACCAGTTCGTCGAACCGGCGTGGATCAGCGATGAGCGAAGTCGGAAACCGAAGCTCCCGGGCAAAGAGCTGCTCGTCGCTCTCGGTCGGGACCACGAGGCTATCAGCGGTAAGGAGGGTCTGCTCCTGGCCCCATTGGAGGCTGTCGCCAAGATAAACAGGCACGGTAACGGCATCCCGCGCAGGTGACGCAATCCGCTCCATGCCAATGGCGAGCAGGTACGTAACCCGCGCCAAGGTCACTGCTACCGGGTGGAGATCGACGCCCATGACGTGGGTGGCTACTCCGCGGATTGCCTCCGAAACGGACAGTCCCGCCTCATCGGCGCCAGCCAAGTACCTCCTAACCGCGTGGAAAAGAAAGGTTCCGGAACCACATGCTGGATCCAGTACCCGCTCGGTGAGCGGCTCCGTTACAACTTCGGTCACCATGCGCTCGGCTAGCCAGTCTGGTGTGTAGTACTCGCCGAGGCTGTAGCGTTCTAGGCGCCCGATGACCGACTCGTAGAGGATTTTTAGTACGTCGTGCTGGACGGCGCCCCAGTCGAACCGGCCGAGCCGTCGCGCCAGCGCGCGCACGAACTCGTTTCCGCCCTCCACCTCGATCAACCAGTCGAAGAAGTCCTCTTCCACGACACCGGTGATCTGAGCTTCCTCGAAGAGCGCACCAGAAAGCATCGTGCTTGGTGAGAGCTGCTCAGGCGCGTATCCGACGACAGCATGCGCAATGACTTCGGCCGTTGCGACGAGCAGCGTATGTTCGACGAACAGAGCGTCGTCATCTCGGAAGCTAGTCCCCAGCGCGGTGGTTAGGAGTTTCCCCCAGAGTTCTCGCTTGACCGCCACACTGGGATGGGTCCGGTGGGCCTCGAAGAGTGCGAGAAGATCGGCGAAGTCGAGCTGATGCGAGGGGCTGTCTGCGCCTAGCCGCTGCTCTATCTCCGATGGTGTGGGAGAGATCTGCTGGCCAGTGGCTAGGACGTTTTCGAGCCAGACGAGCAGAGCGTCGACATCTGGGGCGGCGGGGTCGACCACGAGGGGGTCGCCGACCTGCTCGAGATGCCTGACGGTGCGAGGTGGTAGAGCAGCCACTCGCGACCGTCAGTCAGAACCCCGACGTATCGCTGGCCCATCGTTGAGATCCGTTGCTTGACATAGCCAGCGAGCTGGTCGAGAGCTTCATCACGGACGTTCCCGACGGTCAAGTCGCGCTTGACCTCGATTACGGTGTAGCCGGCCTCGATGTCGATGCGACGGCGTTGACCCGCCGGCGTCTCGAGGTTAATCGCCTCAACACCGTGCTCAGCGAGATTGAGCGGCGCTGCTAGGAGCAACGCACGGACATCTGCTTGCACCGTAGCTTCTGAGCGGCTCGGCGAACGAGTAGCGAGTCCGCTGACAAACGTCTCGAGATCAACCGTGGGTTTCAAGCTAACCGGCATCATTGCGGCCGAAACGGTCCGTCTCCAGCAAGATAGCCGCGGCTTTGGGCAGCGAGCCAAGCGGCGCAGTCATCTGTTTGCGAGGCGCTCGGCCGGCGGTTTAGTTGTCGTGCCGCCCAAAGGGCGGCAAGAGCGCATATCGAGGCCCGCGTAGCCACGGTCCCCCCGCTGTAGCCGTTGAGGATCTTGCGCAGCCCGCGCTCACTCATCCCGACTGCCTCCGCAAACTCTCTCCGCGGCATCACCCGCGCAACGGGCAGCACGAGTCGCTCGAAGTCCGCTGGATCAAGAAAGGTCTCCTGCGCTCGGTCGCCGATCCCCGCGCCTTCGATGCGCCGCCGAAGGGCATGGCCCTCCTTCCCATACGGCTCGCTACGTATTGCGATGACGTGCCGTCGAGACAGCGTCCCTGATGTGGTGGGCGCGCAGCGCTCTCCCTGGGCGTCCGCGAACTTGACCTCCGGATGCCCTGCGTACTGGCGCGCGAGCTCGCCATAGGTCTTCACCGGCACGATGCCGTCGACCAGCTCACCCATCGGATCCTCGGTGGTGATCTCCACACGTACGCCGCTGTCGTGCTCGTACCACTCCGCCTGGTGCGCCTTGCCCGGCTCAGATACGAAGGGCGCGAACAGCCGCACCGGCTTCGCCCGTGTGAGCGGCTTGAGATACGCCGCGGAGACAAAGTTGAAGGGACGCACGGGCGCCTCCGGGTGCTGGCGGTTGTAGCTTTCGAAGCTGTCGAGCAGCTCCCACGTCGTCGCCGGAACCCTCCCGATCACTGGCAGGTCGTGCCAAGGGCGGGTCTTGGGAGCCCGCCCGAGCAGCTCATCGACGATGTTCTCCCACAGCTCGTCGATCCAGCGCTTCTTCTTGTCGTCGGTCCCGTATGGCGAGGCGTAGAGGCCGAGTCCGTGCTCGGAGCGCTTGAGCACGATCGGATTCCCGTGCTCGTCGAAATTGAGTAGGGCATAGCGCTTGGAGGCGATGGCAATCCCGTAGAGGGGACGACGTTCGCCCGTCTCGCGGTCAAAGTTCTCCTTCTCGAGCTTTAGGAGGTTGCCCTTGCCTTCGTAGGGCCATAGATTTCGGAAGCGCTCGACGATCTCCTCGACCACCGGTAGCGCCAAGGCGTCCGGGCGGCCGATGATCCTTTGCAGCTCCTCCCTTGGCTCGAGTTCCTCATAGTCGGTGACGATGGCCATGCTGTCGGTGTCGGTACATAGCCAGGTCCCACCCGCTTGGGTTACGAAGTGCTCAAGCAAGGCGAGCAGCAGTCGAGCAGCCGCGGTGCTGAAGGCGGCAAGAGGCGGGAAGCAGTAGGGCCCGGGCACCTCGGGGGCGGGAAGCTCCGCCTCGAAACTACGGTCGCAAAATAGCTCGACCGGCTTCACCTTCCCCGGCGCTCTACGGGTGAACTGGGCGAAGATCCCGTAGCTACCGGAGTTCGAGAACTGCTTTAGCGATCGCTGGCGCGCTTCTCGCTCGAGCTCCGGGACGCGTAAGTCCCGGCGGACGCGCTGGCGGGCCTCGACCACTTGCTTGAAGAGCTCTCCCTCGCGCGGATCGATCTCCACTTCCCCGCGTAGGCGCTCCGGTTTGAGCCCCTCCTGTACGCCCTCAGCGATGTAGGCGGTCGCCTGCTTGATCACTGGGATGCGTCCGCTCAGAAATTTCGAGGCCATCACATCGGCGAGGGGATAGTGGACAGTGGTCCGGGGTGTAGAGAGTCGGTTGACCCCGATGGAGCGCGTCTTGTTCTGCGTCGCGGGTTGCTGATCTGCCTCAAGCGCCTCAACCGAGTCCTCCTCGGCCTCGGGCTGTGCGCGACCGTAGGCGGTGCGGACGGGCAGGATGTCGTCGACTGCCTCGAGTTCGACGATCACTGCAAGCCGCGGCCAGTTCTCGGGGTACATGAGATCGGCTGGCTCCGCCTCGCGCACGAACCTCCGCACCTGCTCCGTCGCGTCCTCAGCGCGGATCTCCCGTGCACGCAGAAAGCGGGTCAGCTCCTGCAAGGTGAAGAGGGTCGGGTAGGTCGACTCGAGGTCGAGATAGGTGACGGGCACGAGCTCGCGGCGAATGTGGATCTCCGCGCGTCCGCCGAAGAACGCGGCCATCGCCTGCCCGAGTTCCTCATCAGAGCAGCTCGAGCGCTTCAGTGGCGGCGCTATTCCGAATGCCTTGAGGTAGGCCTTGGCAACCGACGCGCCCGAGTAGGCCTGGCAGGGATCAAGATCGATCGGGTGGCGGCTGTACTCGGCGAGCAACTTCTCGAGCAGCTCCTCAGTCACCAGCACGTCGCGTCGCAAGTAGCGCAGATAGCTGCGTGTGAGCGGCTTCCCGTGCTCGATGTCCCCGGGCTTTTTATGGCGTGTCCTAAAGGTGCGGGAGGCGCTTGCGAGCGAGTGCACGTCCCCCGTGAGCGCCTGGGTGAGTGTCGAGACATCGAGGAAGCGTCCGGGCCAATGAGCGGGGCGCCGATGCGTGCGGGGATCCTTGCGCTGGCGCGTGAACTCGTACATCGCGCAGCCGTTGTCGAGCGCCTTGATCCGCAGCCGTGGGCGGTCCTTGTTCTCGCTGCCGTCGGGGTTGCGCCAGAAGATCAACGAGAATCCGCCGGCGAACCGATACTTCGCTTGCTTCCAATCGATGGCCAAGCGGGCGAGGTCGAAGGGCAGGTTGAAGCCCACGACGGTTGCCCGTAGCTGCACCGCCACGTCGTAGAAGAGCTCGCGGAGCTCGTTGACGGTGAGCACCGGCAAGCCGTGCTGTTCGGCGTAGTCCTCGAGCAGGCGGCGTTCCTTCTCGGAGAGGGTCTCGTAGAAGAGCGCCTCGCGGAAGAGCTCGCCGTCGCGCAGGAGGCGAAAGCAACCGACCCGCAGACGCTGGCCGGCGTCGACGCTGGTCTCGGTGTCGAAGACGAGCACCCAGTTAGAGGGCTCGAGCGTCTGACCCGGCGGCCTGCCGCCTCGCGAGCCCTGGAGCTTGGTCCACGCACGGATCGCGATAGGGAGGAAGGACTCAGACACCGGGATGGGGGGGTACGCGGCGGACGTCGAAGAGATCTCCGACGCCGCGGTCGAGGCGGTCCTCGAACGAGAGAGCAAGAGGCCAGCGACGTTGAAGCTCCGTCAACTCGAGATGGCAGTTTCGGCACACCTCGACCACCGGTCCCTCGCTGCGACCCGCCACGTGGTGTGCCTCGAGGATGGTTCGCTTGCCTTGCACCAAGGTCAAGCAGCAGCCGCAGATGTCCCGGTCTGCCAGCCGGTTTAGGTGCAGCAAGACGGTGTCCCCGCAGCACCAGCAAGCAGCGCCCCCAAAGCGGTCGCGGCGAGTTGCTGCTCTCACCTCCGCGGCGAGGTCGCGCAGGAAGCGGTCACTCGCCCCCATCGTCCCCTCGCTCCGCCTCGCCCTCGTGGAGGAAGCCGGTGTCGTATGGGTCCTGGTAGTCGAGCTCGCCGCCGTAGTAAAGGTCTACGAGCACCTGCGGATCGGTCTCGGGCCTGTAGCGCTGGCCAGAGATCCTCACCCGCTTGTTCACGAAGGGCTCGAGTGCCTTGTCATCGCCCTCCAGACGCGCGCGGATCGCGTGGTGGTGGCGTCCAATGAAGCACGCGACCCTGTCCGAGCGGAAATCGAGCTCCACTGGACCGCGGTCGCGGTCGATAAAGAGCATCCGGCGGCGCTTCTGCGGCACGGCCGGGCAAGCTCGCACCGTCCTCCCGGCTACGACGGCTTTTTCTTTCGGGGATGTAAGGCTCAGGAGCCCGCGGTGTATTCCCCGAGCCGTGGCAAGGGGTCCGGCAACCGGCGCCGACCGCGAGGAGCTCGACTACCTCGAGTTCTTCGGGTACCGCAAGAAAGCAGCGACCCTTGAGTACTGGCGCGGACAAGGGGCTCTTCCTCCACGGCGGTCACGAGGGCTCGGACGCGGAAAAGGCAGAGACTCCATCGATCCGCCCGAGACCAAAGAGCGTGCGCTTTGGGTCTCCCGGTTCCTGGACAAGCGTTCGGGGATTCCCGACCGTCCGGATCTACCTCGGCGCCGGCGCGTCGCCGAAGCTCCCTACTGGCTGTGGTATGAGGGCTATCCCATCCCCGACGAGCTCATTAGGGCCGCGGTCCGTGTCTACTTTCTAGGACTCCACGAGCGATTTGAGGTCCAGCGACAGGAGGCCGCCGACGCAGAGCCAGACATTGAGGACTATGAGGTTCCGGTCGTGGTGGCCGATGCGGAGGTTGCCGGCGCTTTAACCACGAACTTCGGTCGCCGCCAGCTGCGAGTGTTTGCGGCCCGCCGCTCTGCCCTTGGCGGGGGAGATCCGGACGGACTCGTGCTCTCGGCCAACAGTCAATTCGTCCAAGCCCTTCAGGGATTTGGGGAACCGGAGCGCGGCATGCTGGCGCACCTAGTAGAGACGCCCCTGCTCGAGACTCGCGCGCTGAGGGGCCCGCTTATGAGCCAAGGGGGGGAAGGACAGCTTGCGGCGGAGATCTCGGCGAAGTCGATTGTCACAGCCGTTTCGCGTCTGTCCCCCGAAGAGTGGCGGGAGGTTCACGGAGTGGTCCGGGCGATCCGGGGGACAGTCGCTTCGCTGAGTCAAGGAAGTGACGATCAACTAAGGGACATCGCCAAAGCGAGTCCTGCCACCAATACGGTGGCGGGCCTCTTTGGCGTGGTCGGCGGGGCGGCGGTCCAGCTCGGCCAGCTCCGCGACGCGGTACTCCGCTAGTCCGTAAAATACCTGCATAGGTAAGACATTTGCCCCCGCGACCGCAGCCACGGTCCGGGGGCGTGGCACACGGAAGGAGTAGTTCCGTATGCAGGATCAAGCTAGCGCGCCGCGTGGCGGCGTCGTCGCCGTCTCTGGCTACGGCCTCAAGATCTACGTCGAGCGCGGCCACCTCGTGGTCCACGACGGCATCGCCGACGAGCGGGACACACAGCGGTTCGCGCGCGTGGCGTCGGCGCTCAAGCGCCTAGTCGTGCTCGGCCAAGCCGGTTACGTGACGCTCGAAGCGCTGCGTTGGCTTCGGGACACTGGCGCGGCATTCGTGCACATCGACTCCGATGGCCACCTCGTGTCGCTGTCGGCGAGTCCGGGGGCCGACCAGCCGGCGCTCAGACGGGCGCAGGCACTCGCTGCTCACTGCCCGGCGGGCGTTGAGGTTGCTCGGGCGGTCCTGCGAGACAAGATCAGCGGTCAAGCAGCTGTCCTCGGTGGATTTCGTGTGGAGGGTGCGTTCGGGAGGAGCTTGGCCTCCACCTTGAAGGAGCTCGAGGCCGCCACGACGCTCGAGGAACTCCTCGGCATTGAAGCCTCGGCTGCCCTCAGGTACTGGGAGGCCTGGAGCGACCGTCCCGTCCGCTTCGGCAAGCGCGACGTCGGCCACATCCCCGCGCACTGGCGGAGCTTCGGCCAACGGCACTCCCCGCTGACCCGCTCGCCCCGGCTCGCGGCGAACCCGGCGAACGCGATCCTCAACTACCTATATTCGCTGCTCGAGGCCGAGGCGATTCTCGCTTGCCAGACCGTTGGCCTTGACCCCGGCCTCGGCGTTTTCCACCGCGACCGCAAGGCCCGCGACTCCCTCGCGCTCGACGTCATGGAAGCATGCCGCCCGGCGGTCGATGCGTACGTGCTCGCGCTGCTCGAGCAACGCTTTCTGAGCAAGCGAGACTTCGTCGAGACCCGCCGGGGCGTGTGCCGGATCCTGCCGCCCTTTGCTAGGGAGCTCGCAAGCACGGCGGTGGTCTGGCGTAGGCATGTGGCGCCAATAGCGGAGCAAGTCGCCCGCATGCTCTCCGAGAGCTCGGGCGGAGACGTAACGCCTGCACCGGTGATGCGGGCGGCCGACGACCAAGCTTGGGAAGGCGGGCGCCGACGCACCAAGAGGTCGAGGCCACTCGCGCCGCAACTACCGTGGCGGTGCGAGAGCTGCGGTAACGAGCTCCCTGACCGACGGCGGCGCCACTGTGACCCCTGTCTTCGAGACCAGAGGGCGGAGGCGGGGAAGACCGGGCGTCCAATCGCGGCAGCGGTGCTTACAGCGCTTCGCGAGGACGGCCGGGATCCCGCGCACGGGGGCAGTGCGGCGGTGCGTCGGGGTGCCAAAAATAAGGCGCATCAGCAGGCGCTCCGCGAGTGGGACGCCCAAAACGAGTCCACGCAGGTTTCCGGGGACTTCCGTAAAGACGTCTTGCCCCTCATTTCTCGACTGCGACCACGGGACCTTGCGGCGGCGACGGGTTTGTCCGAGCACTATTGCGCGCTTATTCGCCTCGGCAAGCGTGTGCCGCACCGCCGGCACTGGCAAGCCCTGAGGGACGCCGAGCGGGTCTAAGCCCCGCCGGCGTGTCCTTTGAATCTGCTCGGCCAGCCTCCGAGCGCGTTTCCCTCGGACAGCTGCTCTAGGCTCCGCCCTCTGTCGTCAGCGTCGGGAGATCATCGCGCAGCTGAGCCCGCGATGGGCTATCTCTTTCAGAGCTACTGGCCCCTGGTCGAGCTTGCGCGGCGCGGCGCAGACGAGCCCGCCCTCGTCGTCAAGCTCGAAGCGCTCGACGATGTCGAATTCGACCGAGGCGGGCACCCGACTGAGCTGCTGCAGCTCAAACATACGGTACGCAGCACCGCCAACCTCGGCGACAGCAGCTTTTCAATTTGGCGCACACTCGAGATTTGGATGAGCGCGCTGACGAAGGTTCCAGCCGGCGAGCAATTAGCACTCACCTTGGTTACGACCGGGGCGGTGCCGGAGCGCTCGGCGATGTACTACCTGCGGCAGCAAACGCGAGAACCCGATCGCGCACAGGATCTGCTCGAACGCGCCGCGCGCACGTCGGGTAACGCCGCAACGCGACAGGCCAGGGAGACTTTTCTGCGGCTTGAGCCCGAGCAGCGGCGGGTTTTAGCCCAATCGATCACCGTCATCGACCGAGAGATCCAGATTGACGCAATCGATTCGGGTCTGAGAGCGGCTCTTCACTGGGTCATCCCGCCGGCGCAGGAAAGCTCCTTTCTCGACCACTTGAAAGGGTGGTGGAGTGCCAGAGCGGTGGAGTTGCTCAAAGGCAGTCTCGACGCTTTCGCAGCTGCAGATCTACTCCTGTACGTCAACGACCTGCGCGATCAATTCGGCCCGGAGAACCTGCCTACGGATCCCCTCCTCCCGGATCCCGACGAGGACACTGTCACTGAGCTGGCCGAGCGCCCATTTGTCCGGCAGCTGGAGTGGATTGCCTACACACGACCCGCCCTAGCGAAGGCGATCAACGATTACCACAAGGCCTTCACACAGCGGTCGCGGTGGCTGCGCGAAGAACTTCTCGGGGTCGGCGAACTCGATAGCTACGAGCGACGCTTGGTCGACGAATGGCAGTTTGCGTTCACCGCAATGCTTAGTGAGTTGACGCCGAGCTCCACCGAGGAGGAAAAGCAAGTTTCCGGCCGCGCTCTGCTTCGGCGCCTCGCGGAAAATTCGCAAGCACGGATCCGCACCCGCTTCAACGAGCCGTTTGTCACCCGAGGGTCTCTTCATCTCCTGGCCGACACGCGGCGCGTCGGATGGCACCCGGAGTTCGAGGCGAGATTGGAGGCGCTCCTTGGACCCGTTGTGGACGACGCGGCATGACCGCGTGGTCCGAGCGTCCCCAAGATGAGGCGCGTCTCTTCAACCCGGCGTTTCTTGCTGCCCTTCTCGGCGCGGCCGTTCACGATTTTCAGCACCGAGCCGGATCAGGCATGCCGTGGCTCCTCTCATTTCTTGTGCTTCCGCTTTCGTTGCATGCTCCAACCCGTGCGAGGTTGCCGAGGACGGTTGGGGCCTACTTTCCCAACTGGCTTCACGAGCAGCCCGAGATACGCGCCGGCTTTCCAAGTCGCGCGTCCGCGCTCGTCCCCTTGACGCGTGAGGCCATCCGCTTTGGCAGTGCTCAGGAGGCCTTACAGCTTTCCGGTCAGGTGCTTACTAGCCCTAGACGGACAAGGGCGCCCAGCCGCGCAACCGAGGATGTCAAGAGCTGCTTCAAAGCGGCGGCTTTCTTCGGGCGCTGGTTTCCGCGGCATGACACAGAAACGTTGTTCGCCCTTCTCGGGGTGCGTCCGTGATCCAACTTCGGAAGGTGGCGCTCTACTCGAGAGAGGGCGAGATACGCACCATCGACTTCATGTCGGGCTCTTTGAACGTCATCACCGGCGAACCGATGACCGGCAAGTCAGCACTGCTCGAGATCGTCGAGTTCTGCCTGGGCCGGACCACCGTCAGCCTACCCGAGGGCGCTCTAACACAGGCGGTCGGGTGGTACGCCGTTCTTGTCGAGGCGGGCGAGCATAGGGCTCTCGTCGCCCGACCGGGACCAACTGAAGGACAGGCCAGCGTCGCCGGCGGCTACCTAGCACTTGGCGGACCGTCCTTGGATTTCCCTCCGCCCGACCGGCTTGAGGCGAATACCAACTCTGAAGGCATCACAGCAGAACTCTCTCGGCTCTGTGGGATCGAGGAATATCTGACGAGGGGCTACAGAGATCCGTTCCAGCCGACGATCCGGCACGCGTCGTTCTTTTGTTTTCAACGTCAGAACGAGATCGCGAATCCTACGCAACTCTTTCACAGGCAAAACGAGGACTACATCCCTCGGGCTATTCGAGACACGCTTCCCTACTTCCTTGGAGCGGCGAACGTTGAAGCCCCCGTCTTGCGTCAGGAACTAATGCAACTTCGCCGCGACCTCAGTCAAGCGGAGCGAGACCTCGCCGCCGCGAGGGGCGCTGCTCAACTCGCTCCAGAGAGAGGCGCGGGTCTCATCGCCGAAGCAATCGACACAGGGCTACTGACGGACGAAGCCGACCCAAGCGAAGGATTGGTGGCGCGACTCCGCCAGGCGGCCGAGGCCCCGGTTAGTCGTGCGCCCCCCGATAGCTCGCAGCTCGAGCAATTCGAGCAGTTACGAGGAGAGAGCCGCGAATTGGCGCAACGCCTTCGCGAGATTGGCGAGAGGTCGAAGCTTCTGCTTGAGTCGACGCAAGACCGTTCTGATTATCAGCAAGAACTTGGCGAGCAGGCGGCCCGTCTTGAGAGCTTGGACATTCTCGTTGGTGCGAACGGAGCAGGAGCCAGCGATGAGACGGAGCACGACGCTCCACGCGACCATTCGACTAGGTGTCCCGTGTGCGGCTCCGCTCTCGAGGAAGCAGACGCGACAGTTCGAGAGCTTGTCGAAGCAGCCGAGAGCGTAAGGGCGGAGCTAGGGCAAGTCGGCCGGGGTGAGGCAACCCGACAAGACGCGCTGTCGCAGCTAGAGCAGGCAGCCGACGGGATCCGCTCGCGGATGCGGGAGGTGCATCAAGCCCTGTCCCTTCTGCGCCGCGACCGAGCGCAGCTGCGCCTCCTCCAAGACGAGGAAAATGCGAGGGCTTACGTCAAGGGTCGGATCGTTCATCATCTTGAGGAGCTCGATCGAGCAGACCCGATCTCGACAGCGGAGTTGGAACGACGCGTCGAAACGCTTCGCAGGTCGGCGGAGGAGCTCGAGGGCCGGTTAGATCCCGACGCGGAACGAGAGCAGGTCGTATCGCGGCTGAACATCATCGGAGACGACATGAGTCGCTGGGCCGAAGCGCTTGACCTGGAGCACACCGGCGGACGGGTGCGCCTTGACGCATACGCCCTAACCGTGGTGGCCGACACAGAGGAAGGGCCAATTCCTCTGGAGCGAATGGGCAGCGCCGGGAATTGGGTCGGCTACCACCTCGTGACGCATCTTGCTCTTCATCGATGGTTCTTGCACCAGCGGCGACCGGTACCTCGGATGATCATGATCGATCAGCCGACCCAGGCGTTCTATCCACCGGATGTAGATGAGATGTCGCTGGAGGACATCGACGATGCTGACCGCCAAGCGGTCACGCGGATGTTTCGCCTCCTTCACGAGGTGGCGGAACGGCTTGCCCCCGACCTACAAATCATCGTCATGGACCACGCAAACCTCGATGAGGACTGGTTCCAACGCTCGATTGTCGAAGAGTGGCGTCGCGGCGCAAAGCTCGTCCCGGAACAGTGGCTGAGCTGACCCCCAAAGCTTCCGGCACGCCTCGATCGCAGCCGGCCGACCGGAACAAATCGAACCCGCCGTCAACACTCCCGTGAATCTGTGACGGCTGCCGCGCTCCTGCTCGCGCGCCCTAAAGTCCGAGCTCGAAGCTGCCGATACGCGATACCGCTGTTCCGTACCGGCCGCGGCGCTCGGCGCTCCTCCTCCCTGCCGGGCGTCGCTGCCGGTCCTTTGCTGGCCTACCGGTTGCCCTGGGCCATCCTGCGCAGGTCGAGGGCCCGGTCCAGGACCTCCTCGTCGACGCCGTTCTCGCGGGCGACCTCGCGAATGGGCCTGCCCGACGACGCCGCCTCCCTGACCAGCTCGCTCGCCTGGTCGTAGCCGATGTAGGGATTGAGGGCCGTGGCCGTGGCGAGCGTCGCCTCGGCGTGGGCGCTCGCCGTCTCCACGTTGGCCTCGAGCCCCTCGACGCACCTTTCGGCGAGGAGCATGGCGGCGCTGGCCGTCAGGTGGATCGACTCGAGCAGGTTGCGCGCCATGACCGGGACGCGCACGTTGAGCTCGAGGTTTCCCTGGCTGCCGGCGACCGTCATCGCGGTGTCGTTGCCCATGACCTGGGCGGCCACCTGCATGACGACCTCGGGGATCACCGGGTTGACCTTGCCGGGCATGATCGAGGATCCCTTCTGCAGCTCCGGAAGCCTCAGCTCGGCGAGGCCGGTCCGGGGGCCCGAGCCCATCCAGGCGAGGTCGTTGGCGATCTTCGTCAGCGAGCCGGCGACCACCTTCAGCGCCCCGGAGAGCTCCACGAGCGCGTCGCGGCTTCCCTGAGCCTCGAAGGGGTCGACCGGGGCCGCGGCGCCGACCCCGGTCGCCTCGCGTATCTTCGCCCGCACGCCGGCGGCGAACTCCGGGTGCGTATTGAGGCCGGTGCCGGTCGCCGTGCCGCCGAGGGGGATCTGGGCGACGCGGGGCAGGGCGTCGGCCAGGCGGTCGCGTCCGAGGCGGGCCTGCGCCGAATAGCCCGAGAACTCCTGGCCGAGCGTCACGGGCACGGCGTCCATCAGGTGCGTGCGCCCGGCCTTCACCACGTCGCGGAGCTCCTCGGCCTTGGCCCGTAGGACGTCGGCGAGGTGCTCGAGGGCGGGGATGGCCTTGTCGCGGCTCTCCGCCAGGGCGGCCAGGTGCACGGCCGAGGGAAAGACGTCGTTCGAGGACTGCCCCATGTTGACGTCGTCGTTGGGGTGAACGCTCTCGCCGGCCAGGGTCGCGATGACCTCGTTGGCGTTCATGTTGGAGGAGGTGCCGGAGCCCGTCTGAAAGACGTCGACGGGAAACTGGTCGTCATGGCGCCCGAAGGCGACCTCGTCGCCGGCGGCCGCGATCCGTTCCGCGATCTCGGGGTCGAGCAGCCCGAGCTCGGCGTTTGTGCGCGCCGCGGCCGCCTTGATGCGCCCGAGCCAGTGGACTACCGGGGGAGGGATCGGCTGGCCCGAGACCGGGAAGTTCTCGATCGCCTTGCGCGTCTCCTCGCCCCAGAGCTCTTGGCCCACGCCGCGCCGGTCCTCCGAAGCCAACGGGGTCAGCCCGAGGTCCTGCCCGCGCGCTCGCCGGCCCGAAAGGCCGCGGAGCGACCCTCGACGCCTACCGCCTCCTGCTCGAGCCGGCGGACCATCTCCACGTGGATCCCCTGCGTGGCGGCCGCCCCCTTGCGCACGGCTCCCACCAAGTACCCAAGCTCGGTGGCCGAGCGGCTCGCCGGCCTCCTCGTCGCCTGGGGCGCGAGCCCGGAGGCCACCACGAGGAAGTCGCCCCCGACCTGCTGGACCTCGGCCGCGGAGCTCGTCCGCGAGAGGCACGCCGACAGCGGTGCCCCCTGTAAGGCGACGGGCCGGGGAGCGCTCGCCAGCGCGGACCGCACCGCGCCCGGTCCGGACTTGCAGGCGGCGGGCATCGGCGGCTCCTTGTCACCCGCCACGGCGACGATGAGCGGGATGCGGGTGGCGAGGACGACGAGGCCGAGGGCCAGGAGCGTCGGTACCAGATAGCTTCGCAGCCGCGCCACGGGCGGATGCTAGTGGCTGCGCTCGAGCACAGGGTCACCCAGATAGCCGGCCGCAGAAGCCGCCACGGCGGGGACCGCACGGCCGGCGCCGGCCGCGAGGGACCCCGGTGGCCGGCGCACCGGCTGGGGCTATAGTCGCCGGCCGCGTGAGCTCCTACCAGCCGGTCGACTCCTCCCCGTCCTTTCCCGCGCTGGAGGAGCGGGTGCTCGAGCGCTGGCGCGAGCGCGACGTCTTCGGCGAGTCGGTGCGCCGGCGCGAGGGGGCGCCGCAGTTCGTCTTCTACGAGGGGCCGCCGACGGCCAACGGGCCGCCGGGGTCGCACCACGTGCTCTCGCG
>JALZBR010000311.1 GCA_030863485.1 Actinomycetota bacterium
GGCTTCAGCCTTTGGCGGGATTCCTCGGTCCAGTTTGCTAGAGCGACCTTTAAGACAACTCATACCGGCTCTGGGCCTCCTCGTTCAGGAGGAGATTCGACCCGAACAAGTCTCGCGACGGCTGTTCAATCTGCTGGGTCGCAACGACGCCCTCACCTGGGACGCGGCGGGTCGTATCTCGCTGGGCCATGTCCTGGCGTGGAGGAATGCGGGACTCAAGACTGTTCGCGAAATGTTCGCCGTCGCAATCTCGGAAGGGCTTCGGGTCGCGGCCTCCTCGCAGCACGCCGTTGTGCGCCGGGAGCCCGAACGCCGACCGCCCATCGAATCTTCTGAGGTTCAGGCTGATCTTCTGCAGATCATGGATTCGCTGGAGCGAATCGCTGCCTGGGGGTATGGAGAACGGGGTTTGACGCGACTGGATGACGCCCTCCAACTGGCGTCATCCACGTTGCCGGACGAACTACCGAACGAGATTGGTGAGGCCGTCAAGAGGCTAGAGGGGATCGATCTCCGCGCCTTAGGTGCGAGACACCTAAACCTTTTCGACATAAACGTAGCCGCACTACGAGTCCGCGAATCGTTGGATGATCGATCTACGCGGCTTCTAGTTGACCGCACATTCTGTATGGAGCGCGCGCCGACCTTGGAGGACTTCGGCAATCAATTTGGTGTCACTCGCGAGCGCGTTCGGCAAATGGAGGGCAAGGCCATCGAGTGCGTGAGGGTTGCACTCTCTCATCCGGATAATCAGGTGATTCAACGCCTCGCATTGCGTCTACGAATTCGACTCGGCCGCGTGAATCGTCGCGAAATCGTTCCCGCTGCGTTACGGGAATTGGGTGTTTCGGACGGAGATGACTTCACCCGCTCCATGCTCCTCTGGCTAGCGGGCCCGTACACACAGTTCGACGAGTGGGTCACGCGGGGGCGTCCTGACGCGGCCGTTAGGGACACATTGGAGCTCCTCGATGAACTTACAAGCGAGGACCCAGTAGACGTGGACGAGGCCTTGTCGCAGCTCACCGAGCTCGAGATCGAAGAAGGGCTGAGAAGAGAGTGGGTGGCGGGCCTAAAGCGCTATCGATTTCTCGAGAACTATCTTGTGCGATGGGCAGGATCAGTCGGCGACAAGGCCGAGGTAGTTCTGCGAATCGTTGGAAGCCCTATGACCAGAGAGGAGATCCTTTCAGTCATCGGCGAGAAGTACTCCCGAGGGACGCTGACTAACTGCTTGCTTGGCGAGGAGCGTTTCCTGCGTCGGGGCCTAGATCACTTCGGCTTAGCGGAATGGGGGGGCGAGGAGTACACATCCATCGTTGATGAGCTAACGGAGGAGATCGAGCGTCAGGGTGGTGAGGCGTCCCTCGAACATCTAGTAGACGTTCTCTCCACGACGTTCGGTGTGTCGCCGGCTTCAGTGCGCTCGTATGCTGCCAGCCAGCGATTCGTCAAGACGCCGCGAGGAACGGTTCGGTTGCGAACACAAAATGATGCGTTACCCAAGACCAGAGCTGTGGAGTCAACCCGGGGATGTTTCTGCCTGAACGGTGCATGGACTTATCAAGTGCCTGTGAATTCGGACTTGCTGCGGGGATCGGGAATGGTCATCCCCCCCGGTTTCGCCACCCACATTGGAGTAGAGGCAGGTGGGAGCATCGAGTGCCAATCTGAGTTCGGTCCAGTGCGATTCGCCTGGCCTTCAATGCAACCGCAGGTGAGCTCGCTGCGGCGAGTTGCGGAGGGACTCGGCGCAGTCGACGGTGACTTTCTCAATACAACTGTTGCGGACGAATCAGTGACTTTCTCGCTGATCCGGCGTAGCGACACTGAAACTCTCACTGGGCTTGAACGATTCATGTGCCGTTTAGGTATCAAGACGCGCGAGGAGCAGCCCCTTCCGATAATTGCCGAGTCGGTCGGGTTGGACCCTTCGACGGCAACGGTAGATGCCGTTCGTCGCCGACTGCGAGCGCGCGGAGAGGACGACCTCCTGCCCATGCTTCCGGACCACGAGGGCGACGCCGATCATTCAGCTTCGAGTCTCGACGAGCTCCTCGATGTGCTCTCTGGCCGAAGGAAATAGCCACGGTGCTGAGCGACCTGGATCTGAACACTTCATACCGAAGCGATCGCACGAATCTTCTGACCGACTTCTATATCCCATGTTTGGCTAGCTCCACCGACTACAGTCGCGCGGTTGGCTATTTCACGAGTGATGTGCTCAGTGCCGCGGCCCGGGGATTGCCTGAGTTCATCCGGCGTAATGGAAAGATGCGGCTCGTAGCGTCCCCTGTCCTGAGCGAGGCGGACGTCGTTGCAATCTCGGAAGGCTATGAGCGACGCGAGAGCATTCTGCAGGAAGCTCTCTTGCGACAGCTTGATCCATCCGGAATGCCAGACCCAGTACAGCAACGGCTCGGGTTTCTCGCCTGGCTCATTGCCGAGGGACGACTCGATATCAAGATCGCCTTAGTCGCAGACAACCGTGGGTTCGGCATCTATCACGAAAAGATAGGAATCTTCCGCGACCAAAAGGGTAATTTGGTCGTCTTCACTGGGTCTGCGAATGAATCGATCGGCGGGTTGGTCTCTAACTTTGAATCAATCGACGTCTACTGTTCGTGGCGAGCTCCGGATGAG
The DNA here is from genome assembly GCA_030863485.1 of Actinomycetota bacterium. Next base: position 2,644 of record JALZBR010000311.1, read on the forward strand.
GATCGTGTGCGCACCAAGGCGCAAGATTTTGAAGCTTTATGGGCGAACGAGACATCTGCGCTCGAAGTCATTGACTTCCCCGACGCCGCAAGAAAGGAATTGCTAAAGCTTCTTCCGGATCAACTCCCTGAATTCGATCCGGGCTTCGATCCCCACCGACCGCGGCCGCGTCCCAGAACTGTCATTGAGGTGACAGATGGGTGGGGAGAACCCTCAATTCCAGCTTGGCTGGAACTGCGTGATTACCAGAAGGACGCCGTCAAGGCATGGTTCCGGAATGACGGGAAAGGCATCTGGAGGATGGCAACCGGGACCGGGAAGACCGTGGCGGCCCTTGGTCTCGTCTCTCAGGTGTACGCGTCCCACGCCCAACATTCGCGTCCGCTGATCGTTGTCGGAGTCTGTCCCTTCAAGCATCTAGTCTCACAGTGGATGTCTGAAGCGAAGAATTTCGGAGTGCGGCCAATCCCCTGCATGGAGGCTACGCAGAAGTGGGTAGCGGATGTGTCCGATGCTGTTGCCGGAGTTGAACGTGGCTACTTCCCATTCCTGATGGTGCTTGTGACCAACGCTACCTTTCAATCAGCACGATTTCAGCAGGTCCTCAGCGAAGTCGATACGGATCTCCTATTGATCGCTGACGAGGTGCACAATCTTGGAGCGCCAGGGCTTCGGGCTGCTCTTCCTGAGAGTGCCCGTTATCGGCTGGGATTGTCAGCTACGCCAGAGAGGTGGTTCGATGATTCAGGCACCCAGGCACTATTCGAGTACTTCGGGGAGGTTGTTTACGAGCTTGATCTTGCAACCGCGATAAGCATCGGAGCCCTATGTCGTTACGACTACTACCCCCACCTGGTCTCCTTTGATCCAGATGAACAGGAACAATACGTCGAGCTGTCGCGCAGGATCGCGCAGTTGATGGCCGGCTCGAATTCTGAAGGTGAAGAGCGCGCGAGCAACCCAACATTGGACACGCTCTTGATAAGGAGAGCGCGACTAATTGCAATGGCTCGTCAGAAGCTCCAGGAACTGGCCGCGGTAGTGAGACCCCTCCGTCGCACGACACACAACCTTTTCTACTGTGGAGATGGACAGGTTGAGCAAGGCGCCGATGACGAGACGCGCAGGCAATTGGACGCCGTGGTGCGACTCCTGGGCCACGACATGGAAATGTCGGTCAACTCGTACACCGCAGAGACCTTCCTTGACGAGCGTGAAGTTTTGAGGCGGCGCTTTGCCGCTGGAGACCTTCAAGGGCTTGTCGCTATCCGCTGCCTGGACGAAGGAGTCGACATTCCCGAGACAAGATGTGCATTCATCTTGGCCAGCAGTACGAACCCCAAGCAATTCATCCAACGCCGTGGGAGGATCCTGCGCCGATCAGAGGGCAAAGAGCGAGCTGAGATCCACGATTTCCTTGTTATTCCACCCGAGTTGGGTTCCGACGAGACATTCAACGTCGAGCGCCGGTTAGTCCGCCGCGAACTCGAGCGGGTGGTGCGTTTTGCTGATTTAGCCGAGAATGGCCCCCGCGCGATGCAGGTGCTGCTTCCGATGCGGCAGCAGTACAACCTGCTGGACATCTGAGATCGGGGGGCTGGGGTGGCGGAAGTTCAGGACGAGATTGAGCAGCTGTTGGGAGCAGCATCTCCCGAAGTGCGAGCTGTTCTCGCCCAGGTCTACGAGATCGAAAAAGAGAAGCTCTACATGAGCCTGCCCCAGGGTGTTGTCGAGGACATAGCCGAAGCGATCCGACGGGTGGTCAAGTGAGAATTCGTTCGTTGGCCCTTGAGAACTTTCGTCAGTTCTATGGCAGACAGTCCTTGTCCTTCTCAGACGACTCTGATCGCAACGTCACGATCGTCTACGCGGCGAATGGCGCGGGCAAGACAACTCTCCTAAACGCCTTCACCTGGGGCCTCTACGAGAGGTTTACTCCCGACTTTGAGAACCCAGAGGAGCTAGTAAACGATCGCGCGTGGGCTGAAGCGGCCGAAGGAGCGGACGTCGAGGCCCGCGCCACGATCGTCTTTGACCACGAAAACCGCGTCTACACGCTTGATCGAGTGAGCTCGTATCGCAAAGCCTCTGACGGAAAGAGGCAGTTGGTGCGCGACGCGGAGATCACCTTGCGAGTCATCGATGAGGATGGACGCGATTCCCTGGCGCAGAATCCGAGAGATTCCCTCAGCCAGATGTTGCCGGAGCGGCTTCATCAATTCTTCTTCTTCAATGGTGAACGCATCGAGAATCTGGTCAAGCCCGCGGCCTACGCCGAGATTGAGGCGGCGATAAAGACCGTCCTTGGCCTGGAAGTCATTGAGCGGTCCGTCCGCCATCTGAAGGACGCCCGGCGCAAGCTTGAGTTTGATCTCCGTCGGGCTGGGTCCCCTGAGGATGAGCGGCTCCACGACGAGCTTGAGGCTGCGCGTAAGAACTTCGAAGCGAAAGAGAAGGATCTCTTAAACGCTCGTGACAATCGATCAGCCCTGCAAACAGAGCTCGAAGCTGTCGATGACAAAATGCGAACCCTTGAAGAAGCACGAGCGTTGCAGGAGAAGCGAGATCAGATCGAATCGGATTTGGAGACCAATCGGCTGAGCATCAGCAATCTCCGGAAACAACTCGCGGCAACAGTCAACTCCCGAGGCTATTTAGCTTTCACCGAGACTCTCGCGAGTCGGTGTCTGGAGGCATTAAGGGATCGCCGCAGCAAGGGAGAGATACCCACTCCGATGAAGCGCCAGTTTGTCGAAGACTTATTGGAGAGGGGCGAATGTATTTGCGGAACCACTCTGACGGAGGGCGAAAAGCCTTGGGCGCACGTTGCTGAATGGCGGGAGCGAGCTGGGAGTCATGAGGTTGAGGAAGCATGGAACCAGCTATCAGCTCAGGCGGGTTTCTTTCTAGATTCACGCGC
>JALZBR010000047.1 GCA_030863485.1 Actinomycetota bacterium
TCGATCGCCGGGCGGAACGAGAACGTCTTCATGCTGCTCCTCCTTTGCCGCTTGCGCTTGACTTTTTCGCTTGAAGATGATGTCCGGAAATCACTTCCGCAGCCCCGCCAGCGTCAGGAACTCCTGTCTGGTTGCCCCCTTCTCCCGCAGCAGCCCGTACATGGTCGAGTTGACGGTGTGGACCCCGTCAATTTTTGGGCCGGGCATGGTCATGCACTGGTGCTCGGCCCGGAGGATGACCACACCCCGAGGAGACAGGTTCTCCTGCATCCAGTCGGCGATCTGTTTGGTCAGTTGCTCTTGAACCTGGAAGGAGCGGGCGAAGTAATGGACGAGCCGAGCCAGCTTCGAGAGGCCCACGATCCTGGAGCCGGGGAGATAGCCGAGACTGACAACGCCGTGGAACGGAAGCACGTGGTGCCGGCAGAGTGACACAAAGGGGATGTCTCGCACGATGACGAGCTTGTCGTATCCGGCGTCGTTTGCGAAGGCGGTCGGATTGAACGGCCGTGGGCACAAGAGATCTCGGTACATCATCGCTACCTTCGAGGGCGTCTCGACGGACCCGTCTTTGTGACGTCCACTCCGAGCGCTGCGAGCAGGTCCCGCCCCACCGCCGCCTCCACGCGATCAATCTCCGCTCCGGCACGGTCAAGATCTCTCGTAGCCCTCGGCGCCGCGGGAGCGTGGTTCACGCCCGGTTCCTCTCTTCCGAGATGGCGACGCAGCATTGGCCCGCTCTGGGGGCCAGCTCGACCTGGGAGTCGTCGTCGCCGAAGCCACGAAGAAGCCCCTCGATAAAGGCATGGTTCATCGAACAGATCAGCTCGGGCGACCGCTGTGCCAGCCGATGGAAGGGACAGTTCCGAAGTCGAAGCGTGGAACTTTCGTCGAAGTAGGGCTCGAAGCCCTGTTCCTCCAGCACCCGCTGGGCTAGGTCGAAAGAGGACGACCTCGGCCCACCGGCGCGTCGGTCGCTGCGAACTTGCCCGCCCAAACGTCGTCCCCGTGCGTTGGCTGCCCGCAGCACCGCTGCGACGGTCGTCTCTCGATCGCGTCGGGTCTCGATGGCGTCGAGCAGGATCTCGCCGGAGAGGTCATAGCGACGGGGCGGCAGCGACGCGGTGATCTCCCGGTCCCCGACCTGATAGAGCTTTGGACTCCTTCCTCGCTGGGGAGGCGCATCCGGCAGACGGCCGTAGTGGGAGTTCAACAGCCCTACGTCCACGAGCTTGTCCAGGTGGAACGCAGCCAGATTCACTGAAATCCCCGAATCCGCGGCCGCTGCCTCTCGCGAAACCGGTTCTCCTTGCCGCCGTACGAACGAATAAAGACGTGAGCGCACGGGCTCGTTCAGTGCCGCAACAGCGGCCACGTCGTCGAGTGGGGACTCCATATCCCGGGAGAATATCGCAAACAATCGTTGGTGAAAATGGGTCCCACCCGGCCCCGGGGGGAGACGGCTTCACCTAGCCGATCGATCTCCGCCCAGACTGCTTGCCGGTGGCGCTGGATACCTGCACGCCGCCGAACGAGTGAGGGAGCGTCGATCCCCTTGTCCGCTCAGAGAGCAGGCACGGCGGCGGCAAAGTAAGGCACCTAAACCCCGCCACCGCCGATCTCAAAGGGTGAACTCAGGTCGGTGCGATCAGGATTTAGCGTTCCGATCCAATCGCCCACACCTCCCAATCGTCGTTGGAGATGAGCTGACCGTAGATGTCGGCGGCGTTGGTGATCACGAAGTCAAGCTCGTCGTCGGAGCAGCGGGGCTCTAGGTCGTCGTCACACGGCGGGTCCTCGGAGTGCAGCGCGCGGTCCAAGGTCACCCGGGCGGTGCGCCCTTCGTTTATCAGTGCCACGTTGGAGGCCTCATGCGAGTGGGGAGTATCGTGGTCCCAGTGCGGCGCATGAAACACTCTGTTTGCCAGCTCCGTCGTCGAGGACGCGAGCGGGTTGTTAAAGGTCACATCGACGGTCTTGGCGTCCTGCACCTGCACGGTCTTCACACGTAGTGACGGTACGGACGATTTGGGGTGCGCTTGTACGATCGCGCTTCCGGCAAAGACCGATGCGAGGGTTGCTGCCACCACCAATGGCTTACCTGCATACTTCAGCATGTTCTCTTTCCTCCTTTTCCTGTCATCCCCGGTCGACTACAGCTGGGCGTCTGCTTTTACCGGGTTCAGCCGAGCCCAGGGTGATCCGTGTTGGCTCCTCGAGCGGTGCCAAATAGATCGGTTCGGTGAATATCGAGCCGGCGGACTCGGTGGGACCCACCGACGAAGCTGCTGGGGCACTGGTGAACATCAGCCAGCTCAAGGCGAGTCCGATGAGACTCGTAACGACGATCGTGCCCATCCACAGCTCCGGTGGCCAGACCGCCCCGTAAGCCGAAGCAAGGGCTACGAAGTACGCGCCCCACGTTGCTACCGGAACAGTGGCGGCGATGACACGAACCTGCGGGATCTTCGATCTAGTCCGCGCCCGCCACAAGAGCAGATCAGCGGTGACCCCACCGGCCAAGCCTGCCGCAACCAAACTTCCCAGCGCGAACTCGTTGAGCGCGCTCGACATGATGGTCACGACCCCAAACACCGTGGTGGCGCTACCCGGCGGTGGCGTCCATCGACGCACTAGGACCAGCACCGGAGCTAGCAGCAAGAGATTCGTCACAAGGATGCTGCCAACGCGGGCGATGAGACCGAGCTCATCCGCTCCTGCGGAGACGGGGGGTGACTGCTGCACGACGTTTGTCACCGACCAGTTTACGAAGGGAGACAGATACTGGAGGTAGTAGGCGACGAATGCCGTCGTGAATGACAATGCAAGCAAGGCCGGCAACAGCCGGGCATACGACACGAGGCGCCCAACGCTACTGTCCAGCCACAGCGCCCGCAGGGGGGTCATAAGCACCAGCACGGTCCCAGCGAAGGGGAGCACGTGAAATGTGCTCAAGACTCGGGCGACCCCGGTCTCAACCCCGAAGATCACATGCCAAAGCGCATCACCCACCACGCCGACGCCGGCAATGGCCATACCGACCACCGCTAATCCATATCCGCGTGGCAGTTGCGAAGGCTGGAAGCGGAAGCGCCGCTGGTTGCGCGTCATGATCCATGCCCCACTTGCAACAAATCCGGCATACATCACGGCGTGCCAAGGCTCGAGGAACGGGGCCAACTTCGTTTCCAGGTTCAAGTGCGCCCAGCCGTCGAGGAACAGCCCGACCACGATCACCGTTCCCAGCAAGGCCGTGACCAAGTGGTGACTCCACGGGCTGGTCTTCGCCGGCCCATCAGGCATATCTGCTCTGGGAGCCCATGCCTCGTGAAACGCGGTCCATCGGTGGCGGGTAGTCGATCGCACGCGGTCCCTCCTCTGTATTTGAATGGCCTAAAAAGATATTTAGTCATGACTAATCTGTCAAGATGCATGCACGACGGGCTTTCACTAGCCCATGCGATTCGGCCGAGAACCATGCGGATGGCCTTCGATCCCTTTAGCCTCCTCGATGCCCTTGCGCCAGTTGCGCCTCTCGGCCAGGCGATCGGGCGGACCGGCGCTGTTGGTCAGGCTCGCTGACGGGAGCACCAAGCTGGCTAATTTCAGAGTGTCCTAGTAAGAGGCAGAAAGCGCGGCGTGTCGGCCGGTCATTCCGAGCCACCCCAATTGGTAACAGGAGCTGCACTTGGGGTGGTCTCGCCATAGGTCTGATGCCTGAAGTCGAACGCCTCGTGCGACAACTCGGATATTCGACCCCTTGAGCGGCACAGATGCTGCCCTGACATCGTGGGAAGCAGATGTCGCAGGTAGGGGGAAAACGTCGCCTCGCCGCGAGAGGGCCCTCTTCTCCTAATACTGACCCACGATTGACCGAGCATTAGACTCGGAATGGTTGTCTAAATGCGACACTCAGGGGCGCTAACGGGCCTTGAGCGGGAAATCCTTAGCTGCAGACTTTCGGGGCGCCTCTCCAGGTCGACTCGATGGGATGGGATACAAGACGAATGCATCGCTCGCGCCGAACCTGAGGCCAGCGGGTTGGCGTCCCCGGAGTCGACTGCAAGAGCCAGCCTGACAGACGGCGCGGTGACTCGGCCATCACGGAGCGGGAGTCGTCACCATCTCGTATCTGATGGGCACGTTAGCGACACATGGTATCACCGTGATACCATGTGGTTTCCATGGCCATGACCCTGCGACTCACAGACGAAGAACAACTGGCCCTGCAAAAGAGGGCGCGCGCCGAGGGTGTCTCGATGCAAGAAGCCGCTCGCCGGGCAGTGCGGCAGTACGTGGCCTGGGGGGAGCATCATGACCGGGTCGAAGCGGCGAGCAGGCGAGTGATGACAGCACACGCGGAGGCCTTGGAGCGACTAGGCGAATGACCGGCCGGGTCGATTACCTCGACCTGGACGACCTCATCTACCTGGCGGGACAGCTCCTGGGTGATCCGCCCCCGGTAAGGGATCCAGGCCTTCTGGGATCGGCGGCAGCGCGACCTCGGACTACCGTGGTGGGAGAGGACGCCTATCCAGATTTGTGGGAGAAGGCGGCGGCTCTGCTCCAGTCGATCGTCAAGAACCATCCCCTGGTCGACGGAAACAAACGACTCGGCTGGCTGGCCACTGCGGTATTTCTGGAGATCAACGGCGTCCCCGTAACGAAGGTCCCTAACGAAGATGTTTATGAATTCGTTGTTCGCGTAGCCGCCGGGGGACACGAACTTCGAGATGTCGCCGAGGGGCTGAAGAGACTCGTTAACCAAGCATGACCTGCGACCCGAGTGCCGTGGCTCCGTTGACGAGCCGAGAAGTCGATTGTTGTTTGAGCGCCTTGTTGGTCGATCATCGGCCGCCCTTCATAAGGGCGCCGAGGCGTCTCCGCCTCGAGGTATTCACAGAAAGCTGCACAGGGCCCTTTTGTTTTCGCAAGGACTCTCGCGCGCGGCGGTGACGGAAATCAATCGCCGGTGGGTCCGACGCGGTTTGCGACGGAGTCGTCGCCCACCTCGCGTTCTTTTATACCGACCAAGTTGAACCGGTTCTCCTATAGGCCGATGGCAGGAGGCGCTGCCTAGTGACATCATCCAGGAGGCAGCCGAGGAGTTGCTGTGGAACCTCAAAGGCCGTCCTCGACAACTGCAGCCCTTGGATCTTGAGAGGAGCCTTCGGACATCTGCCGGAGATGCACTGCTGCAAAGGCTAGGCGCCGAGGCTGTTGGAAAAGGTCGGAAACCGGGCCCACGCCTACCGCATCGGAGGCGACGAATTCTGCGTATTGGGTTCGGGTTCGGACGAACTCGCTGACACCGTCTCATCTCTCGGACGGGCCGCTCTTTCGGAGTCTGGATATGGTTTTCATGTGACGACATCGTGTGGAAGTGTGCCATTGCCGGTCGAGGGTGGTGATTCGGCCAGTGCGTTGCGCGAGGCGAATCTACGCCTCTACGCAGAGAAAAACGCGCGTCGTGCTTCCCCCGCACGTCAAGCATGTGACGCGTTGCTGACGCTTCTCGCTGAGCGGAGCCCGTTGCTTGCGGATCGGATTGGCGGTGTCGCCGACCTTGCCGGCCGCGTCGCTGAGGTCCTGGTCATCAATCCATCAGAAAGACAGGATATCCATCTGGCGGCCCGCTTACATGACATCGGCAAAGCGGCGATCCCGGACCGCATCCTGAGCAAAACAGGGGCCCTGAATGAGGATGAATGGGTGTTCTTGCGCCAACATACGATCATCGGCGAGCGGATCGTCGCCGCTGCACCTGCCCTTCGAGGCGTCGCGGGTTGATCAGGGCTACTCACGAACGCCCCGACGGTACGGGCTACCCAGACAAGCTGTCGGGAACAGAGATTCCCCTCGGAGCGCAGATCATCTCAGCATGTGAAGCCTTCGATGCGATGACCGCCGATCGCCCTTACCGAGACAGTATTTCTCGGGAGGAAGCCTTGGCTGAATTGGAACGATGCAGCGGAACGCAGTTTTCCGAGCAGGTTGTGCAGGCGCTGAAGCATGTCGTCCGGAATGATCCGGCGCCATCAAGCACCTTACGCGAGGTAACAGCGGCGGCAACTGCCTAGCGTCGTGGGGAGCTTTTCGCCCCTAGGCACGTTAACCACATCCGGCCGGCCCACTAATGCATGCGCCATTGCCGAAGTCACCATTGAGCCAGGTCGTGGGGCCGCCTCGACGACGAGTTTGTCGCTGGTTATTACGCCTTAAGTGAACGGCCGTCGAAACCGGACCGAACCTCGGACAACCGGATGATGATCGCGGTCCCCAGAATCGCGGGTCGATGCGAGATCCCACTACATAACGATCGGAGCGTCGGACTCATAATTGGGCTCCTGCGATGACCGGGGTCTCTAACCGTCAGTATCCGTCTTGGATGAACGTCCGGCCTTGCTGGAGCCGCACCCGGTTCTCGAGCATCAGGGCACAGACCGTCGGCAGCATGACGTGCTCGACGGCCTTGATACGCTCGTGCAGTGACACCTCTGTATCGCCCTGTTCGACCCTTACCGGTTCCTGCATGATGATCGGACCGTGGTCTACGAGATGGTCGACGTAATGAACCGTTGATCCCGTGACCTTGACTCCAGCCTCCAGAGCATCCCGCACGGCGTGCGCCCCGGGAAAAGCCGGAAGCAACGAGGGGTGGACGTTGATGAGCCGGCCGAAGTAGCCGTCCACGAATACCGGGGCCAGGATGCGCATGAATCCTGCGGATACGACTAGGTCGGCCTGGACCTCGAGGACCCGATCCCGCATGGCGCGGCTCCAGTCGTCGCGGCTCGCGAAGTTGCCGGGCTCGACCAGCAGCCACGGGATGTTATTCGAGGCGGCCCACTCGAGACCAGGACAGGGCCTGTCCGCGACGACGCCGGCCACGTAACCGGGGACCTCGCGCCGCCTGCAAGCACCCACCAGCGCCTGAAGGTTGGATCCCGTACCCGAGATCAAGACGACGATGCGTTCTCTCACGAGATCACCCTAAGCCTCGACCACATGGGAGGAGTCTAAGGAGAGAGGGCCTGGGCGAGCTCGGCGATCGCCCCGGGGTAGCGGTACTGGAGACCGCCGTGCTTTCCGTCGAACAGCTCGAGCGAGTGCTCGATGCCGCCCTTTTCGAGCTCCCGTGAGAACGCCTGGGCCCCGAGATCGAGGTAGTACTCATCGGAGGCCCCCGCATCGAGATAGATGCGCTTCATGGAGGCCAGGGCGTCGAGATGCTTCGGAGCCATCCGAACCGGATCCCATTCCAACCACCGCTCCCATACGTCTTCGTTCAGCTTGCCGGTGCGTTCGTCAAAGGGAAGGAGCGCCCTTCTGGGCGCCTCATCCGGCGAGTAAGCCATCGCGTAGCCGTAGGTCTCGAATGGCCCTCCAAAGGTCTCCCAGTCGAAGCGCTCGGCCGTTCGGAAGCGCTCCCAGAAGACGTCGTAGGAACCCTCGAACCGGTCGCGCAGCGCGCGTACGACTCCGGGGAACTCGGGCAGATAACAAGACTCGAACAAGGCATCGCCCGCGTGCGACGCGAGCCCGCCGAAGACGTCCGGTCGCAGCATGGGAACAACCATGGCTCCGTAGCCCCCGCTGGACTTACCGGTTAGGCCCCGGTGCTCGGGGGCCACGGCCGTCGGGTAGCGATCGTCGACGAACGCGACGACCTCGTCGCACAGGTAGTCCATGTAACGACCGGTGCCCCCGGAGTTGATGAATTGCGAACCCCCGACCGAGGTCCAGGCGTCGACAAAGACGACCACGGCCGGAGGCACCGATGATCCCGAGAAGAGCTCGTCTATGCGCTCCACCATGTTGGGCTCCAGGGGCGAGCGGTTGAGCCACGCGTCGAGCTGTCCGGTGAAACCCTGGATGACGTAGATGGAACACAGTGATTCCCCGTCTCCCTCGCCCACGCCGGGCGGTAGGTAGACGTAAAGAGGCCGTCTGGCGGGGTCTCCGAGCGGATTTCCCGCCAGGATGTTGGATTCGACCACGAGACGATCGAACCGGCCCCGGATCTCTCTTTCCCAGGGAGCCCCGGCGACCCCCGGGACCTCCCGGAGAGTCACCTCTGGTGGATCTCGGCGACGATCTCGGCGACCTCGCTGGGGTTGCGTCCTACCCTGATGCCGACGGCCTCGAGAGCGTCCGCCTTCGCCTGAGCGGTGCCCTTGGAACCCGACACGATGGCCCCCGCATGTCCCATTCGCTTGCCGGGAGGGGCGGTGAACCCTGCGATGTAAGCGACCACCGGCTTGCTCATCCGCTCTTGGACGAAGCGCGCGGCTCTTTCCTCGGCGTCGCCTCCGATCTCTCCCACGAGAACGACGATCTCGGTCTCGTCATCGGCCTCGAACTTCTCGAGCACGTCGATGAAGTTCGAGCCCGGAACCGGGTCTCCGCCGATGCCGACACAGGTCGACTGTCCGATACCTCGTTGGGTGAGCTCGTGGACGATCTGGTAGGTCAGCGTTCCGGAGCGAGAGACGAGTCCGACGGGGCCCGGCGTGCAGATCTCACCGGGGATGATCCCGACGTTTGCCTTTCCGGGCGAGATGACGCCGGGGCAGTTCGGGCCGATCAGAGTCGACGACCCGTGACCCGAACGGATATAGGAGTTCGCCCGCGCCATGTCGAGGGCGGGGATGCCCTCCGTGATCGCGATGATCACCTCGATGCCGGCATCGAACGACTCGAGCACCGCGTCGGCGGCAAATCGTGGAGGGACGAAGACCATCGCCGTGTTGGCGTCGGTCTTGGCGATCGCCTCGGCAACGGTGTCGAAGACCGGGGTCCCGTTCACGTCGGTCCCCCCTTTGCCGGGAGTCACCCCCGCCACGAGATTGGTGCCGTAGTCCTTGTTGCGCCCGGCGTGAAAGGACCCCTCGCGTCCGGTCAGGCCCTGGACCAACAGGCGAGTGTCGTTATCGACGAGGATCGACATCAGGCGCCACCACCCTTCGACAACTCGACTGCTTTTTCGGCGGCACCGAGCATGGTCTCGGCCGAGACCAACTTCTCGTGAGGGGCGTCCTGCAGCATCTTGCGCCCCTGTTCGGCGTTGGTCCCATCGAGGCGAACGACAACCGGCACTTTCACATCGAGCCTCCCGAAAGCGTCGATGATCCCCTCCGCGACCAGATCGCATCGGGTGATGCCTCCGAAGATGTTGACCAAGACGCTCTTCACTCCGGCGTCGGACATGATGACCTCGAGAGCGTTCGAGAGGAGCTCGGCCCCCGCGCCGCCTCCCACATCGAGGAAGTTCGCCGGCTCACCGCCTGCCGCCTTTACGACGTCGAGCGTCGACATGACCAGACCGGCTCCGTTGCCGATGATGCCGACGTCCCCATCGAGCTTGATGAAGTTGAGACCCTTCTCCTTCGCGAGACGCTCCTGCTCGGGGACCTCGTGCGCGGACTTCAGCTCGGCGAAGATGGGATGTCTGTAGTCAGCCGACTCGTCCACGGACACCTTGGCGTCCAGGGCCACGACCCTCCCCTCCCCCGTCAAAATCAAGGGGTTCACCTCGACGAGCGAAGCATCGAGCCCGATGAAGGCGTCGTAGAGCTTGGGGATGATCGCAATCGCCTCCTTGCGAGCTTCGGCGTCGATGTTCGCTCCGAAGACCAACTCGCGCGCGTGGAAGTCCGACACGCCGAGCAGAGGGTCGATGTGAACGCGGGCGATTGCGTCCGGATCCGTCGCGGCGACCTCTTCGATGTCGATGCCGCCCTTGGCGCTCATCATCCCGAGGAACTTGCGCTCGGAACGATCGAGGAGGAACGAGAAGTAGTACTCGGACTTGATGTCGCCGGCCCTCTCGACGAGCACTCGCTTCACGGTGTGTCCCTTGATGTCCATCCCGAGGATCTGACTGGCCACGTCGCGGGCCTCGTCCGGCGAGGAGGCAAGCTTGATGCCGCCGGCCTTGCCGCGTCCTCCGACTTGGACCTGGGCCTTGACGACGACTCTTCCCCCCAGGCCCTTGGCGGCCTCTGCAGCCTCTTCAGGAGTGGTGGCCACGCGGCCCTCGGGGACGGGCACGTCGAACTTCCGAAGCAATTCCTTGCCCTGATACTCGAAAAGATCCACAGGCCGCCTCTCGTTAGTCTTCTATCCAGCGATGGCTGAGTTGCTGTTGGTCTAGCTCGCGCTCTCGCTCGCAGCCGCCGCGTCGAGCTTCTCGTTGACCCAATCGACGATCTCCGTCGTGGTGGTCCCGGGAGTGAAGATCTCGGCGATCCCCGTCTCCTTGAGCTTTGGGATATCGGTGTCGGGGATGATCCCGCCGCCGAACACGGTGATGTCACCACCCTGGTCCTGGATGAGCTGGACGACACGGGGGAAAAGGGTCATGTGCGCGCCCGACAGGCACGAGAGACCGACCGCATCGACGTCTTCTTGGATGGCCGCGGCCGCTATCTGCTCCGGCGTCTGATGAAGTCCCGTGTAGATGACCTCGATACCTGCATCGCGCAGGGCGCGAGCGACTACCTTGATGCCGCGGTCGTGGCCGTCGAGACCCGGCTTTGCTACAAGAACGCGTGGTCGTCCGGTTGACATCTGTGGATCTCCTAGAGGTGACGTGCCGATGTGCCCACACGGGGGTGGCGTCGGACTTGTTGCTACCGTACTGAGATCGCAGATTAGCAGGTCAGAGGGGAGAAACAGGCTTGACCGAGCCACATGAGCGCCTGCTCGACGAGGGGTCTTTCGTCGAGCGAGATGGGGATCTGGCGAGCACCGATCCCCTGGGCTACCCCGATTACCCGAACGCCCTCCGACGGACACAAGCGCAAACGGGCGCGGGCGAATCGGTGATCGCCGGAAGCGGGACCATCGGCGGACACGAGGTCGAGGTCGCATTTTTTGATTTCCGTTTCTTCGGCGGGAGCATGGGCGAGGTCGCGGGAGAGCGCCTGGCACGGGGACTCGAACGAGCGGCGTCGGCTCGGCGACCGTTCATCCTGCGCACGGCCACCGGTGGAGCTCGCATGCAAGAGGGGATGCGCTCGCTCGTCCAGATGGCCAAGGTCGTATCCGCCCGGCTCGCGCTCGCGGACTCGGGAGCACCCCTCGTCGTCATCCTTGGTCATCCCACTACGGGCGGGGTTCTCGCAAGCCTCTGCGCGCTCGCAGACGTCACTTTTGCAGCCGAAGGAGCGACGGTCGGATTCGCCGGCCCTCGTGTCGCCGAAGCCTTCACCGGGCGCCCCCTCGCGCCTTCTTCTCATACGGCCGCTTCCGCACTCGCTAACGGATTGGTCGACGCCGTAGTCGATGACGAGCGCGCTGCAGTGGTGCGCGCTCTCGAGGTCCTGGCTCCCGACGATCCCCTGCACCTGGAGCCGCCCGCTGCGGCGTCGGGATCCGCCGGAGTAGACGAATGGGAAGTCGTGCAGACAGCGCGAGCCGAGGATCGATTCAATCCCGCAGTCGGGCTGGCGAAGACGCTCGAGGTCCACATCGAGCTACAGGGCGACCGCAGCGGGACGAACGACCCAGCGGTCGTGGCGGCAATCGGAAGGATCGCGGGACGACGGGCCGTGGTGATAGCGCTCGATCGCCGTCGCTCGCCGGCAGCCGCCGGGTTCCGGAAAGCCCGGCGCGCGGTCGAGATCGCAAGCCGGCTGCGGTTGCCGGTCGTGACCTTCGTCGATACCAGGGGAGCCGACCCCTCCGGGGAATCGGAGGCGGCCGGGGTGGCTTGGGAGATAGCCCGATTGTTCGAGTCCCTGCTCTCCGCTCCGGTCCCGGTTGTCTCGATAGTCACGGGCGAGGGAGGGAGCGGCGGCGCGCTCGCGTTCGCGACCGGCGACGTCCTCGTTATCTACGAAGACAGCTTCTTCTCCGTGATCGGGCCCGAGGGCGCGGCCCAGATCCTGTGGCGCGACTCGGAACGCGCACCCGAGGCGGCGCGGCTTTTGAAGGTCTCGGCACACGATTTGCACCGTCTGCGGATCGCCGATCAGGTAGTCGCCGGTTCGCCGGATGCGGAATCGTTGAGGCGGGTCGTCGCCTATCATCTCGATCGTGTGACAAGCGGCGGCTTGTCTCAAGAAGCGCTCGCCGACGAGCGTCGAAGGCGGTGGAGGTCCCGGTGACGAACCAAGAGAAGAGAGCGCGCCAAAAAGAGAGGCGGGCTGCGATCGTTGCCGCTCAGCAAGCGGCCGCCCGCCGACAGCGCATCATTCGAGGCGCGCTCGGATTCCTCGCTCTTGCAGCGATCATCGGACTGGCCATATTCGCCGGGGGCAATGCCCCCGGCGGAGATGAAGGAAGCGGCGAGACCGAAGACGTCGCTTGCGGAGCCGAGGCTCCGCCCGCGGCGGATCCCCAGCAGTACCCGGAGCCTCCCGAGATGGCCCTCGAGGACGGCGTCGACTACCGGGCGACGATCACGACCTCCTGCGGCGTGATCGAGATGGACCTGCTCGAGGAGGAGGCCCCGATCACCGTCAATAACTTCGTGTTCCTGGCCAACGAAGGTTTCTACGAGGGCCTGACGTTCCACAGGGTCGAGCCGAACAAGGTCATCCAGGGGGGCGCGCCCGAGCCGAGCGGTGCGGGGGGGCCCGGCTACGAGATCCAGGACGAGCTCCCCAAGAGCGGCGACGAGTACGTCTTCGGAACGGTCGCTATGGCAAACCGGGGTCCGGACACCGCCGGGAGTCAGTTCTTCGTCAACATGAGGGACCCCGACCCCGAGGGCGGGTTCAAGCCATCGGGCTACCCGCCCGATTACGCCCTCTTCGGAAAGGTCGACCCCGCGGATCAGGAATCGGTCGACACGTTGCTGGAGATCGCGGACCAGGAGACCACCGGCGAGATCGATCCCGCTACGGGAGCTCCCAGCACGAGACCGGCGGAGACGGTCTACATCGAGTCGGTCGAGATAACCGAGGCTTGAGCGACCGAGGAACCGGCTCCGAAGACCGCGCTGCCGCGCTTCGCAGACGCCGTCTGATTCGTTCGTCGATGCTCTTGTTTGCGCTCGCAGCGCTCGTGGGGGTCGGTATCTCCGCCGGGTCGACCAGCCCCACCGGGCCGGGAGGGG
This sequence comes from Actinomycetota bacterium, assembly GCA_030863485.1. Next base: position 13,067 of record JALZBR010000047.1, read on the forward strand.
CCGAGCTCACTACGCCTCCCTCGGTGAACCCGAGCCCGTCGGCGAAGGTGGCCTGCAAGGCGGACGAGCCCGAAGAACGGGACTCCCAGCAGTACTCGAATCCTCCGCCGATGTCACTCGAAAAAGAGATCGACTACCGCGCGGTGATCACGACGTCCTGCGGAGTCATCGAGATGGACCTGCTCGAGCACGAGTCGCCGATCACCGTCAACAACTTCGTGTTCCTGGCGAACGAGGGGTTCTACGACGGCCTCACCTTCCACCGCGTAGAGCAGAACTCGATCATCCAGGGTGGAGACCCCGAGGGAGACGGCAGCGGGGGGGCCGGATACACGATCCCGGACGAGTTCCCGAAGAACCCGAAGGGATACGTATTCGGCACCGCAGGGATGGCAAACGAGGGGCCGGGGACCGGGAGCAGCCAGTTCTTCATCGTCGTCCACGACCCCGATCCCGAGGGGGGTTACGAACCCGCCGGTTATAGACCCAGCTACTCTATCTTCGGCAAGGTGGACCCGGACGACAGCGGGTCCGTGGAGACGCTCGTGACCATCTCGGAGAAAGCGACCCAACGAGGCGATGATCCCGTGACCGCCACCACCCCGATCGCGACGATCTACATCGAATCGGTAGAGATCGTGGACGGCGACGGAGAGCCGGTCGACGCAGCCGGATAGTTCTGCGTCCGCGAGTTAGACGAAGGCGGTGGCGCCGGAACGTCGCGGGTCGTGCGCCGCGTCCACCGTGCCGTCGTCTCTCACCGACGCTGCCTGCACCGCGCCAAAGAACATATGGACGTCGTCGTAGGGACGCGGAACGTAGGACCCCAATTGATCACCCGGGAGGCCCGGCTCGTAACACATCAGCTCGCCCTCAGGCTTGGCGGACAGGTGGGCTCGCGGCGCGGCCACGGCCTCGGCGAGCGACTTCTTGTCGACTGCTATCGAGACCAACGTCTGAGCGATGGCACCGGTGATCCTGTCGGCCCCGGGCGAACCAATCCCTACGCAGACGCCCGGTCCCGTCGCGATCGTCGGGGCCATATTCGAGTGACAGCGAGAGCCGGGCGGCAAGCGGTGGGCCCCCAAGGGGTTCAGCTCTTCCTCGCCGAGGGTGTTGTTCAGCATCATCCCCCGCACGACGAGACCTGCCCCGTATCCGTTGGACTCCGTCAAGGAACAGACATAGCCATCGGAATCTGCCGACGACATGTGTGTCGTGTCGCCCGATTTCGCTGGCCGGTTCCGGAGACGCTCGAGCGCCTCCTCGAGACCGCCCGCGATCTCACCCGGTTCCTGATAGTGCTCTCCCCGATAACCAACCGCCGCGCGCTCGGCCTCCACGATCGCCCTCAGGCGCTCCAGCGGATCGCTTATATCCGTCTGATCCAGGAGCGCGAGCATGTGGGTGAGCACGGCCCCCCCGACCGCGGGTGGCGGATTCGACTCGATTCGCCATCCGAACGCGTAGGTCCCGATCGGCGAGCGGCAATGTGATTCGAATTGCTTGAGGTCACGGACTCCCCAGAAACCTCCGTCCGAGACGATCGCGTCGGCGATCTCCTGGGCGAGCTCACCCTCGTAGAAGACCTCGGGCCCCTGCTCGGCGATCATCTCGAGTGATTCGGCGAGCTCCGGCTGCACGAAGCTCTCTCCTTCTTGCATCGGCCTGCCGTCGACGGTGAAGAGAGCTTGTGCCTCCGGATAGTGGGCCCAGATCTCCTTGTAGGTCACGGACAGGTAGTAGGCCGAGGTGCGCGGGAAAGCAATCCCATTGCGCGCGGCATCGATGGCCGGGGCAAAGAGGGCCGGCCACTCGATGTGACCGTGTCGCTCCCACGCTTGGCGAAGCGCTTTGAGGATCCCCGGCACAGCAACCGATCCACCACCGATACCGGTGTACATGCCGTTCGAGTAATCGAGATAGGTCCTCTTGAGCCCCAAGCCCGGTGACTCGGGGATCGTGTGCGGCATAGCGTTGTTGCCGTCGTAGACCTCGATACTCCCGTCGGGTGAGCGCACTGCGATGAAGCCGGACCCACCGACAGACGCAAAGAACGGTTCGACCACCCACGCCATCACTCCCGACGCGAGACAGGCGTCGACCGCGTTGCCCCCCGCCTGGGCGACGGCCGCGCCGGCGTCGGCCCCCAGCTTGTTGCCCGACGCTATCCCCAACCTCGGCTTGGCCATTGCAGGAGGTTATCCGGTGACGCTCACGCCCGGAGGCGGACGCCCCAAGCCAGAGGCCCGGGTCAGAGAGGCTTGAGCGGCGCCAGGGTCAGATCGAGGCGCTTCTCGCCTCCGGCCGAGGGAAAGTTGATAGTCGCCTCGAAACCGAGGCGGGAACGAGAGATCTCCAGGATCATGCCCCGTCCCCACCTGTTGTGCTCGACCATCTGCCCGACCTTGAAGTTCGGTGCCGCCTTCTCGCGCCGTGCGATTGCCGGGGACGTCTGCGGCTCGTCGCGCTCCTGCAATGTCACGAGGTCCTCGGGGATCTCTTCGAGGAATCTCGACGCGGGGTTGTAATTCACGCTTCCCCACAGACTGCGCGACCAAGCATTCAACAAGTACAGACGTTGCTCGGCTCTCGTGATGCCGACGTAACAAAGGCGGCGCTCTTCCTCGAGCTGGTCCGGCTCGCCGAGCGAGCGGATGTGGGGAAAGACGCCTTCCTCCAAGCCGACGATGAAGACGACCGGGAACTCGAGACCCTTCGCGTTGTGCAAGGTCATCAACGTGATGCCGGCCTCCTCGCCCTGCGTCTCGTCGGTATCCGTGATCAGCGCGATCCGCTCGAGGAAGTCCGCCAAGGTGGGTTCCTCGACAGACTCGGAGTACTCGCGGGCCACCCCCGCGAGCTCCTGGAGGTTCTCTTGTCGCGAAAGGGCCTCGAATGTCCGCTCGGCGGTGAGCTCGCTCATGTAGCCGGTGATGTCCCACGCCATCTCGACGATGTCTGCGACGGGAAGTCCCTCGCGCGCCGCGTCTCTGATCCTCTCGAACAGCCGCGCAGCCTCGAGAGCGGCTCCCCGGGCTCTCTTTGGGAGGTTCGGGACTTCCTCGGCCAGCTCGAAGGCCTCCCCCAGCGCGATCTCGTTTGTCCGTGCGAACGCGGCCAGGCGATCCAGCGACGTATCCCCGATCCCACGTCTCGGGGCCTGCGCAGCGCGCGCCACACAAACTGCGTCCTGCGGGTTCACCGCTCCACGCAACCAGGCGAGGATGTCCTTGATCTCTTTGCGGTCGTAGAAACCAACGCCGCCGACGACCCGGTAGGGGACCTGCTTGCTCGAGAGGACCTCTTCGAGGACCCGGGACTGCGCGTTGGTTCGGTAGAAGACCGCAATGTCGGAGAGTTGGAGTTCGTTCTCGTCGCGCAGTCGGACGACCTCGTCGGCAACCCACCCGGCCTCGTCATGCTCGTTCTGGGCGTGATACCGGACGATCGGCTCGCCGGGTACCGATTGGGTCCACAGCGTCTTGGGCTTGCGCATGACGTTGTGCTCGATGACGGAGTTGGCCGCGTTCAGGATCGTCTGTGTCGATCGATAGTTCTGCTCGAGTGTGATGAGGTGCGTCTCCGGCCAATCGCGCTCGAAGTCGAGCAAGTTCTTGATCGTCGCTCCGCGGAAGGCGTAGATGCCCTGATCCGCATCCCCTACGACGAAGATGTTGCGCCACTTGCCGGCGAGAAGCGTGGCGAGACGAGCTTGAGCGTGGTTCGTGTCCTGGAACTCGTCGATCAGGACGTGTTTGAAGCGGTTTTGGTAGTACTCGAGAACGTCTGGCATGCGGTCGAATACCTCGACCACCCGCATGATGAGGTCGTCGAAGTCGAACGCGGCTGCCGCCTTCAGCCTCTGCTCGTATTCGACATAGACCTCGGCAACCTGTCGCTCCCACGGATTGCCCGCAAAGTTCGTGTAAAGACTTGCGTCCATGAGCTTGTTCTTGGCATCGGAGATCGCCGCCGCAACGGCCCGCGGCGGGAGACGCTTCGGGTCGATGTTGAGATCCTTGAGACAAAGCTTGATCATGCGCTCGGTGTCGGAGCTGTCGTAGATCGAGAACGAGGAATGGATCCCTAGCTTGGGCGCCTCACGCCGAAGGATCCGCACGCAGGCGGAGTGGAAGGTCGAAACCCACATGCTGTGGGCAACCCCTCCGACGAGACCAGCGACGCGCGCCTTCATCTCGGCCGCAGCCTTGTTGGTGAACGTGATCGCGATGATCTCGAACGGCGAGACGTTCTCCACGCGGATGAGGTACGCGATCCGGTGGGTGAGCACCCTCGTCTTGCCGGATCCGGCCCCCGCAACCACCAGCACCGGCCCGTCGCCCTGCTCGACGGCCTCTCGTTGAACCGGGTTGAGGCCCGCCAGGAAGTCGTTCTTCATATGACGATTATCCGGCGCGGTCGCGACGCTTTCGGGCTATGCGGAGGTGCCACTGCGAGTTCCCATCCGACCCTTGACCAGCTCGACGACACGCTTGGCCCCCCGCCTCTCGGCCTCGGTCAAGCCCACCAGGAGGTAGACGACACCGTAAGCGGCCGTTCCCGCCGCCCCGGTGGCGACGAGGTCGACCAGACCCTCCCCCCCGACGACCGTATGGACCACCCACATGACTCCCGCGCAGGCCACCGAAGGAGCGACGATCCGCCCGTACTCCCGGTTGTAGGGCTGGATGCCCACGAACCGCCGCACGAGCAACAACCGGGCCCACTTCGACAGGGCGAACGTCACCGCGTTGGCGACCGCGGCCCCGACGAGGCCGAATTCGGGACAGAGCCAGAAGGCCAGTGCGAGGTTCAAAGCAAGCGAGGCCGCGTAGACCACCAGGTCCCAACCTGTTCGACCCACCATGATCAACACGAAACCGACGCTTCCGGTCGCCATGTTCACGAACTGACCGAGAAGGATGATGATGAGCGCCGTCTCTGCAGGACCGCTGCTGAAGCCGGAGCCGAATATCCGCAACACCGGCCCCGGCGCAACGGCCAGCAAGATGAACGCCGGCATGGTCGCCGCGAGCGTCCAACGGGTCAGCGCCTTGAACAGCTTGTCGAGCCGTTCGGTCTCTCCCCGGTTATGGAGGTCCGCCACGAAGGGGCTGAACATGAGACTCACCGAAGTCAAGAACAAGACCAGCACTTGACCGGCACGAAGGGCCGCCGCGTAACGACCCACGCTGTCGTCGGCGACGTATCTCGTCAGGACGAAGAGATCCGTCCAGAACAGCAGCTGGGAGAACAACGCCGCCGGCGCCCGCGGTCCCGCGTATCGGATAAGCCTCCCGATCGCCCCCGGTTCCATCGGGGCGGCCTCCCAACCGCGGCTCTCTTTGCGCCAGAAAGCGAAGGCTGCAACCGCCGCCAGCGCCCAGGAGGCCGAGTACGCGAGCGTGCTCATCCAGGTCGTCTCGGACAGGCGCCAGCCGATCAGCATCAATAGGACCCAGACGACGGGCTGGCCCGCCCAGAAGACGTAGAGCGTGTAGCGCATGATCTTGAGGCCGCGCGTGGCCGACAGCCACACATTGGCCAGCGCAAGGAACGGCAGCCCGATGGCTGCGGCCTCGACGATGTAGTCGCGCAACTCGGGCCTGATGGAGAAAACGTCTGCAACCGAATCCGTCGAGAGAAGCGCAGCCAGCGCCGCGAGCGTGCTTACGACGGTGGCTATGAGGACCGCTCGGGCCACGGGGACCCGGATCCTGTCCCACCGCCCGACGCCCGCTTCGATCGCGACGTCTCTGAGAACGGCCATGTCCATGCCGGCGCGGGTAAGGAATGACAGAACGAAGGCGGCCTGGGTCATGAGGGTGACGACGCCGAAACCTGCCGGGCCGAGGGTCCGACCCATGAGGATCTGCGCTGCAAATGTCGCGAGCGCCGCGATGACGATGCCGACGAGATTCTGCGAGGTCCCCGAAAGGATGTTGACGTAATCGCCGAAGCCGTCGTCCTTCTTCTTCGGCGGAGCGGGCTCGGCGGCCGGTGCCGGAGTCGCTGGGGGGTGCTGCTCTACTCCCACTCGATAGTGCCGGGCGGTTTCGACGTGATGTCGTAGACGACCCGGTTGACGCCGGGCACCTCGTTGACGACCCGGGTCGATATGACCTCGAGGATCTCGTACGGCAGGCGGGCCCAGTCGGCGGTCATCGCGTCCTCACTCGTCACGGCCCGCAAGACGATCGGATACCCGTAGGTTCGCTCGTCACCCATGACGCCGACCGAGCGGACGGCCGGCAGTACGGCGAACGATTGCCATATCTCGCGGTCGAGCCCGGCCTTCTTGATCTCCTCTACGACGACCGCGTCTGCCGCCCGAAGGGTGTCCAAACGCTCCGGAGTCACGTCACCGATGATCCTGACCGCGAGTCCCGGTCCGGGGAACGGCTGACGCCAGACGATCTCCTCCGGCAGTCCGAGCTCTTCTCCGACGCGACGCACTTCGTCCTTGAAGAGGTGGCGGAGCGGCTCGACCAACGTCATCTTCATATCGGCGGGCAGGCCTCCGACGTTGTGGTGACTCTTGATCTTCGCCGCGTCGCGTGTCCCCGACTCGATGACGTCGGGATAGAGCGTTCCCTGAACCAGGAAGCGAGCGTCTTCGAGCTCGTCGCGGGCGACTTCTTCGAAGATCCGGATGAACGTCTCGCCGATGATCTTTCGCTTTCGTTCGGGATCCGTAACACCGGCCAGGTTCTCGAGAAAACGGTCTGCGGCCTTGACGTGAACGAGGTCGATATGGAGATGCCGCCGGAACGTGTCCTCGACCTGCTCGGCCTCGCCCGCGCGCAGCAACCCGTGGTCCACAAAGACGCACGTGAGCTGGTCGCCCACCGCCCGATGGACGAGCGCGGCCGCAACCGATGAATCGACCCCGCCGGACAGAGCGCAAACGATGCGCTCGCCTCCCACCATGGTGCGGATGTCCGCCGCCGCCGACTCGATGATCGAAGTCATCGTCCACGCCGGCAAGAGATCACACGCGTCGTAGAGCCAGTTCTTCAAGACATCGGTGCCGCGCGGGGTATGCGATACCTCGGGGTGGAACTGGACCCCGTACAGTCCGCGCTCGGGATCCTCGAAGGCCGCAACCGGAGATGCGGCGGTTGCGCCGATGTGCCGGAAGCCCTCGGGGGGGCGGACGACAGAATCGTTATGACTCATCCACACGGTCTGTTCGGTGGGGAGCTCCGAGAACAACACGCCGGGCTGATCGACCTTGAACTCGGTCTTCCCGAACTCGGCTACACCGGTGTGTGCCACTTCGCCGCCAAGAGCCCGCGCCATCACCTGCTGGCCGTAACAGATCCCGAGAACGGGGATGCCGAGATCGAACAAGCGATCGTCCACGGTTGGAGCGCCGGGCGAATAGACCGACTTCGGCCCCCCCGACAAGATGATCCCCGCCGGCCTGCGCTCCGCGATCTCCTCGACCGAGAGGTCATGAGGGACGATCTCCGAGTACACGTGGCACTCCCGCACCCGCCTCGCTATGAGCTGTGCGTACTGCGCGCCGTAATCAATAACGAGAACAGAAGGTTTGTCCGACATCAGGGGCGCCTCGGGGGGGTGGTGTGAGCTCTCGGTCGCATAGGTCACCCTATCGCGACCGGGGGGGCCGGAGACGGAACGAGATCAACCTTTGCCGAGCGGTTTTCGCGCTTCGATGACGAGGCTGAGGTCGTCATCGTCGCGCGCAACGCCCTTGTCCTCGAGGCCAGCTTCGCGCACGAGCTTGCGCAGCTTGGGCGGGAGGTCGTGGGACACCTCCAGCAAGAGCCACCCACCCGGCTTGAGCCACTCGGGTGCCTCCCCGATCGCCCTGCGCATCAAGTAGAGCCCGTCCTCGGACTCGTCGGTAAGCGTCCCCAGCGGCTCGAACTCCTTGACCTCGGCCGGGAGGTCATCAACCTCGTCGGGAGGCACGTAGGGGACGTGGCCCGTGATCAGGTCGACTCCCCCCTTGAGCCGGGCCGGCAATCCGCCGTACATGTCGCTGCGCTTGAGCTTGACGTTGGAGATGCCGAGCCTGCGGGCATTCCGACGCCCCTGTTGCAAGCCCTCGTCGAGGATGTCGGCGCCCCACACCTCGGCCTCCGGCAGCTCGTCGCCGAGGGCCAGGGCGATCGGGCCGGCACCGGTACAGACGTCGACCACCACGGGGCTCCTCTTGCGCCGCAGCCGCTTGAGGGCCCGCTGAACCGTGAGCTCCGATGAGGGCCTCGGCACGAAAGCCCCGGGCTTCACCTGCAGATCGAGACCCCAGAACTCGATGTGCCCGGTCAGGAAGGGGAAAGGCTCACCGCCCGCCCTTCGTGCAACGAGCGAGAGGTATCTCTCGGCGACGCGAGAAGAGACCTCGTCGTCTTCTTCGAGGTCGTCCTCGTCGACACCGACTGCGTGCGCGAGCAGATCTCGTGCCTCCGCTGCGTTGTCGTGATCTTCGAAGATGTGAGTGCTGTCGTTGAGGACCCGCTCACCTAGTTCGAGAAGGGTCAGGACATTCCGAGGTTCGTTCATTGGGCGCGCATGCTACATGCGTAAGCTCGACAACATGTCGCCCCGATGACGCTTTAGACGGTTTCGGAGATCGCCTGTTCGCCGGGTACCTCGATGGTCGGTTTCTCGAGCTCTGTCGAGAGCACGATCGTCGTGCGCGTACGGGCCACGCCTCGAATTGAGCGGATGCGTCTGAGCAATTGTTCGAGGTCCTTGCTGGTCGCCGTGCGGATCTTGATGAGATAGCAGTCCTCGCCGGCGATGCGGTGGAACTCGAGCACGTCGGGCTCCTCGCAGATACGCGCAACGATGGGATCGTCGGCCGCGAACTCGTTTCCCTCCGAAAGGTTCACCATTACGAACGCCATGTCCGCTCGGTCGAGGATCTCCGGGTCGAGAACCGCGGTGTAGGAGGCAATGACGCCTCGTTGCTCGAGCTTGCGAACCCGTTCGTGAACGGCGGGGCCGGACAATCCGACCTCTTTGGCGATGGCCGAGTGGGCCATTCTGCCGTCCTGACGCAGGAGCCTCAGGATCTGACGGTCGATCGGATCGAGGGCCGCGGCCATGGTCTAGAGGCCCCCCGCGCCCGAACCCTCGGCAGACCGCTCGTTTGCGCGTGCGGCCTGCTCGAGAGTTGGGTGCGTCGTCGCATCTTGAGCCTCGACCGGGGGGAGCGGTCGGGCCGGCGACAGCGTGGGGTCAAGCCTCCACAAGAGATAGCTGCTCACTGGGAGTGACGCTCGATCCAGTCGCGCCCGTCGGTCGAGTCGACCGCGAAGCGCGCCATGAGGGCCATCAGCGCAGTGAAAGCTACACCGAAAATAATTAGGCCTGTCAGCACCTTTACCACCTACTTCCTAAGTCTCTGTGCCTCTATACCTCTGACATGATATCGAGGCCGTTCAGTCCCGTCAACCAGAATCTTCGGCGAGATATTCCAATATCTTTAGAAACCAAGGTCCAAAAGCATTTGTGCTTCAGAGACTAGGGGCACTGAGGGTATTTGTGCCGGAAATCCGGTGGTGGGTCAGTTTGATTGTGGGGGTTACCGTCGCTCGCGTTTCCTGTGGCGATACGCGCTACTGCTGAGAACCCAGATGAGCGTAAGCAGGGCGATGACGGCCAAGACTAGGGCCAGCGCGATGACACCGTAGGGCGATAGCAACCAAGACCACGAATCCACGAGATTTAGCCTACCGGTGGTGGGTCAGCAAACTGATCCGTTACCGGAATCCGGCGCGAGGCCAGTCCGACTCGACGCTGAGTCGGCTCGTCCGCTAATTGCGCCCCGCTCAGCCACTGCCCTCTAGGCGCTACGATGCCCGTGCGGCCCTGGTGGGGTTTCGAGCCCCGCGGTGGAGTCTGTCACCAGCGGCCGTCCAAACTCCCCGAGCCCCTCTCCCTCC